>NZ_JAOWHW010000148.1:66996-109371 GCF_030332425.1 Citrobacter sp. Cpo142
TACAAGATTTATGCCTGGTCTGTAGTTTCGTAGGCGCTGATAAGCGCAGTGCCATCAGGCACAACGGTTGCCGGATGCGGCGCAAGCACCTTATCCGGCGTACAAGATTTATGCCTGGTCTGTAGTTTTGTAGGCCTGATAAGCGTAGCGCCATCAGGCACAACGGTTGCCGGATGCGGCGCAAGCACCTTATCCGGCCTACAAGATTTATGCCTGGTCTGTAGTTTCGTAGACGCTGATAAGCGCAGTGCCATCAGGCACAACCGTAGCCGGATGCGGTGTAAGCGCTTTATCCGGCGTACAAGCTTTATGCCTGGTCTGTAGTTTCGTAGGCGCTGATAAGCGCAGTGCCATCAGGCACAACGGTTGCCGGCTGCGGCGCAAGCGCCTTATCCGGCGTACAAGATTTATGCCTGGTCTGTAGTTTCGTAGGCCTGATAAGCGCAGCGCATCAGGCACAACCGTTGCCGGATGCGGCGCAAGCGCCTTATCCGGCGTACAAGTTTTATGCCTGGTCTGTAGTTTTGTAGGCCTGATAAGCGTAGCGCTATCAGGCACAACGGTTGCCGGATGCGGCGCAAGCGCCTTATCCGGCCTACAGGCTTTATGCATATTCTGTAGGCCAGACAAGTGTTGCGTAATTACAACAGCGGTTTGAGGAAGCGGGCCGTGTGTGAGGCTTCACACTCAGCGACCGTTTCTGGTGTGCCGGAGACAAGGATTTCGCCGCCGCCGCTGCCGCCTTCCGGACCGAGATCGACAATCCAGTCTGCGGTCTTAATCACATCCAGATTGTGCTCAATCACCACGATGGTGTTGCCCTGATCCCGAAGCTGATGCAGCACGTCCAACAGTTGCTGAATATCCGCAAAATGCAGACCGGTGGTCGGCTCATCGAGAATATACAGCGTTTGCCCGGTACCGCGTTTGGACAGTTCGCGCGCCAGCTTCACGCGCTGTGCTTCACCGCCCGAGAGCGTGGTAGCGGACTGACCCAGTCGAATGTACGTCAGGCCAACGTCCATCAGCGTTTGCAGCTTACGCGCCAGCGCCGGAACGGCATCGAAGAACTCACGTGCTTCTTCAATCGTCATATCCAGCACTTCGTGGATAGTCTTGCCTTTGTACTTAATTTCTAACGTTTCGCGGTTATAGCGCTTGCCTTTGCACTGATCGCACGGCACGTAGATATCCGGCAGGAAGTGCATCTCGACTTTGATCACGCCGTCGCCCTGACAGGCTTCACAGCGCCCGCCGCGGACGTTAAAACTGAAACGCCCAGGCGTGTAACCGCGTGCACGTGACTCCGGCACGCCGGCAAACAGTTCGCGCACTGGCGTAAACACACCGGTGTAGGTTGCCGGGTTAGAACGCGGCGTACGGCCAATCGGGCTTTGGTCAATGTCGATCACTTTGTCGAAATGTTCCAGGCCCTGAACGTCGCGATACGGCGCAGGTTCAGCCAGCGTCGCACCGTTCAGCGCCGTCTGCGCAATCGGGAACAGAGTGTCATTAATCAGCGTCGATTTACCCGAACCGGAAACACCGGTAATGCAGGTAAATAAACCTACCGGCAGCGTCAGGGTGACATCTTTCAGGTTATTGCCGCGTGCGCCGGTGAGCTTCAGCACTTTCTCTGGGTCAGCCGCAACGCGTTGTTTAGGCACTTCAATCTTGCGTTTACCGCTCATGTACTGGCCGGTTAGCGACTCAGGCACAGCCATGATGTCGTCGAGCGTCCCTTCGGCGACGACCTGGCCGCCGTGAACACCCGCGCCCGGGCCGATATCGATAACGTGGTCAGCGGCACGAATCGCATCTTCATCGTGCTCGACCACAATGACGGTATTACCCAGATTACGCAGGTGGATAAGCGTACCCAGCAGGCGCTCGTTATCGCGCTGATGCAAACCGATAGACGGTTCATCCAGCACGTACATTACACCGACCAGACCCGCGCCGATCTGGCTTGCCAGACGAATACGCTGAGCCTCACCGCCGGAGAGCGTTTCCGCCGACCGCGATAGCGTCAGGTAGTTGAGACCGACGTTGACCAGGAACTTCAGACGATCGCCAATCTCTTTAAGAATTTTCTCGGCAATCTTCGCCCGCTGACCCGCAAGCTTCAGATTGTTGAAGAAATCCATTGCATGACCGATGCTCATGTCAGAAATCGCAGGCAGCGGCGTATTTTCAACAAATACGTGACGGGCTTCCCGGCGTAAACGCGTCCCTTCACAGCTGGCGCAAGGACGGTTACTGATGAACTTGGCTAATTCTTCACGTACCGCACTGGATTCCGTCTCTTTATAGCGGCGCTCCATATTGTGCAATACGCCTTCGAACGGATGGCGGCGTACGGATGTATCACCGCGATCGTTCATGTATTTAAATTCGATATTCTCTTTACCGGAACCGTACAGCACCACTTTATGCACGGTAGGGTTGAGGCTGGCCCACGGGGCTTCGACATCGAACTTATAGTGTTCTGCCAGAGACTTAAGCATCTGGAAGTAATAGAAGTTACGGCGATCCCAGCCGCGGATAGCGCCACCGGCTAGCGACAGTTCCGGGTTTTGGATCACCCGATCAGGATCGAAATACTGCTGCACGCCGAGACCGTCACAGGTTGGACACGCGCCCGCTGGGTTGTTAAACGAGAACAGCCGCGGTTCCAGTTCGCGCATGCTATAGCCGCAGATAGGGCAGGCGAAGTTGGCGGAGAACAGCAGCTCTTCCGCTTTCGGGTCGTCCATATCGGCGACCACCGCCGTACCGCCGGACAGTTCCAGCGCGGTTTCAAAGGATTCCGCCAGTCGTTGGGTGAGATCGTCACGGACTTTAAAGCGGTCAATCACCACTTCAATGGTGTGTTTCTTTTGCAGCTCAAGCTTGGGCGGATCGGAAAGGTCACACACTTCACCGTCGATACGGGCGCGGATATAGCCCTGGCCTGCCAGGTTTTCCAGCGTTTTGGTGTGCTCGCCTTTACGCTCTTTAATCACCGGTGCCAGCAGCATCAGACGCTTACCTTCCGGCTGCGACAAGACGTTATCCACCATCTGGCTTACGGTCTGGGCTGCCAGGGGAACGTCGTGATCCGGACAGCGCGGCTCGCCAACGCGGGCAAACAGCAGACGCAGATAGTCGTGAATTTCGGTAATTGTACCTACCGTGGATCGCGGGTTATGGGACGTCGATTTTTGTTCAATTGAGATGGCAGGAGAGAGCCCCTCAATGTGGTCGACGTCCGGTTTTTCCATCAGCGACAGAAATTGACGCGCGTACGCGGAAAGGGATTCAACGTAACGACGCTGCCCTTCGGCATATAAGGTGTCGAAAGCGAGCGAAGATTTGCCTGAGCCCGAAAGCCCGGTGACGACAATCAGCTTGTCGCGCGGGATGACGAGGTTGATGTTTTTGAGATTATGGGTGCGGGCGCCCCGAACTTCGATCTTATCCATTCATCTTTCCCGGATTAAACGCTTTTTTGCCTGGCTGCATGGTGCTACCGGCGATCACAAACGGTTAATTATGACACAACCTGACCTGAATGGATATACAGTATTGGAATGCAAAACGCAGACGTCTGTGCAACAATGTCTGGCTGGGGTTGTTTACTGGAATCAACTTCGCAACGTAGTAAAAGCGCTATTGGAAATGCTACAATCCCGCGCTTACACTTATTCAGTAACGTTTTTCAGGAGACACGATCATGGCCAGCAGAGGCGTAAACAAGGTGATTCTCGTCGGTAATCTGGGCCAGGACCCGGAAGTACGCTATATGCCGAATGGTGGCGCAGTTGCCAACATTACGCTGGCTACTTCCGAATCCTGGCGTGATAAAGCGACCGGTGAAATGAAAGAGCAGACTGAATGGCACCGTGTTGTGCTGTTTGGCAAACTGGCGGAAGTGGCCAGCGAATATCTGCGTAAAGGTTCTCAGGTCTATATCGAAGGTCAGTTGCGTACCCGCAAATGGACCGATCAGTCCGGCGTAGAAAAGTACACCACAGAAGTTGTGGTTAACGTTGGCGGCACCATGCAAATGCTGGGTGGTCGTCAGGGTGGTGGTGCTCCGGCAGGTGGCGGTCAGCAGCAGGGCGGTTGGGGTCAACCTCAGCAGCCGCAGGGTGGCAACCAGTTCAGCGGCGGCGCGCAGTCTCGTCCGCAACAGTCAGCTCCGGCTGCGCCGTCTAACGAGCCGCCGATGGATTTCGACGACGATATTCCGTTCTAATCGTGACCAAACGATTCTTATCGTAATGAATCAAAAGCCCCATTTTATATGGGGCTTTTTGTTTTTGACGATTTTCTCATATGTATTAATCGAATGTTTTGCAAGAAAAAATCGAAATATAAATACTGTGGATAATTAACATTTTAATAGATGCATATAATAATATTGATAGTAATCAAATTCAAATAAAATATCTTAAATTTATGTGCTTAATAAGTCACAAAATATTGACAGCGTAATATTTTGCATTAAATAATGCTCTGAGATTGTCAATTCATCATTGATACAAGTGTATTGTTCTCCGATCTCTTTCTATTGGTGAGGGTTTGATAATCGTTTTGATATTTCTATATTCTTTTGTGTTTCGGAGTCTATATATGTATCAATGGAAAAATAATGCTAAGGTAATATTGCCTTTAGCATTGTCAGTGAGCATAAGTAATGCGCTATATTCTGGCGGAGCAATTGCTAAAAACTATGAGTTAAACTACATCGGTGATAATCCTGAAAGTTCGGGTATTAGCATCAAAGATACGATAGCAGGTGACAACAACTACGATTTTACGGTGAAAGTTGATAATCCTGTGCGAGGTGAAGGTAACGGTCTTGAGGTCAAGATTGGCAACATCACGAGTGATCAGGGCGGTGAATATCATATTGGTAATTACAACGTCAATATTGGTGGGACCACGCAGCAGGATCACCGTTCTGGATTAGCCTTCTTTGGGTTGTCCGCTGAGGGCAATGATACCAAAGTGACCGTCGACAATTTTAGTCTTAAAAATAATTTCCTGATTGGCTCTAAGTACACACATAACAATACTGCATTATATGCAGGCGATGGCGCTGATGTTTCCGTCAACGGCAATGTGTACATTCGTTCTGAGGTTGAGCACACCAAACAGGGTGAAGATGCAACGTTGGCCAATAACGGAATTTATGCGCGGGGTGCGGGCTCAACCATTACGGCAAACGGTGGCGATATATACATTAATACCTACGCCAGTAACTTTAAAGAACTCCTGGAGAACAATAGTGGCTACCCGAAAGGGTCATCAAAAAGTGATGCGGTCAGCGCTAAAGACGGTGGCGTCGTTAATATTAATCAGGCCGGAGGCAACAAGGTTAATCTATTAGGTAACCTCGACTTTGGCGATAAGCTTTATTCTAATACAAGCCAAATGAATATTACGCTTAATGGTGCAGATTCATACTGGCATGGACATGAAGCTAATTACTTTGATGAAAAAATCGGGAAATGGAGCGGCGATCTCAATCTTACGTTGGTGAATAATGCCCACTGGATCCCCGATGGTAAAGATGCGGAAATCAGTGCCATCACCCTAAAAGACGGCGGCACGGTAAACCTACATGGTTTTAATCTACATACCAACCAGAGTATCAACGAAACCGTTAAAATTCATGATTTGAAAGGGAATAACGGTATTTTCCTAATTGATGTCAATACTAATAAAACAGATGAGCAACGACGCAACGGTAGTGACTTCATTGAGGTTGTTAAAAGTAGTACCGGCGGTACACATGCGATTGAAGCGTTGAATATTAACAAGCTCACTGATTTGAAGGAAGACATCTGGGTTGCCGATGCGGCAAGTAATGTGGCGTTCGAAGCGTACGATAAAGTCGATATTACGAACGAGTATGTGTATGACTATAAACCGCTGCTGCGTTCTGATATTCGTGAAGGCGATCCGCAAAGCCAGTACGGAACCAACTGGTATATCACGGGTGTTTCGACGAAAGCCAGCGCAGGTAGTAACACCGTGATAGCCAATGCCGGGCTGAACTACGCCATGGCAACTGCCCGTCTTGAAATCGACAGCCTGAATAAGCGTTTAGGCGAACTCCGCAAGGACCAGCAGCAAAATGGTCTGTGGATCCGCTATAAAGGTGGTGAAATAGAGAGTGATACAGGGAGCTACTTCAAAAACTTGTATAGCTTCTGGCAACTCGGCTATGACAACAAAGAAGAAGGCGAGGAGTCTGTCTGGACGCGAGGGATCGCCGCGCATTACATGAGAGGCAATGCAGACTTCACTTATGGTACTGGCGATAACAAGAGCTATGGTGGTTCACTTTATGTTGCCTGGAATCGTCCAGAGAAACTAGATTACCTGGATTTGGTGCTGAAATATAGCCGCCATGAAAGTGACTTCAATTACAGGAACACATACGGCAACTCTGGCTTTGCAGATAGCAGTACATGGTCAATCAGTGCCAGTGCAGAATACGGTCGCGAGTTTAGCTTAGGAAACTCTACTTTTATCGAACCGCAAGGTCAGCTGGTGTATACCTATCTGGATGAGGCCAGTTATACCACCAGTAGTGGGTTGAAAGTCCGTCAAAACGATATAGACAGCGTTATTGGTCGTGTCGGATTGCGCGGAGGTTATCGGTTTGAATCGCGCCCGGATAGCGATATTTACGTGAAGCTGGATTTGCTGCATGAGTTTGCTGGCGATCGTGATGTTATCGTTTGGGGTAAAGATGCCTCACTGAAAGTGAGTGAAGGAGGAAGTGACTCTTGGATCAACTATGGTATAGGTACCAATATCCATCTTACTCAGAACAATAACTCCCGGTTGTATGTTGATCTGGAAAGGTCGGCGGGAGGTGACATTGATATGAACTGGCAGGTTAACGCGGGTTTCCGTATGGAGTGGTAGTTCATAGCCTTGAATCGGGTCACTTAACCTAAAAATGAGCGTCCGACTGAAGCCTGGGTTCAGTCGGACGCTTTCTTACGATCAGTTCAACACCATCGGCCAATCTGGCGGTGTGTGGCTCATCACGTCAACCATCACGGTTTCAATGTTCTTCCAGATAGCGGACATATCCACCAGGGTTATGCCGAGCAATCCAGTCGCAAACCAGCAGGCAAAAACCAGCCCCAAACCGCTGCTAATGACGGCCAGGCCAATATAATCTGATTTACGAAAACGGATATTGAGCGTACTGGCTAAAAACATCAGCACCGCGCTGAGTAGTTGCCACCGCAGAAGAACCACGCCAGTTGTTATTGTCGCCATGAAAAACGTCCTCAGAAAGTCTGGATGCCCAGGACAGCGCGGGGGTGTTCACCGAGGGTGTGATACTCTGGCTATCGACGGGCAATAACATGAATGAAACATTGTTTCTGTTACATGATTTTTGTGAACTATATCACAACTGGTCGTTTGTTCACCACTATTGGACGTTATTTTTGTAGGGCTAAAACCACTCTAAATGTGTGGCTTTATTTAATGAAGGGTTGATAAAAAATAACCATGCTTTAAACATGCATTTAATCTACTTGTTATATTTATCCTAAATTAAACGTTAAAAAACTTTAATGAATTTCTTAAACGCAGCCAGGATAATGCTCATAAAAAATTACTCCTTGGGGATAATAACGTTATGAAATAAGCATGACTTTAAGTTTGCCTTACGGAAAAATAATATCATCATCAACTATTATCAGACTTTTACATAGAGAAGTCTGTTGCTAATACTGATAGATTCATGCAACTTAATCAGTCGGTGTTTATAGCATCCTGCCTTGATGGGTTCTGGCATATACGAAACAGGGAAATAGGGCTGACATGAATCACAGAGCGCGACGCAAGCTGCTGAAGTTCCTGGGAACATTCATGGTGGTATTGTTCCCCGTGGTGCTGGCGATATGGTTTGCACACATCCGGGCGATGACCGAAACCCATAGCCAACTCCGCTCTTTTGCTCAACTGGTGTTAAATAAAACAGAATTGGTGATCCTACAAGCTGATTTGGCGCGTGATATGGCCCAGTTGTATCAGGGTAAGATGTGTACCCCGGCACATCAGAAAAGTATGCTAAATATTATTCGCGGTCGTTTATATATCAGTGAGCTAATTTATGCGCAGGGCGATCACTTTTTGTGCTCTACGTCGATGGCGCCGCCTGTTACTTATATTATGCCGACAGCCGATTATAAACGTACGCCGGATATCTCCATCTATTACTACCGCGATACCCCTTTTTTCGCTGGCTACAGAATGACGTACATGCAACGCGGGAACTACGTCGCAGTCATCAATCCATTGTCCTACAGCGAAGTCATGTCAGATGATCCGGATCTCTCATGGGGCGTGTATGACACAGTAACAGATACGTTTTTCTCTGCCAGCGAAGCGGCAAATATTGCGCAATTCGCGCCGCTCATACGCGGTGAAGCCTCGACCTTTCAACAAGACGATCGCTTCTACACCATCGTGCATTCAGAAAAACGTCCAATTGCGATTATTGTGTCGACCTCAGACAACCGCGTAAGTCAGATTTTCTATCACGAGGCGGCATTAACCATTCCCTTCGGGATTATCTGCAGCATCCTGATACTGCTAATGTGGTGGCGCACGCGCCAGGAATACTTATCTCCCCGGCGCTTATTAAAACGCGCGATCAAAAAACGTCAGCTTTGCCTGCATTACCAGCCGATTATTGATATTAAGAATGGGCAATGTGTTGGTGCTGAAGCTCTGCTGCGCTGGCCGGGCTGTAAAGGCGAGGTGATGAGCCCGACGGAGTTTATTCCACTGGCTGAAAAAGAGGGAATGATTGAGCGGATCACGGATTATGTCGTTGAAGAGGTGTTCAACGATTTGGGGTATTTTCTTTCGGCGCATCCTCAGCTTTCTATCTCGATTAACCTTTCCGCTTCTGACTTTCATTCATCCCGATTGATTGCTCTGATTAACGACAAAAATCGTGAGTACTCCGTGGCGGCCCAGCAAATTAAAGTCGAAGTGACCGAGCGTGGGTTCATAGATGTACATAAAATGACCCCCGTAATCCAGGCGTTCCGCAAGGCGGGTTATGAAGTGGCATTTGATGATTTTGGCACGGGGTATTCCAATCTGCATAATTTGTCCGCGTTGAATATCGATATCCTGAAGATCGACAAATCGTTTATTAGCACGCTGTCCAGTAACAGCACCAGTCACCTGATTGCCGAACATATCATCGAAATGGCGCAAAGCTTACACCTGAAGACAATTGCAGAAGGGGTGGAAACGAAGGAGCAAATCGAATGGCTGCTTGAACGCGGCGTACAGTATTGTCAGGGCTGGTATTTTGCGAAGGCGCTGCCGCCGCAGGAGTTCATGCACTGGATACAACGGTCGCCCGCCATACTGATGCAGAGCGGGCAATAATCTTACAGACGATGGCGGTAGTCGCTGGGAGTACGATCAAATTCGCGGCGAAACACACGCGAGAAGGTTTGTTGCGACACATAACCAAGATCCATCGCGATATCAAAAATAGGTCGCTCAGTCGTCCGCAGTTCAACGGCGGCCAGCAAAAGTCGACGCTGGCGGATGTAGTCACCCAATGTCTGGCGCGTCACCGTGCGGAACATTCTTTGTAAATACCACTTCGAGTAACCTGATTTTTTCGCCACCGCCTCAATGTTCAGCGGTTGATCGATATGTTCATCAATCCATTCAATAAGGGTCTGAATAATCTGCTGATGGGACATAGGGCTGCCTCTTTCTCAGTATTCGATTCGTCGTTTTGTCTGTGGGCGAGTATAATTCCTCAAGTTAACTTGAGGTAAAGCGATTTATGGAAAAGAAATTACCCCGGATAAAAGCGCTGCTCACACCAGGTGAAGTCGCCAAACGTAGCGGCGTGGCGGTATCGACCCTGCATTTCTATGAAAGCAAAGGGTTAATCAGTAGCATGCGCAATAGCGGCAATCAGCGGCGATACAAACGTGATGTGTTGCGTTACGTCGCGATAATCAAGATTGCTCAACGCATCGGGATCCCGCTGGCCACGATCGGTGACGCGTTAGGTGTATTACCTGAGGGGCATTCGCTTAGTGCCAAAGAGTGGAAGCAGCTCTCTTCGCAATGGCGTGAAGAACTGGACCGACGCATTCATACTTTGGTGGCGCTACGCGATGAGCTGGATGGGTGTATTGGTTGCGGATGCTTGTCACGCAGCGATTGCCCGTTGCGTAACCCAGGCGATCAGCTTGGCGAGCAGGGGACCGGAGCGCGGCTGCTGGAAGATGATTAATTGGTTTAAAATATGTGATGGGTATGAAGGGCATAAAACTAAAGCGCCACAGAGGGCGCTTTAGTTTGGTTCCGGTCTTTGTCTTTCACTCTATCCCGCTGGTTCACGGGAGGATTTCCCCCGACATCAACACCCCTCAGTCGAGCACATTAGGGGAGGTTCCGGCCTGTGTTGATAATGTAAGTGTAAGCCACCTCCCTCCATTTGCCAGTGAAATGATGATTTTTTAGCCAAAAAATTTCCCGCATCTTCACCGATTTTCTTGCGCGAGTTGCGCGAAATAAACACGCCGATGTTGTAATAACTCCGCGAAATTTGTTGCCAAATTGCGCATTGACGATAACGTTTGCGCATCGACTGGTTATTTAATGTGCGTTATAAGAAGAAATGAGTAAAAAGCGGCAAAGTTCAGTTGAAAACCAGCGTATGATCGCTGGATAATCGTTTGCTTTTTTTACCACCCGTTTTTTATGCGCGGAGCTAAACGTTTGCTTTTTTGCGACACCCCTATTGACGCAAACCTGGCACATGGAGAAAACGTTTAGCAGGCAGTGGATTGTCCAGCACGCATAATGACGAAAAAATAAACTCTCAGGGGATGTTTTCTATGTCTACGCCTTCAGCGCGTACCGGCGGTTCACTCGACGCCTGGTTTAAAATTTCGCTCCGCGGCAGTACCGTTCGTCAGGAAGTCGTTGCCGGATTAACGACCTTCCTGGCCATGGTCTACTCCGTTATCGTGGTTCCGGGGATGCTGGGTAAAGCCGGGTTCCCGCCTGCTGCTGTATTTGTGGCGACCTGTCTGGTCGCAGGCGTCGGTTCAATCGTGATGGGCCTGTGGGCAAACCTGCCGCTGGCAATTGGTTGCGCCATTTCTCTGACCGCATTTACCGCATTCAGTCTGGTGCTGGGCCAACATATTAGCGTGCCGGTTGCGCTGGGTGCGGTGTTCCTGATGGGTGTCCTGTTTACCATCATTTCCGCGACCGGTATCCGTAGCTGGATCCTGCGCAATCTGCCGCAGGGCGTTGCGCATGGTACGGGGATTGGTATCGGCCTGTTCCTGCTGCTGATTGCGGCAAACGGTGTTGGCCTGGTGATTAAGAACCCGCTGGACGGCCTGCCGGTTGCGCTGGGTGACTTCGATACTTTCCCGGTGATTATGTCGCTGATTGGTCTGGCGGTGATTATTGGCCTCGAAAAACTGAAAGTACCGGGTGGCATTCTGCTGACCATTATCGGTATTTCCGTGGTTGGTCTGATTTTCGACCCGGCCGTGCATTTCTCCGGCATTTTTGCTATGCCGTCTCTGAGTGATGAAAACGGCAACTCGTTGATCGGCAGCCTGGATATCATGGGGGCACTGAACCCGATTGTCCTGCCGAGCGTGCTGGCGCTGGTCATGACCGCTGTCTTCGATGCAACCGGAACCATCCGCGCGGTAGCCGGACAGGCGAATCTGCTGGATAAAGACGGACAGATTATTGACGGTGGCAAAGCGCTGACCACTGACTCCCTGAGCAGCGTGTTCTCTGGTCTGGTGGGTGCAGCTCCGGCGGCGGTTTACATTGAATCCGCAGCGGGTACGGCGGCTGGCGGTAAAACTGGCCTGACGGCGATCACCGTTGGCGTGTTGTTCCTGCTGATTCTGTTCCTCTCTCCGCTCTCTTATCTTGTACCTGTGTACGCAACGGCGCCTGCGCTGATGTATGTGGGTCTGTTGATGCTGAGCAACGTCGCGAAAATCGACTTTGCTGACTTTGTCGATGCGATGGCGGGACTGGTTACGGCCGTATTTATCGTGCTGACCTGTAACATCGTTACCGGCATCATGATTGGCTTTGCTACCCTGGTAATTGGCCGCATCGTTTCTGGTGAATGGCGTAAGCTGAACATCGGCACTGTGGTGATCGCCATCGCGCTGGTGGCCTTCTACGCCGGCGGTTGGGCAATCTGATTCTGCTTTTCTGACGATCCTAAAAACGGGTGGCTTTGGCCGCCCGTTTTCATTTTCAGAACACACTCGTTGTCTTTTGCGTTACTCTCAATTAGATAGAATTGAGGCACGACGCCTCTCATTAGCAATCATAAGAAACATCGCAAACAGGGAACGCATGGAAATCTTTTTCACCATACTCATCATGACCCTTGTGGTCTCGCTGTCGGGGGTATTTACTCGCGTATTGCCCTTCCAACTTCCTTTACCCCTTATGCAGATCGCCATCGGCGCCTTGCTGGCGTGGCCGACGTTTGGTTTGCATGTAGAATTCGATCCTGAGCTGTTCCTGGTTCTGTTCATCCCGCCGTTGCTCTTTGCTGATGGCTGGAAGACGCCAACGCGTGAGTTTCTCGAGCACGGGCGAGAGATTTTCGGCCTGGCGCTGGCGCTGGTACTGGTCACGGTGGTCGGCATTGGCTTTATGATTTACTGGCTAGTGCCGGGGATCCCTCTCATCCCAGCCTTTGCGCTGGCTGCTGTGCTATCGCCAACCGATGCTGTCGCACTTTCCGGCATTGTGGGAGAGGGACGTATACCGAAGAAAATCATGGGTATCCTGCAGGGCGAAGCGTTGATGAACGACGCCTCCGGTCTGGTCTCTCTGAAGTTTGCCGTCGCCGTGGCGATGGGCACGATGGTATTCACCGTTGGTGGCGCAACGCTTGAGTTCTTCAAAGTGGCGATTGGGGGCATCCTGGCTGGTTTTGTCGTCAGTTGGCTGTACGGCCGCTCCCTGCGCTTCCTCAGCCGCTGGGGCGGTGACGAGCCGGCAACGCAAATCGTCCTGCTGTTCCTGCTGCCGTTTGCGTCTTACCTGATTGCGGAACATATCGGCGTTTCCGGTATCCTCGCGGCGGTCGCTGCCGGGATGACGATCACCCGTTCCGGGGTGATGCGCCGCGCGCCGCTGGCGATGCGTTTACGTGCTAACAGTACCTGGGCGATGCTGGAGTTTGTATTTAACGGCATGGTCTTCTTGCTGTTAGGGCTACAGTTACCGGGAATTCTGGAGTCTTCTTTGGCGGCGGCCGAGGCCGATCCGAATGTTGAAATCTGGATGCTGTTTACCGATGTCGTGCTGATTTACGTGGCGCTAATGCTGGTACGTTTTGGCTGGCTGTGGACCATGAAAAAGTTCAGTCTGCGCTTCCTGAAGAAAAAACCGATGGAGTTTGGATCCTGGACGACGCGTGAAATCATGATCGCCTCTTTTGCCGGTGTACGCGGGGCAATTACTCTTGCTGGCGTGCTCTCCATTCCACTGTTGTTACCAGACGGTAGCGGCTTCCCGGCGCGATATGAGCTGATCTTCCTTGCCGCAGGCGTGATCCTGTTTTCGCTGTTTGTTGGCGTGGTGATGCTGCCGATTCTGCTACAACATCTGGAAGTGGCAGACCACTCGCAGCAGCAGAAAGAGGAACGTATTGCCCGCGCTGCCACGGCAGAAGTGGCGATTGTCGCGATCCAGAAAATGGAGGAGCGACTGGCCGCGGACACCGAAGAGAACATCGATAACCAGTTGCTCACCGAGGTGAGTTCACGCGTGATTGGTAACCTGCGCCGACGCGCCGACGGGCGCAACGATGTGGAAAGCTCGATGCAGGAAGAAAACCTCGAACGGCGTTTCCGCCTGGCAGCGCTACGTTCAGAACGCGCGGAGCTTTATCACCTGCGCGCCACGCGTGAAATCAGCAATGAAACGCTGCAAAAATTACTGCACGACCTGGATTTGCTGGAAGCGCTGTTGATCGAGAATCAGTAAACGGTAGTGCCTGATGCGACCTACAAAACCGGCAACAGCGATGTAGGCCGGATAAGGCGTTAGCCGCATCCGGCGAAAGGTGTGCCTGATGCGCTACGCTTATCAGGCCTACAAGACCGGCAACAGCGATGTAGGCCGGATAAGGCGTTAGCCGCATCCGGCGAAGGGTGTGCCTGATGCGCTACGCTTATCAGGCCTACAAGATCGGCAACAGCGATGTATGCCGGATAAGGCGCTAACCGCATCCGGCGAAAGGTGTGCCTGATGCGCTACGCTTATCAGGCCTACAAAACCGGCAACAGCGATGTAGGCCGGATAAGGCGTTAGCCGCATCCGGCGAAGGGTGTGCCTGATGCGCTACGCTTATCAGGCCTACAAGACCGGAAATAGCGATGCAGGCCGGATAAGGCGCTAACCGCATCCGGCGAAAGGTGTGCCTGATGCGCTACGCTTATCAGGCCTACAAGACCGGAAATAGCGATGCAGGCCGGATAAGGCGCTAGCCGCATCCGGCGAAGGGTGTGCCTGATGCGCTACGCTTATCAGGCCTGCAAGATCGGTAATAGCGATGCAGGCCGGGTAAGGCGTTAGCCGCATCCGGCGAAGGGTGTGCCTGATGCGCTACGCTTATCAGGCCTACAAGATCGGTAATAGCGATGTAGGCCGGATAAGGCGTTAGCCGCATCCGGCGAAGGGGTGCCAAATGGCGCGCAACTGGCTGCAAGAAATTATTCATCGTGTAATTTGCGAGCGGCTTTCCTGAACGAATCCATCCCTCTTGTCGATTCCCTCTTTTCTCCATACGGTTGAGGAAAGGGGGAAACATGTCCAACTATCGACGAAATTACATCAATGGGGGAACCTGGTTTTTTACGGTAAATCTGCAGGACCGTCGAAGCCATCTTCTGACTGCCAACATTCACGCGCTTCGGTGTGCAATCGCTGCGGTCAAAAAGGTTAGGCCTTTTCGCATTAATGCGTGGGTCGTTTTACCCGAGCATATGCATTGCATATGGACGTTACCTGACAATGATGCGGATTATTCCTCTCGCTGGCGGGAAATTAAGAAGCATTTCACCCACTCATTGTCTTCCCGACATATCTGGCAATCTCGCTTTTGGGTGCACACCATCCGTGATGAACATGATTATCGCCAGCATATTGATTATATTTACATTAACCCGGTGAAGCATGGTTGGGTAAAGCAGGTACAGGACTGGCCTTTTTCAACATTTCATCGTGATGTGAGGCACGGTTTGTACCCGCAAGATTGGGCAGGTGAAATAATGGATTTTAATGCGGGTGAACGTGCCTGATGCGCTACGCTTATCAGGCCTACAAGACCAGCATACCGATGTAGGCCGCATCCGGCATTTTACGACGCTTGCGGTAGCCAAAATCCTTCACAGCATTTGAGCCACGCCTGGGCGCTGTGCGACAGATAAACGCCTTCGCGCCAAATCATGCCCAACTGCCAGCGTAAGTCACTCTCCAGAGGGATCCAGCGCAACGTTTGCTTATCCAGTCGCTGGCAAATCGGCTCTGGTAAAATGGCAATCCCGACTCCGGCTTGTACCATTGCCGCCAGAAAATCCCACTGCCCGCTGCGCACCGCTATGCGGGGCTTGACGTTGTGTTGGCTAAACAGCTCAAGCAGTTGGCGGCTCAACGCGAAATCTTCGTTGTAGATAAGCAGCGGATGTTCCGCCAGCGCCTCAGGGGGAATGGATTCGCACGTTGTCCACTGACCGGAGCGAGGAACCAACACGCAGAGTGGATGGCTAAAAAGCGGCAGGGTTGCCAGACCGCTCTCTTCTTCAACCGGCAGCGCGGTCATCGCGACATCCAGGTCACCGTTCATTACCGCCTGCTGAACGGTTAAGCCGCCAAATTCAGAGACCTTCAGCTCCACGCCGGGATAGCGCTGGCGAAACAGGCCGATCGGCCCGGCCATCAACATCCCCACCATGGGCGGGATACCGAGGCGCAGCACGCCCTTGTTGAGGTGATTAATGTCACTGAGTTCCGCTTCAAGCTGGCGAAACTCGGCAAGGATCGCCAGGCCGCGTTCGAAAACGACCTGCCCGGTATCGGTTAACAGCAGTCGCCGGCCGTCGCGGATTAACAGCGTGCAGTTAAGCTCGTCTTCAAGGTTCTTCAACATCTTGCTGATGGTGGGCTGGGTGACAAAAAGCTTCTCCGCTGCGCGGGTAAAGCTCTGCTGACGAACCACCTCAACAAAATATCTCAGCGTTCTGATATCCATGATTATTCCTTAAGACTATGCCTGCAATGAGTTTAATTCATTTCAGTCCTGGACGGGGGCTCTCTATACTGGCGCTCTCTATTTTTTAAGGACATACCCTCATGGCTGTGGCGATAAGCCGCGTGACGCCTGCCGTTATTCATCGACTCCAGATCCCCGTTCAGGTTCTGTTGTATGCAGGTCTCTTTGTATTTGCTCAATATCTTGTCTCCTGGCTGCATCTGCCGCTTCCTGCCAACCTGGTAGGGATGGTGCTGATGCTGGCGTTAATTGTCTGCCGGGTTATCCCGTTGAACTGGATTCGCGCAGGTGCTCGCTGGTTACTGGCTGAAATGCTTCTGTTTTTTGTCCCGGCGGTGGTCGCCGTTGTGAACTACACGCAGCTGTTGCTGGTTGATGGCTGGCGTATATTTGCCGTCATTGCGATCAGTACGCTGATGGTGCTCGGCGCAACGGCGTGGGTGGTGGATAAAGTGTATCGCTATGAAATGCGCAGGCTAAACCGTGAGTAATTTCCAGTTAAGCGTGTTGTGTCTGGTGATTACGCTGGGTATCTACTTTGCCAATAAGCGCCTGTATCGCCGTTTTCGTAAATTACCCCTGATGCCATTAGTTCTCACCCCGGCCCTGCTGGTGCTGATGCTGGTCTTCGGCCATATCTCCTGGCAAAACTATATTGGTGAATCGCACTGGTTGCTGTGGCTGTTAGGCCCGGCGACCATCGCCTTTGCCGTTCCGGTGTATGACAACCTTGCCGTGATTAAGCGTCACTGGATGTCGCTGACGGCGGGCGTGGTAACGGCAACGCTGGTGGCTGTCACCAGTTCCGTATGGCTGGCGCGCCTGTTTATGTTGCCTGATGAGATCCAACGCAGTCTGGCGGTGCGCTCCGTCACCACGCCGTTTGCGCTGGCGGCGGCAGAGCCATTGGGCGGGCAGCCGGACCTGGTGGCATTGTTCGTGGTGGTGACCGGCGTATTTGGTATGGCGGTCGGCGATGTGCTGTTTTTACGGCTTTCCATTCGTGAAGGGATGGCGAAAGGCGCAGGATTTGGCGCAGCATCGCACGGCGCAGGCACGGCACGCTCTTATGAGCTCGGTCAGCAGGAAGGGGTCGTTGCCAGCCTGGTGATGATGCTTTCCGGCGTGGTGATGGTGCTGGTGGCACCACTGGTGGCGAAGCTGATGTTCTGAGAAAGGATGTAATCCTCCGGCCCGAAAGCCGGAGGAGAAGGGAAGTTAGTGCGCGCGACCTTGTTCTACGCCGTACCCGGTCTGGGAACGGATGAACTGAGCACGGAACTGCTCGCGTTCGCGGTTGCCTTCTTCTGAGTTGTCGGTGGCAGAGAAGAACCAGATCCCGAGGAATGCTACGCTGATGGAGAACAGCGCCGGATACTCATACGGGAAAATGGCTTTTTCGTGTCCGAGGATCTGGACCCAAATCGTTGGGCCAAGCACCATCAGCACAACCGCCGTCAGCAGGCCTAACCAGCCACCCAACATTGCGCCACGCGTGGTCAGTTTTGACCAGTACATGGAGAGCAGAATGATAGGGAAGTTGCAGCTGGCCGCGATAGCAAACGCCAGGCCCACCATGAAGGCGATGTTCTGGTTCTCAAACAGCACGCCGAGCAGAATAGCAATCACGCCCAGCACCAGTACGGTGATCTTCGATACTCGCAGCTCTTCACGTTCAGTTGCGCCTTTACGGAACACGTTGGCATACAGGTCATGAGAAACCGCCGATGCACCCGCCAGCGTCAGGCCGGCAACCACCGCCAGGATGGTGGCAAAGGCCACTGCCGAGATGAAGCCGAGGAACAGGTTACCGCCCACCGCATTTGCCAGGTGAACCGCCGCCATGTTGTTACCGCCAATCAGCGCGCCAGCAGCATCTTTGTACGCCGGATTAGCACCTACCAGCATGATCGCGCCAAAGCCGATGATAAAGGTCAGGATGTAGAAATAACCCATAAAACCGGTAGCATAGAACACGCTCTTACGCGCTTCACGAGCATCGCTAACCGTGAAGAAGCGCATCAGGATGTGCGGCAAGCCTGCCGTACCAAACATCAGGCCGAGACCTAACGACAGCGCAGATATTGGGTCTTTTACCAACCCGCCCGGGCTCATAATGGCAGAACCTTTCGGGTGTACCGCCATTGCTTCGGTAAACAGATTATTGAAGCTAAAGCCGACGTGCTTCATCACCATAAAGGCCATAAAGCTGGCACCGAACAGCAGCAACACAGCTTTGATAATCTGTACCCAGGTGGTTGCCAGCATGCCGCCGAACAGCACGTACATCATCATCAGCACGCCAACCAGTACGACAGCGATGTGATAGTTCAGACCAAACAGCAGCTCAATCAGTTTACCTGCGCCGACCATCTGGGCGATCAGATACAGTGCGACCACCACCAGGGAACCACAGGCCGACAGAATACGGATTGGTCCTTGCTTCAGACGATAAGACGCAACGTCTGCAAAGGTGTAACGACCGAGGTTACGCAAACGCTCAGCAATCAGGAACAGGATAATTGGCCAGCCGACCAGGAAGCCGAGTGAATAGATCAGCCCGTCATAACCCGAGGTAAACACCAGCGCGGAAATTCCAAGGAACGATGCCGCCGACATATAGTCGCCCGCAATCGCCAGCCCGTTCTGGAAACCGGTGATATTACCGCCGGCGGTGTAGTAGTCATTACGCGAACGTACGCGCTTAGACGCCCAGTAGGTAATGCCGAGCGTAAAGATGACGAAAATCAGGAACATGATAATCGCCTGCCAGTTGGTTGGCTGGCGTTGGACTGCACCGCTAATAGCATCCGCCGCGTTTGCGGCGAAGGGCAGCGTGGCGGCAAGCGCCGTCAGGACTCTCTTCATGATGCTTTAACCTCGTGCAGAACCGCATTGTTCAGGCGATCGAATTCACCGTTTGCCCGCCAGATGTAGATTCCGGTCAGGATGAAGGAGATGAGGATCACTCCGACTCCAATCGGAATACCGCGGGTGACGCTGGTTCCCGCGTGTAGCGGAGTACCCAGCCAGCCCGGCGCAAAGGCAATCAATAAAATAAAGCTGATATAAACTGCCAGCATGATGATGGAAAGAATGGTGGCAAACCGTTGCCGTTTTTCAACTAACTCCCTGAAACGCGCACTGTCTTCTATCCGCTGATAAATATTGTCATTCATCACAGAGCTCTCCAGAGGTCCCCTTCGTCTTTCGCGCAGCAGGCATGACCTGACTGCTGTCGCAGTCCTGCAACGCGAAATCCTTTGGGGGAGGTTTTTTATATTTCCCTCCCGGTGAAGAGAGGGTAGGGTCAGATTTGTAGGCCGGATAAGACGCTTTCGCGTCGCCATCCGGCATTTTCAGGACTTTGTTATGATGGCATCGCGATGGCCTGCTTCTCTTCGAGCAGTTTCTCCACGACGCCAGGATCGGCGAGGGTCGAGGTATCGCCCAGATTGCTGGTATCGCCCGCCGCGATTTTACGCAGAATACGGCGCATGATTTTGCCGGAGCGGGTTTTCGGCAGTGAGTCGGTCCAGTGCAGCACGTCTGGCGTTGCCAACGGGCCAATTTCTTTACGCACCCAGTTGCGAACCTCGGCGTACAACTCAGGTGACGGCTCTTCACCGTGATTCAGCGTGACGTAGGCGTAGATCGCCTGGCCTTTAATATTATGCGGAATCCCCACCACCGCGGCTTCGGCAATCTTCGGATGCGACACCAGCGCCGATTCGATTTCAGCCGTTCCCAGACGGTGGCCGGAGACGTTCAGCACATCGTCCACACGTCCGGTGATCCAGTAATAGCCATCTTCGTCACGGCGCGCGCCGTCGCCGCTGAAGTACATATTCTTGAAGGTAGAGAAGTAGGTTTGCTCAAAGCGTTCGTGATCGCCAAACAGCGTTCTCGCCTGGCCTGGCCATGAGTCGGTAATCACCAGGTTTCCTTCCGTCGCGCCTTCCAGCGGATTACCTTCGTTATCGACAATCGCAGGCTGTACGCCAAAGAACGGACGGGTTGCAGAACCGGCTTTCAGCTCTGTAGCGCCCGGCAGTGGGGTGATCATGAATCCCCCGGTTTCGGTCTGCCACCAGGTATCGACGACCGGGCATTTTTCGTTGCCGATCTTCTTCCAGTACCACTCCCACGCTTCCGGGTTGATCGGCTCGCCAACGGAACCCAGGATACGCAGCGACGAACGGTCAGTACCTTCAATCGCTTTGTCGCCTTCTGCCATCAGGGCGCGAATGGCGGTCGGTGCGGTATACAGAATATTGACCTGGTGCTTGTCCACAACCTGCGACATACGCGCAGGCGTTGGCCAGTTTGGCACACCTTCAAACATCAGCGTGGTTGCGCCGCAGGCCAGCGGGCCGTACAGCAGGTAGCTGTGTCCGGTTACCCAACCCACGTCAGCGGTACACCAATAGATATCGCCCTGATGATAATCAAACACGTACTTAAAGGTGGTTGCAGCGTAGACCAGATACCCGCCGGTGGTGTGCAGCACGCCTTTCGGCTTGCCGGTTGAACCGGAGGTATACAGGATAAACAGCGGATCTTCCGCGTTCATCTCTTCCGGTTGGTGTTCTGAGCTGGCTTTCTCGATAAGATCGGACCACCACAGGTCACGACCTTCCTGCCACTCCGTTTTACCTCCGGTACGTTTGAGGACGACCACATGTTCAACGGTTTTCACGTTTGGATTTTTCAGCGCATCATCCACGTTCTTTTTCAGTGGGATAGCGCGTCCGGCGCGTACGCCTTCGTCGGCGGTGATCACCAGGCGTGAATTGGAGTCGATAATACGTCCGGCGACGGCTTCTGGTGAGAAACCACCGAAGATGACCGAATGCACCGCGCCAATACGGGCGCAGGCCAGCATGGCAACCGCAGCTTCCGGCACCATCGGCATATAAATGGCCACCACGTCACCTTTTTTAATGCCTAAATCCAGTAGCGTATTGGCGAAACGGCAGACATCGCGATGCAACTCGCGATAGGTAATGTTTTTGCTTTGGGTAGCGTCATCGCCTTCCCAGATGATGGCGGTACGATCGCCGTTTGCCTGCAGGTGGCGGTCAAGGCAGTTTGCGGCCAGGTTCAGGGTGCCGTCTTCGTACCATTTAATAGACACGTTGCCTGGTGCGAAGGAGGTGTTCTTCACCTGGCTGTACGGCTTGATCCAATCGAGAATCTTTCCCTGCTCGCCCCAAAATGTGTCGGGTTCGTTAACGGATTGCTGGTATTTCTCTGCGTACTGCTCCGGATTTATCAGGCAACGATCCGCAATGTTTGCGGGAATAGCGTGTTTATGTATTTGGCTCATGGCTTTTGTTCTCCTTGTAGGATGTTAATAATATGTCTCATAAACGTTAAATGTAGGGGCTTTGAGAGTTTTGTTTAGTATTTGCGCGGCAGATCACGCAATAAACGAATTGTGCAAATTAGCGACAAACTGAATTTTGAAGGGAACTAGCAAAAATTGATCAAATCTCGCGATAACATGCAGTTATCTAAAGGATTGTTGAAAAGGTGATCTGTCTCTGAATTAGACAAAAGAGTGAGAGGTTAGAGGGGTGTTATAACTCTAAAGTGGTATTTTACATACACTTACAATTGATTAAAAACAACATTTTCAGTGTGGTTTCTTGTTACAAATAGGGTGGAGCAATGTCATAACAGTATTCGTGTGGTTGCTGTTATGGAAAACAATAAAAGAATCGCCATTGCAGATAATGGCGTCATCTGGATGAGACCCCTATGGCAAGGATAAAATCACGCGTACGCCGTTTCTTCAGCCTGTTATTACCTTTATTATTTATCTCTGCTGTTCACGCTGAACAAACTCCTGTACCCGCAAAAACCGTCACCGTTGAAGCGAAGAATGAAACCTTCGCGCCTCAGCATCCCGATCAATATCTCTCCTGGAAAGCCACGTCTGAGCAATCAGCCCGTGAAGATGCGCTGGCAGAAGATCCGCGTCTGGTGATCCTGTGGGCGGGATATCCATTCTCGCGCGATTACAACAAACCGCGTGGACACGCGTATGCCGTGACTGATGTGCGTGAAACCTTACGTACCGGCGCACCAAAAACGGCAGAAGATGGTCCGCTGCCGATGGCCTGCTGGAGCTGTAAAAGCCCGGACGTAGCGCGTCTTATCCAGAAAGACGGCGAAGATGGCTACTTCCACGGTAAATGGGCGCGCGGCGGCCCGGAAATTGTTAACAACCTCGGTTGCGCAGATTGCCATAACACCGCGTCACCAGACTTCGCCAAAGGCAAGCCGGAACTGACCCTGTCGCGTCCTTATGCAGAACGCGCGATGGAAACCATCGGCAAACCGTTTGAGAAAGCCGGTCGCTTTGACCAGCAATCCATGGTCTGCGGCCAGTGCCACGTGGAATACTACTTCGACGGTAAAAACAAAGCCGTTAAGTTCCCGTGGGACGACGGCATGAAAGTCGAGAACATGGAGAAATACTACGACAACATTGCTTTCTCTGACTGGACCAACTCCCTGTCTAAAACGCCGATGCTGAAAGCGCAGCACCCGGAGTATGAAACCTGGAGCGCGGGCATTCACGGCAAGAACAACGTGACCTGTATCGACTGCCACATGCCGAAAGTGCAAAACGCGGAAGGCAAGATCTACACCGACCATAAGATTGGTAACCCGTTCGATAACTTCCCTCAGACCTGCGCGAACTGCCACACCCAGGACAAAGCGTCCCTGCAAAAAGTGGTCGCCGAGCGTAAACAGGCCATTCATGACCTGAAAATCAAGGTTGAAGATCAGCTGGTGCGTGCGCACTTCGAAGCGAAAGCCGCATGGGATGCGGGCGCAACCGAAGCGGAAATGAAGCCGATTCTGGAAGATATCCGTCACGCACAATGGCGCTGGGACTTGTCTATCGCCTCACACGGCATTCACATGCACGCCCCGGAAGAAGGCCTGCGGATGCTGGGTAGCGCACTGGATAAAGCCGCTGACGCGCGTACCAAACTGGTCCGTCTGCTGGCGACCAAAGGCATCACGCATGAAATTCCGTTGCCGGATATCTCGACCAAAGAGAAAGCCCAGGCGGCGATTGGTCTGAACATGCAGCAAATCAATGCTGAGAAGCAGGACTTCATCAAAACGGTGATTCCGCAGTGGGAAGAACAGGCGCGTAAAAACGGTCTGTTAAGCCAATAACCCCATTTCGCCCCGCAAGGGGCGGATAACTCAACGGAGTGAATATGAGCGTATTACGTTCGTTATTAACTGCTGGGGTGCTGGCGTCAGGCCTGTTATGGAGCCTGAGTGGAATCACTGCCACGCCAACGCCGCAGGAGTCGGATCAACGCTGGACGGTTACCCAACAGCGTAATCCGGATGCCGCCTGTCTGGACTGTCACAAGCCAGATACCGAAGGCATGCATGGTAAGCATGCGGAAGTCATCAACCCGAATAACAAACTGCCGGTCACCTGCACCAACTGTCACGGCCAGCCGTCACCGAACCACCGTGAAGGGGTGAAAGATGTGATGCGCTTTAATGAGCCGATGTACAACGTGGAGCAGCAGAACAGCGTCTGTATGTCCTGTCACCTGCCTGAGCAGCTGCAAAAAGCGTTCTGGCCGCACGATGTCCACGTAACCAAAGTGGCGTGTGCCAGCTGTCACTCACTGCATCCGAAGCAAGACACGATGCAAACGCTGAGCGATAAAGGACGGATCAAGATTTGCGTCGATTGCCACAGCGATCAGCGTAACAATCCGAACTTTAATCCGGCGTCGATTCCGTTGCTTAAGGAGCATCCATGAGTTGCTCTCGTCGCCAGTTTATCACCGGCGTCGGCGCGCTGGTGGCAGTGAGCGGGACGGCGGGGCGCGTTGTGGCGAAGACGCTGAACATCAACGGCGTGCGTTACGGTATGGTACATGATGAGTCATTATGCATCGGCTGTACGGCCTGTATGGATGCTTGTCGCGAAGTCAACAACGTGCCGGAAGGCGTATCGCGTCTGACGATTATTCGCAGTGAGCCACAGGGTACGTTTCCTGATGTGAAGTATCGCTTCTTCCGTCACTCGTGCCAGCACTGCGACCACGCGCCCTGCGTTGACGTCTGCCCGACGGGGGCATCGTATCGCGATGCCGCCAGCGGCATTGTGGATGTGAACCCGGACCTTTGTGTTGGCTGCCAGTACTGCATCGCCGCGTGTCCTTATCGCGTGCGCTTTATCCATCCGGTGAGCAAAACGGCGGATAAATGCGATTTCTGCCGGAAAACCAACCTGAAAGCGGGCAAACAGCCCGCCTGCGTTGAGTCATGTCCGACGAAGGCGCTGACGTTTGGTAATCTGGACGATCCCAACAGCGATATCTCCCGTTTGTTGCAGCAGAAAACGACCTACCGTTACAAGCTGGCGTTGGGTACAAAACCGAAGGTCTACCGCGTTCCCTTTAAATTTGGGGAGGTGAGCCAATGACATCCGCTTCTGCATTTCATTTTGAATCATTGGTGTGGGACTGGCCCATTGCCATCTATCTGTTCCTGATAGGTATCTCTGCCGGACTGGTCACGCTGGCGATTCTGCTGCGTCGCTTCCATCCGGAGGCGGGCGGTTCGGACAGCACGCTGCTGCGCACTACTCTGGTGTTAGGGCCGGGGGCGATTATCCTCGGTCTGTTAATTCTGGTGTTCCACCTGACGCGTCCATGGACTTTCTGGAAACTGATGTTCCACTACAGCTTCACTTCGGTGATGTCAATGGGGGTCATGCTGTTCCAGTTGTACATGGTGGTGTTAGTGCTGTGGCTGGCAAAAATCTTTGAAAAAGAGGTGATTGCCCTGCAACAGCGCTGGCTGCCGCGGTTAGGTATCGTGCAGAAAGTATTGACCCTGATCGGGCCTTTCCATCGTGCGCTTGAGACGTTAATGCTGGTGCTGGCGGTTCTGCTCGGGGCGTACACCGGCTTCCTGCTGTCGGCGCTGAAATCTTACCCGTTCCTGAATAACCCGATCCTGCCGGTGCTGTTCCTGTTCTCTGGGATCTCCTCCGGCGCCGCGGTGGCGCTGATCGCCATGGCGTTACGCCATCGTAGCAACCCGCACAGCACCGAAGCGCACTTTGTGCACCGCATGGAAGTCCCGGTGGTATGGCTGGAGATCTTCCTGCTGGCGGCGTTCTTCGTCGGTCTGGCACTGGGCGATGACGGCAAAATGCGCGCGCTGGCGGCGGCACTGGGCGGCGGATTCTGGACCTGGTGGTTCTGGCTTGGCGTGGCTGGGCTTGGGCTGATACTGCCGATGCTGCTAAAACCCTGGGCCAACCGCAGTTCGACGTTTCATGGCGTGCTGGCAGTGTGCGGCGCCAGCCTGACCGGCGTACTGCTGCTGCGCTTTTTTATCCTCTATGCGGGTCAGCTAACCGTTGCGTAAGGTGATATCTGGACGTTCTCCTTCCTGAAGCCGGTTTTCTGGCGCTGTTATTAAGCCTCGGGGTCAACGTGTTGACCCCGCTTGCCGTGTTGGTGGGTGTCCGCCAGCGCTGGCAAGGTGTGATGCGCCTGGCAACAGTGGGCGTGTGGGCGCAATTTACCCTGCTGCTGCTGGCTTTTGCCATTCTGGTATTCTGCTTTTTGACCAGTGATTTTTCGGTGGTCTACGTTGCTCAGCACAGCTACAGCCTGCTGCCGTGGGGATTAAAACTGGCGGCGGTGTGGGGCGGTCATGAAGGATCGCTGCTGCTGTGGGTGCTGTTTCTTTCCGGCTGGAGCGCGCTGTTTGCTCTTCGCTATCGGCGTGATACCGACGCGCTGTTTCCGCTGACGCTCAGCGTCCTCTCAATGATTACGGCCCTGCTGCTACTGTTTGTGGTGGTATGGTCCGATCCGTTTGTGCGTATCTTCCCGCCAGCCATTGAAGGGCGCGACCTTAACCCGATGCTGCAACATCTCGGGTTAATCCTCCATCCACCGCTGCTGTACCTGGGTTATGGTGGTTTGATGGTGGCGGCAGGCGTGGCGCTGGCCTCGCTGCTGCGAGGTGACTTTAATGCGCAAAGCGCCTGGGTGTGCTGGCGCTGGGCGCTGCCCGGCTGGTGCGCGCTGACGCTGGGGATTATCCTCGGCTCCTGGTGGGCCTACTGCGAGCTGGGCTGGGGCGGCTGGTGGTTCTGGGACCCGGTTGAAAATGCCTCCTTATTACCCTGGCTTTCCGCCAGCGCGCTGCTGCATAGCCTGTATATCACGCGCCAGCGCGGGATCTTCCGCCACTGGTCGCTGCTGCTGGCGATCGTCACGCTGATTTTATCGCTGCTGGGGACGCTGATTGTACGCTCTGGCATCCTCGTTTCGGTGCATGCTTTCGCGCTGGATAACGTCCGCGCCGCGCCGCTGTTTGCGCTGTTTACCATATTAAGCCTCGCGTCGCTCGGGCTGTACGCCTGGCGGGGCCAGCAAATCCGGCAGAATGCGCGTTTTGGCGGTTGGTCACGCGAGATGCTGATTCTGGTTGCGCTGCTGCTCTTTAGTGCGGTGCTGCTGATTGTGTTGATTGGCACGCTCTACCCGATGATTTACGGGCTGTTCGGCTGGGGACGGCTCTCCGTAGGCGCACCGTACTTTAACCGCGCTACGCTGCCCTTTGGCCTGCTGATGCTGCTGGTTATCGTGCTGGCAACGGTCAGAAGCCGTAAAGTGCCTTTCCGCATCCAGCTTCCGGCACTGCTAGCGCATGCCGGAGTGCTGGTGTTTGCGGCGGGGATCGTCTTTTCCAGCGGTAGCCGTCAGGAGATAAGCCTGAACCTGAGCCCTGGGCAGCAGGTTGAATTGGCGGGTTACATTTTCCGTTTTGAGCGTCTCGACCTGGAAGCCAAAGGTAACTACACCAGTGAAAAAGCGCAGATCACGCTGTGGCACAATGAGAAACGTATTGGCAGCCTGCAACCCGAAAGGCGCTTCTATGCCGCGCGCCGTCAACAGATGATGGAGCCGGGGATCCGCTGGAATCTGATGCATGACTGGTACGCGGTAATGGGTGAAAAAACCGGACCTGACCGCTATGCCATGCGTTTGTACGTGCAGACCGGCGTGCGCTGGATTTGGGGTGGGGGACTATTAATGGTCTTTGGCGCGCTGCTGAGCGGATGGCGAGGAAGGAAGCGTGATGCGTAAATTAATAACAGCGTTGCCGGATGGCGGCGTAAACGCCTTATCCGGCCTACAGGCAGCGCGAACCGTAGGCCGGATAAGCGCAGCGCCTTCCGGCAAAAAATTTTTACTCTTAACGCTCCTCCTGTTTTTCATCACTTTCGCTACCCATGCCCAGGTTGTGGACACATGGACGTTTGCCAACCCGCAGCAGCAAGAACAAGCGCTGTCTATTGCCAGCCAGCTTCGCTGCCCGCAGTGTCAGAACCAAAACCTACTGGATTCCAATGCGCCGGTAGCGGTCAGTATGCGCCATCAGGTTTATAGCATGGTGGCGGAAGGGAAAAGCGAAGCCGAGATCACGACATGGATGACCGAGCGTTATGGTGACTTCGTTCGTTATAATCCGCCGCTGAATGAGCAAACGCTGCTGCTGTGGGCGTTGCCGTGCCTGTTGTTATTGCTGGTAGGTGCGGTGGTCTGGCGAGTGAGAAGACGTCAGCATACGGAGGAGGGTGAACAATGAGCCAGTGCGAACCGTCGTTACGCCCAATGCCCGTGAAGTGGCTGACCGCTGCGGCGGTGCTGATGGTTGTGGCCTGTATTGGAGGTTACCTGTTGACGTCAAAATGGCAGGCGGTTCGTCAGGAGCAGACGCGACTGGCGGACCCTTTACATGCTTTCTCCGATGAAAATGTTCAGGAAAAACAGCTGCTTTTGCTGCAATCGCAGATTCGCGCCAATCCACAGGACGGCGTGAAATGGGCGCAACTCGGGGAGTACTATCTTTGGCAAAACGCGTATCATAATGCGCTGCTGGCCTACGAACAGGCGCTGCGTGTCGGCGGTGAAAATGCTGAGATCTATTCAGCGATGGCAACGGTATTGTATTACCAGGCCGGACAACATATGACGCCGCCCACTCGCGAGATGATTGATAAGGCCCTGGCGCTGGACCCGGCAGAGGTCACCGCGCTGATGCTGTTAGCCTCAGATGCGTTTATGCAGGCAGACTACGCCCAGGCTATTTCAGTGTGGCAAAAAGTTATGGATTTAAACTCGCCGAGAGTAAACCGGGCGCAGCTCGTTGACTCTATTAATATGGCGAAGTTGTTGCAGAATCGGCAAAAATAAATTTGTTTTTTTTGTGATTTGTATCATTTGGCCTGTTTAAAAAATAGGCGAACGAACAAATGAGCAAAAAAAACTCTCGCCATGACTTCTTCATTTTTGAACATATTAAAATTCTTTTATAACAAAAAGTTATTCATCGATACCGCGACAAAATTGCATTTTTATGCATAAATTCAGCTAAAAGCCCTGTTCTTAGAGGGTTGCGCGGAATGCCATGCAGATGATAATGATAATAAGCGTTAAAAAACTCCATAAACGAACGCAACACAAATCATACCCTTTCAGTATGTACTATTCCCACACACCGCATGTGGAATAGCGCTCCATCGAGGAAGTCCGTTGTTATGAAAAATTTGAAAGTCAGCCTGGCATGGCAGATTCTAATCGCCATGGTGCTGGGCATTCTGCTAGGGAGTTACCTGCATTACCATAGTGACAGCCGTGAATGGCTGGTTGTAAACCTGCTGTCACCGGCGGGCGATATCTTTATCCATCTGATCAAAATGATCGTTGTGCCCATTGTCATCTCTACGCTGGTTGTCGGTATCGCCGGAGTCGGTGATGCAAAACAGCTGGGCCGTATTGGTGCTAAAACTATTCTCTATTTCGAAGTGATCACCACCGTGGCGATTATCCTTGGGATCACGCTGGCTAATGTGTTCCAGCCGGGTTCCGGGATTGATATGTCGCAACTGGCGACCGTGGATATTTCGAAATATCAAAGCACGACTGCAGAAGTACAGAGCCACGCACATGGCTTGATGGGGACAATTTTGTCACTGGTGCCGACCAATATCGTCGCCTCAATGGCAAAAGGCGATATGCTGCCGATTATCTTCTTCTCGGTGCTGTTCGGTTTAGGCTTGTCTTCCCTGCCGGCAACTCACCGCGAGCCGCTGGTTACCGTGTTCCGCTCTATTTCCGAAACCATGTTTAAAGTGACCCACATGGTTATGCGCTATGCGCCAGTCGGCGTTTTCGCGCTGATTGCCGTTACCGTCGCGAACTTCGGTTTTGCCTCCCTGTGGCCGCTGGCGAAGCTGGTGCTGTTGGTGCACTTTGCCATCCTGTTCTTCGCGCTGGTGGTGCTGGGGATTGTCGCGCGTATCTGCGGTTTGAGCATCTGGATCCTGATCCGCATTCTGAAAGACGAGTTGATTCTGGCTTACTCTACCGCCAGCTCCGAGAGCGTACTGCCGCGTATTATCGAGAAGATGGAAGCCTATGGCGCACCGGCTTCAATCACCAGCTTTGTGGTGCCGACCGGTTACTCATTCAACCTTGATGGTTCAACGCTGTACCAGAGTATTGCCGCGATCTTTATTGCGCAGCTGTATGGTATCGACCTGTCGCTGTGGCAGGAAATCGTGCTGGTGTTGACGTTGATGGTGACCTCGAAAGGGATTGCGGGCGTGCCGGGCGTATCATTCGTGGTGCTGCTGGCAACGCTGGGCAGCGTGGGGATCCCGCTGGAAGGCCTGGCGTTTATTGCCGGTGTTGACCGTATCCTCGACATGGCGCGTACCGCGCTGAACGTGGTGGGTAATGCGCTGGCGGTGCTGGTTATCTCCAAGTGGGAACACAAATTTGACCGCAAAAAAGCGCTGGCCTATGAGCGCGAAGTATTAGGTCAGTTTGATAAGACCGCCTTGTAGGCCGGATAAGGCAACGCCGCCATCCGGCAACCTGCTCCGGGTTGCCTGATGGCGCTACGCTTATCAGGCCTACAACGGCTACCCATTGGTTAACTTATCAAACTCTTCGCAGCCGGTATCGAATCCTTCCGTACAGCTCAAATTCAGCCAGTGCAGTGCCTTCTGTTTATTCTTCACGATAAAACCCTGCTCACCGTTTAAGAACATCATCCCGGCCCAGTATTCGGAATAACCGGTGCGGGAAATGGCTGAGCTACGTTTGAAATACCACGTCGCTTTCTCATCGTCTGCGGGAATACCCACGCCGTTGGCGTAAATCAGCCCAAGCAGCATTTGCGCGTCGACGGCGGAGTCGTTTTCCAGGTCCTCGGAGGCGTTTTGCAGCAAGGTAATGGCTTTGGGGTAATCGGTGTGTCCAGCCTGAGTGTTGACCAGAATACGCGCCAGCGTAATTTCCCCGGTTTTACTGCCTGCCTGGGTCGCTTTTTCCGCCAGCGTTTTGGCCTCGGGGTAATCCAGACTGACCGGATTGGTAATCTTAATCTGAGCCAGCAATGCGTAAGCATCGGCATCACCATTGTCGGCGGCTTTTTGCGCCCAATATTCCGCTTTACCCAAATCGCCTGAGCTAAACCAGGTATCAGCGAGGAAATATTGTGCACGTCGGTCTCCGGACTCGGCGGCTTTCAAAAACTGACTACCGGGCTCTTCGGCATGGACAAAGCATGTCATTAACACCATCAAGGCGAAAAGTCGTTTCATCTTATATTTAGATTTAGTGTAGGGAATGAACAGTATAGAGAGATTATGTGCATAAAAAAACGGCCTCCGAATGGAGGCCGTCAGGGGAAGCTTAACCCATCGCGCTTTCGCGCAGGCTGGCTTTCAGCTTGGTGTACTCATCAATGACATACTGCTCGGCAGCGCGCTGATCGGCAATGCGTTCAACGTTTACAGCACAGTACTTGTACTCCGGCGTTTTGGTAATCGGGCTTAAGTTCTCGGTCACCAGTTCATTACATGCGCCAATCCACCACTGGTAGGTCATGTAAATCGCGCCTTTGTTTGGACGATCGCTGACTGCCGCACGGGTAATGACCCGGCCTTTACGCGAGTTCACCCACACCAGCTCTTCATCCTGGATGCCCAGGCGTTCTGCGTCGGCGGTGTTGATCTGGGCATAGCCCGGTTCATCCGCCAGCGCGGCCAACGCCGCACAGTTACCGGTCATCGAGCGGCAAGAGTAGTGGCCGACTTCACGCACTGTAGACAGTACCATCGGGTACTCCTCAGTGAGTTTGTCGATTGGCGCTACCCAGTCGCAGGTGAAGAACTGCGCCAGGCCGTTCGGGGTGTCGAACTTCTCTTTGAAGAGATAAGACGTACCCTGGTCGGCTTCTGAGGTGTCGCGGCAAGGCCACTGGATATAACCCAGTTCACCCATTTTCTCGTAAGTGGCACCGTAGAAATCCGGGCACAGATGACGCAACTCGTCCCAGATTTCCTGGGTGTTGTTGTAGTGCATCGGGTAGCCCATACGGGTGGCGATTTCACTGATAATCTGCCAGTCCGTTTTCAGATCCCACTTCGGCTCAACGGCTTTAAAGAAGCGCTGGAAGCCACGGTCAGCTGCGGAGAATACGCCTTCATGCTCACCCCATGACGTAGACGGTAAAATAACGTCTGCGGCAGCGGCAGTTTTGGTCATGAAGATATCCTGCACGATGACCAGTTCCAGATCCTCAAAGCCTTTGCGCACTGCGGAGAGTTCAGCATCGGTTTGTAATGGATCTTCACCCATGATGTACGCCGCGCGTACTTCGCCATGCGCTGCACGGTGCGGCAGTTCGCTGATGCGATAGCCGGTATGAGCAGGCAGACTTTCCACGCCCCAGGCTTTAGCGAACTTCTCGCGGTTAGCCGGATCTTTCACATACTGATAGCCCGGATAAGTATCCGGCAGCGCGCCCATGTCACATGCGCCCTGAACGTTGTTCTGCCCACGAACCGGGTTAACGCCCACGCTCGGCTTACCGAGGTTGCCGGTCAGCATTGCGAGGCTGGTCAGTGAACGCACGGTTTCCACGCCCTGATAGAACTGGGTAACACCCATGCCCCACAGGATTGCCGCGCTTTTCGCCGTGGCATACATACGTGCAGCCTGACGAATATCCTGCGCGCTAACGCCAGTGATATCTTCGACGGACTCCGGCGTGTAGCCTTCGACGATCTTGCTGTACTCTTCGAATCCTTCCGTACGGGAGGCGACGAACGCCTGGTCGTACAGTTTTTCTTCGATGATGACATGACCCATAGCATTGAGCAGCGCGATGTTCGAGCCGTTTTTCAACGCGATGTGCATGTCGGCAATACGCGCGGTTTCAATTTTGCGCGGATCGCAGACGATGATTTTCGCCCCGTTACGTTTAGCATTAATCACGTGATTCGCCACGATCGGGTGGGAATCCGCCGGGTTGTACCCGAAGATGAATACTAAATCTGTGTTATCAATTTCATTGATAGCATTACTCATTGCGCCGTTACCGACCGATTGGTGCAGACCTGCAACCGATGGGCCGTGTCAGACGCGAGCGCAGCAGTCAACGTTATTGGTACCAATAACGGCGCGCGCGAATTTTTGCATTACATAGTTGGTTTCGTTACCCGTACCGCGAGATGAACCGGTCGTCTGAATAGCGTCCGGGCCATACTTCGCTTTGATGGCGCTCAGACGACTGGCGACGTAATCAAGCGCTTCATCCCAGGAAACGGATTCCAGTTTGCCGCCACGCTGGCGACGGATCATAGGGGTTTTCAGACGAGGGGTCAGGATCTGGGTATCATTGATAAAATCCCAGCCATAGTAGCCCTTCAGACACAAGGTACCCTGGTTGGTTTTCCCCTGCGCCGCTTCAGCCCGGACGATTTTGCCGTTATCGACCACCAGGTTGATTTTGCAACCTGATGCGCAATATGGGCAAACCGTGACGACTTTTTTCATCGGTCTCGCTCCAGTTAATCAAATCGCGCATACGCGCTTGTCGTTTTTGTTATGCATCTTTTATGCCATGTTTTTATCAGGGGCATTAGTCGATATTACGGGCGAATTTTGCGCAAAACTCTGACGAAAAACAGGCTGTCGTCATATTTGACGTGACGAATCTCCAATACGTGACGGCCCGGCAGTGTGACCGAGGTTATGTTTCCCGCACATCCTTGTGCCTTATCGCTGTCACTCTGTGCAGAATCAATCACACTCATTTAAGTTGGCCAGAAATGGGGAAAAACAATGAAGCCAGCCATACTGGTTGTGGATGATGACATCGCTGTCTGCACGCTTTTACAGGATGTGCTGAGCGAACACGTCTTTACGGTGACCGCCTGTCACACCGGGCAGGAGGCGCTGCGCTGCATTGAGACTCAGCCGGATATCGCTCTGGTATTACTGGACATGATGTTGCCCGATATTAACGGCCTGATGGTGCTACAACAGGTGCAGAAGTTGAGGCCCGGATTACCGGTGGTGATGCTGACTGGGCTTGGCAGCGAGTCGGATGTGGTTGTCGGGCTGGAAATGGGGGCTGACGACTATATCGGTAAGCCGTTCAATGCGCGGGTGCTGGTAGCTCGGGTAAAGGCGGTGCTCAGACGCGTTGGCGTGTTAACGGCAGAAAGCGGCGGCCCGCAAACCACGGGGCTTTCTTTCAATGGCTGGCATCTCGATACCGCCGGTTGCCAGCTGCATAATCCCCAGCAGTTGAAGGTGGAGTTGACGCAGGGGGAATACAGCCTGCTGCTGGCGCTGGCCCAAAATGCCCGCCGGGTGCTGAGCCGGGAACAACTGCTGGAGCTGACGCGCAGCGACAGCGTTGAGGTGTTTGACCGCACCATTGACGTGTTAATCATGCGGCTGCGGCGAAAAATAGAGAACAACCCGCACCAGCCAATGTTGATCAAAACCCTGCGCGGGCTGGGTTATGTGTTTGCCGCCGACGTGCAACATCACGATAAGGCGGCGTGATCGTGTGCAGTTGCCGGATGCGGCGTAAACGCCTTATCCGGCCTACAAAAGCGATAACGACCCCGTAGGCCTGATACGGTCGTAGGCCTGATGCGCTGCGCTTATCAGGCATATTTCCGGACGATGCGAACGTAGGCCTGATAAGCGCAGCGCATCAGGCGTCAGCCATTTCTGCTTTTAACTCTGCCAGCGTCTTCGCGCCATCTATCGCGTTGGCGCATAGCAAACTTGCCCGCGCACAGGCGTGTGCCAACCTGACGCTGTCCGTCAGCGACCAGCGCTCATGACAGCCATACAAAAATCCAGCGCAAAACGCATCTCCCGCCCCGACGCTGCCAACGATCTCCTCCTGCGCCAGGTATTGCGACGGGATCCAGACGCCCGGCACATCCGGCGCTTCACCCCAGGCACCTTCCGGACAGTGGATCACCACCCGCTGGCGCACGCCTGCATTCAATAATTCGCGTGCGGCGGTGGCGATGTGCGCAATATGCAGTTCGCCGTTGGGCTGGCGGATCTCCAGCCCGCTGAACTCCCCGGCTTCCAGCTCGTTAATCACCAGATAGTCGAGATGGCGCAGGGCTGGCATTACCAGTGGTTGGTAGCGCGGGTCGCCCTTGCGTGAGACCAGATCCAGCGACGTTTCAAAGCCGTTGTCGCGCATTTGTGCCAGCAGCCGTGCGCTACGCGTCCCGTACTCCTCATCCGGCATGTCCAGACTGTCGAGCAGCAGCAGATAACCCAGATGGAAGATTTTCATCGAGGTATCCAGTTGCTCAAACGCGGGCAGATCGAGTAGCCGATTGGCTCCCGGTGAGTGGAAAAAGGTGCGCTGACCGCTGGGATCGGTCATCACCTGCGACATCGATGTGGGGGCGAATGTGGTGCGCTGCACGTGTTGGCGATTAACGTGATACTGCTCCAGCATCGCCATGATGTAGTCGCCGTCGCTGTCCTGACCGATTAACCCCACCGCCTGCAACGGCAGCCCAGTGTGCATTTTTGCCAGCGTCAGCAGCACATTAAGCGGCGCACCGCCCGTGGCGCGTTCGCTACGGGTGATTTCCGCCAGCCAGCCACGTTCCGGCCACTGCACAATTTGATGCACGTGATCGACCAGCATGTTGCCTGCGGCGATAACGCCTTTGCGTTCCATCAGACCCGTCCCGCGCTGCCAAAAATGCGCATCTGTTCCGAAACGGTATCGGTAATGGCCTCTTCAATGCCGAGCAGCAGTTCGGCGAATTCGTCGTACAGCGGCTGGCGATTCGCCATCCGTGTTTCTACCGCCGACAGCGCCGCCTGCGACATGCCGGTATAGAAGTTGATTTTGTGAATGCCGAGTTCAATCGCGCGCTTGAAATCGTCGTCGCTGATACCGGAGCCGCCGTGCAGTACCAGCGGGATTGCCGCCTGCTGGCGAATAGCGTCCAGACGCGGGAAGTCGAGCACCGGTTCGCCCTTATATTTTCCGTGCGCATTGCCAATGGCGACCGCCAACGCGTCAATCCCGGTTCTGTCGACGAAATCACGCGCCATCATCGGGTCGGTAAACAGCGACTCGTCGGCATGGCCGTACAGCGCGCCGCCCTCATCACCACCCACCGCGCCCAGTTCGGCTTCCACCGATACGCCGACGGCGTGGCACATCTTTACCACTTCGCGGGTCTGGCGGATATTTTCTTCATACTCCAGCGTGGAGCCATCGAACATCACTGAACTGAACCCTAAGCGTAGTGCCCGAACTACCGACTCAAAGTGCAGGCCGTGGTCAAGGTTTAGCACCACCGGAATGTCATGCCGTGCGGCTTCGAATTTGACCGCTTCGACCAGAGAATCCAGCGAGATATATTTAAAATGTACTTCGGCGATATTGATGATAAACGGCGAACGTTCCTGCTTTGCCGCGGCAAACAGTGCGCGCAGGAAGTGTGAATCCAGAACATTAAATGCCCCTAAGGCATAGCGATGCTCACGGGCATGGGCAAGGCCATCAGCGAGAGATATCAACGGCATAATGCGCTCCTTGGTTAGCGGAACAGGCGATATTCGTTACACAGCACCAGCTGCGCAGGTTCGTCTTCTTCAATGTCGTTATAGCGGGCGATCGGTTGCAAAAAGTGGTTATCGTGGTCGTCGTCATTAACAGACGAAACCTCGCCGACCAGCACGTCGCCAAAACCTTTTTCCGCCCAGAAGCTGTGATACAGGCCCGGCGGCAGGCAGATGCTTTCACCCGGCGTCAGGCGCAACTGACTGCCTGCCGCATGGGTTTGCCGACAGCCGTCAATCACCACGCTTACGTCGGTCTGCTCCGTTTGCTCCGTTTGCTCCCGGATCCCCGCATTCCACAGTTCCACTATTAAATTGCCGCCGCCGCGATTGATAATGTCTTCGCGTTTGCGCCAGTGAAAATGCATCGGCGTGACCTGCGCATCGCGAACATGCATGATTTTCTCGGCGTAGCATTTCTCGTAAGGCATGCCTTTTGGCGAGCCATTACGCAGGGTGAACAGCGTTAAGCCTTGCGCGGCGAAATTGTTTCCGCCAAACGCAGTGACATCCCAACCGAGTTTGAGGTCGAAAACTTCGCTCCAGGCAGCGGCATCAAGCTTGCGCCATTGGGTCGGCGGGAAACTGGCAAAAGGGGGGAGGTGCACGTCGTGCTGAGAGAAAAACTGGCGCGTGTGGCCAAGGATCTCGTTTATTGCGGAGCGTTTCATTGATTCTCCTGTGGCTGATAAGATGACCTTTATGCGGCCCTCTCTCAAAGGGAGAGGGAGAAAACCAAAATCTTTCCTTAGGAACACATGGGCATAATCCAGTTACCTCTCCCCTCACAGCAGAATAGGGAATAGTTATATTTTATTGTGTTTTTTTATGGAAGGATGTGATTTATTCAATAAAATAATAAATAAAAAGGCTGTTTTTATAAATGTTATTAAAAATCATTGCCTTAATACTTGTTTTTTTAGTCGCGCCTCAGTTTTTGGAACCATTTGGATGTGATTATTGGATTGTTGCCTTACGATGAAAAAACGAATGCTGGGCTATATAAACCGTTTTGTTAGAAAATGATGTCATTGAATCTAAATTCGCGCCAGTTAATCGTTTATTTATATGTAAGGATTATATTACACGTTTAACTAATAATAATTATTTCACTTTCCAGATTTGTTTCCAGTAAAAAAATAACCCTTTTTTTATTATTGTTGATATGCTGGCTGGACTTTATTTCTTATGTATTACTTTCTTTTGGTAAGGGATGCGATAATGAAAAAAGGTTCAGGGTTCTATAATCTGGAAGGTATAGTTTCAGAGGAGAGTATAAATAAGTATTTATTCTCTGTTAGGGACGAGGGTAAGTTAGGGTTGCTGGATGTTGAAACAATTGAAGGTCATGAAAATTTAAGTAAACCATACAGTTATAAAATCACATTCACATCAAAACAAAAAAACATCCCTCCTGACTCACTTCTTAACATTGAAGGCTCGCTGAAAATCAGAGCACCTAATCATAACTGGAATAAATATATTCAAGGTTCTGAGAAGTGGCTATATGAACGGCAAATTGAAGGCGTCATTACGTCATTTTCGCTTATTAGCACATCAGCGGATGAGTCACTGTACGAAATCAGGTTAGAGCATAAGCTGGCATTACTCTCACGACGCAAGCGTTCGGCTATTTACCTGAACATAAATGTGCCGAAACTGGTCACGCAGATCCTCAAAGAACATGCTTTTGCCGATTATGAAATCGACTTTGATAATCTTGTTTGTATCTATCCCAACCGGGAAATGATTGTTCAGTGGGAGGAGTCAGATTTAGCGTTTATCAGCCGCATCCTGTCAGAAGTTGGGATCTGGTTCAGGATCGCAAATCATCATGCTGTTTCGCACATTATGGTGGTTATTTTCAGTGATTCACAATGCCAATACCTCTTTGATCAAAAGATTATGCACTCATCCCATGCCGGGCTGACATCAAATGAGTATTCGATCGATCAGCTGGTATCAAAGCACAACGTTGCCTCCGCTGGCGTTAAAGTGAAGAACTTTGATTACAGGCTGGCAAACTCGCAGATGCTAAACGCTGACGCCGATGTGTCTGCGGAAAGGGCTACGGCATATGGCACAGAGTATCGCTATGCGGATATCCATCATCAGCCGGGATCGCAATTTGCCGAGGCGCAGCCAGGCGAGTCCAGCTGGTTTTACGCCAAACTGCATCACGAAATTATTCTTAATAATCAATCCATTTTAACCGGTGTGACCACCAGTCCGTCGATCGTGCCGGGGATGGTGCTGGAAATTGACGGCGCCATTCCACATGCCTTCGCCTCTGGATTTGTGGTAACGGCAATGCAGGTGACGGGGAGGCGCGATGCAGCGCTCCAGTCCCGGCTTATCGGTATTCCCTACAGCCAGAACGTTTGTTTTCGACCTCAGCCGCTACCCCGGCCACGTATTGCAGGTACTGTTCCCGCGATCGTTTCATCACCAATAGACAATGACCAATATGCTCATATCGATGTGCAGGGTCGCTATTGGGTGAAGTTTGATTTTGACCTCGACCAGCACAGGCAAGGTTATGAAAGCATGCCCGTTCGTCTGGCGCGGGTTTATGCCGGTGATACTTATGGTCATCACTTTCCGTTAATCCAGGGCACAGAGGTCGCCATTGCGTTTGAAGGCGGCGATCCGGAAAGACCTTTTATTGCGCACGCCCTGCATCATGCTCCAAAGCCTGACCCCGTCACCAGCCGCAATAATACCCGCAATGTCATCCGCACTGCGGGTTTTAATAAGCTGCGGATGGAGGATCGGCGCGGGCAGGAACACGTCAAACTGAGTACCGAGTACGGTAAAACGCAGTTGAATATGGGCCATCTTGTTGATGCTGGTGGTAAACCGCGCGGCGAAGGCGCAGAACTGCGCACCGATGACCGCGCGGTCCTGAGGGCGGCAAAGGGGATATTACTCACGACCGAGGCGCAGCCAAAAGCCCAGGGCAAGCAGCTTGATATGAGCGCAGTGGTTCAGCAGCTTCAGGCCGCGCTTACGCTGGCAACGTCGCTTCAGCAAAGTGCGCTGACGGCGCAGGCGTTAAATGTCGAAATGGGGCCGCAGCAGCAGCTTAACGCCGCGCTTGAACAGCTTACCCGTTCGGGACTGGTGGCCTACGCCGATCACGGTATGGCCCTGCTGACACCACAAACGATGGCATTATCAGCAGACAAAGATTTGTCGCTAAACGCCGCCAGCAACGGCAGTTTTAACGTCTTTAAAAAACTCTCAATGGCCGTTGGACAGGGCCTGTCACTTTTCAGCAGAGCTATCGGAATCAAAATCATCGCCGCAAAAGATGATATTTCCGTCCAGGCGCAGCGCGGGGAAATGGGCCTGCTTTCTGATAAGCATTTTCATATTCAGAGTATGAACGGCAACGTAACCATCAGCGCCAGGAAGAATATCCAGCTTTTGTGCGGTGGTGGCGGTATCAGAATAAATGAAGACGGCTCTGTAAAAATATTCTCTCCCGCAAAAGTGCAGTTGAAAGGCACCTCTCTTGACTGGAGCGGACCGGAGTCGGCGAAAGATAAAACCCCTGTCTTTCAGGAGGAGCAGTTTCATCGCCGCATTAAATTACATGGCTCTGGCAACCCAGACGATGTTCTGAAGAATACAAAATTCAGACTGACTAAGGCATCAGGCGAAACCATTGAAGGCGTCACTGACGATGAAGGAATGACGCCGTTATTGGATATGACTGAAATGGACGAAATGAAAATGGAGATTTTGCCAAATGAGTAACAGTCCCTTTAATCCGCGGGTGGTGGCGACAGGTGTACAGGGCGTGCCTAAATCAACGGGCGGAAAAATGGCTGTCTGTGACGTGCCCGTTAAGTATTCCATGCCCTGTATTGTGATCCTTGTGCACGGCGTCAACGATGTGGGTGAGGCCTATCAGAATCAGGAGCAGGGTATTATCGCTGGCCTGAATGAGCGTATGGGCCGCACGGATATGTATCCGCATGAATGGCAGCAGTACAAAATGGATATGGGCGATGGCGAGCAGCAGAATGTAAAAATGCCCGGACGCAGCCCGGTAATTCCATTTTATTGGGGGTATAAACCCGTCGATCATGCGACATATATAGAAGACCAGCGGCGTTATCGCGAAGAACGGGCTAAATCAGGAGACGCCGCAAAACTGCCTTACAACGCCTATCAGGAAGATGACCACGCAAAGCTGGAAAAGTTGGGGCATATTCCCCAAACCACCTTGAAATATCAGAATGATAATTTCGGCAACGTGCTGGACGATGTGTACGCCAAAGGCGGTGGTACCTTTGCCAATGCGACAACCACTATTCCGGATATGCTAGGCCCTGGATCCGGCGGTCCTGCGAACGCTACGGCAGGATTTGCTTCATTTCATCTGAATGCTGGGGATTTTACGCACCCTATTTATGATAACCCGCACCGTATTTATCAGTTTTTTGCCGCGCAGCGGCTGGCTGATTTAATCCTGATGATTCGAAGAGAACCGGCAACAAAATTCGATCCCATTAATATCATTGCGCACTCCCAGGGAACGATAATTACCATGCTGGCCAATATGCTGGTAAAAGCAACAGGTGCCGATCCCGCCGATTGCGTGATTCTCAACCATTCTCCCTACGCACTGGAAAAAACGGCTGCTGAAAGTATGACGCCCGGACATCACCAGACGGATCGCGCCCGGCAGCAGACGTTCCGCAATTTCTGCCAGTTGATGGCGACCAACGCCAGATATGGCAAGGGGGAATATCACACGCAGGCCGAGATCGATAAATTAGAAGGCGCGCTGTGCCTGAGTAAAACCAATTCACAGTGGCGGCAGAATAAACTCTATACGCGTAATAACTTTGGCAAGGTATATAACTATTTTTGCCCCAATGACAGTGTAGTTTCATTACTTAACGTCCAGGGGTTGGGCTGGCGGGGAGTCCCCCACGACATTGCCAGCGGCATAAATAATCTGCGCCAGCGGGTTTTCTGCGAAAATGGTCCTGAAATAGGCGGCAGCCCACTGAGCGTGCCTTTTGAAATGCCGGCGTTAAAAAAGGATTGTTTTGATCAGGATACGCTGGCGACCAGACAATATACATTTGCGGATGTTGTTGTGAATGGGGAGCAGCTCCCCGTCACCTTCAGACACCAGTTACAGGGTGCGGGAAGTCAGTATAAATATTCGATAGCGCCGGGTTCACCCGATCAGGACATCTCATTTTCTGCAAAAGCCACGGTTATTGCGCGCACTGAGACAGATTTCAAAAATCTCAGCGGCGCAGGTTTCGATTATTTACAGCCGGGCCAGGAATTAACGCCCACTGAACTTGCGATGTTCTCCAGAAAATATGGTAAGCGATATACCAAAGGCGTTGTTCTGGGCGGGGGATACAATAAGACCGTTCAGTTGATTTATGAAAAAACGCCGGATGAGCTGCAAAAAGAATGGCTGCAATCAGAGCAGGTTGGTTACAGCCAGCATTCCTCTATCGTTATGTCGAAAGATGCCCCCGTAAAAGCGATGGCCTTCGATCTGGCGGTGGGAATATGCAGGGCATTTGATCACCGCTGCGGAGAATTCTGGACCGAGCTACTCCTGCGCGGAGACTGGCGTATGAAGCGTAATGGTTTTCAGGATACAGTTAATTATTATAACTCGGGGGTATTGAATAAAGCAGATACAAAAGAACATATGAATAGACCGGATGATATTTTACCGACAGGCGAGTTTGGCGTGGTTAACGAATATTGTCATTCAACAACGGTTAAACCTGCCAGACACAATGAAATATACAATACCGAGACTCCCAATCTGCAATGGGATATGCCTAAGCCGCTTAACGTTTAAGGATAAATTATGAAACTGGGAAATACGGTAGGAATAATAATCGGAGCAGTTTTACTATGCGCTATCACTGCCTGTACAAAAAAAATACCCTCACAGGTAATTTACCGGTTTGATGATAATCGCTACCTGGAGTTGATCGGTTATGATTGTGAAGGATATGTTGTTTACCA
>NZ_JAOWHW010000148.1:109447-110858 GCF_030332425.1 Citrobacter sp. Cpo142
GAAATAAAAAGAGTGGTGGTGGTCAATAACCAGGCGTTTATTTCCACAGCGCAGGACCATTTGTATATGAGTTCATATCCCTTTGACGACCCGCGTCTGGCGCCGGGTGGTCCAGGTATAGATTATCAATACTTTGATGACACGTATTATCTCTACAGACCAGGCAAGCATAAATCCAGTGGCGAGTATGTGAACGGCCATATAAGACCTGAATCTCCAGGTGATGCCTGGGGAACGGTGGTGTTTATGAAAGCATCTTTAGCCCATTTAACGGAAGGTTATAAGGCTAACTATCAAAACCTGCCGGACAAAGAACCGGAGGTGGTGGGCTATAAGGGCTGGACCCGGATGCACTGCGATATGGATGCAGGGAAATAATCTGCAATGGGATATGCCCAAACCACTTAACGTTTAAGGATGAATTATGAAACCAGGAATTATGGTAAGAGTATTAATCGGCGCAGTTTCACTATTCTCTATCACTGCCTGTACAAAAAAAACACCCTCGCAGGTTATTTATCGTTATGACGATAATCGTTATCTGGAGTTAAAAGGCTATTATTGTGAGGGAGCACTTTGGTATCATGACATTAGAAAAGATATTCATAAAGAGATATATGATGGAGTGTTTGCTTCCTTCAGGATATTCTCTGGGATATATATCCATCCATCGGATAAATACATCTTTATTCCTGAATGGGAACCCGGTGCATATACAATATCTAAAGACTATGGACAAACGTGGCAGGTCGCAACGTATATGTCCCCATCTCAGGGGCAAGAGAAAAATTCTGATGGGAATATGGTAGATAGACCTGAAGGAAAAGAAATAAAAAGGGTGGTGGTGGTCAACAATCAGGCATTTATTACCACAGCGAAGGGGCATTTATATCTGAGTTCATACCCTTTTGACGACCCGCGTCTGGCGCCGGGTGGTCCAGGTATAGACTATCAATACTTTGATGACACCTATTATCTCTACAGACCTGGCAAGCATAAATCCGGTGGCGAGTATGTGAATGCCCACATCAGACCTGAATCTCCAGGATATGCGTGGGGTATGGTTATTTTTATGAAACAAGGACTGGATAATCTTGTTGAGTCAGAAAAAGCGAATTATCAAAATCTGCCGGACAAAGAACCGGAGGTGGTGGGCTATAAGGGCTGGACCCGGATGTACTGCGATATGGATGCAGGGAAATAATCTGCAATGGGATATGCCCAAACCGCTTAACGTTTAAGGATGAATTATGAATAAGGGAAGTGCGTTAAAAATAATAATCGGAACTATTTCGCTATGTGCTATCGCTGGCTGTACAAAAAAAATACCATCACAGGTAATTTACCGGTTTGATGATAATCGCTACCTGGAGTTGATCGGTTATGATTGTGAAGGATATGTTGTTTACCA
>NZ_JAOWHW010000148.1:110953-119742 GCF_030332425.1 Citrobacter sp. Cpo142
GAAATAAAAAGAGTGGTGGTGGTCAATAACCAGGCGTTTATTTCCACAGCGCAGGACCATTTGTATATGAGTTCATATCCTTTTGACGACCCGCGTCTGGCGCCGGGTGGTCCGGGTATAGATTATCAATACTTTGATGACACCTATTATCTCTACAGACCTGGCAAGCATAAATCCGGTGGCAAGTATGTGGACGGCCATACCAGTCCTGAGTTTCCAGGGCGCGCCTGGGGAACGGTGGTATTTATGAAAGCATCCTTAGCCAATTTAACGGAAGGTTATAAGGCTAACTATCAAAACCTGCCGGACAAAGAGCCGGAGGTGGTGGGCTATAAGGGCTGGACCCGGATGTACTGCGATATGGATACAGGGAAATAATATGAAAGGTGTAATCAGGCTAAACGATCCGCTGGAAAATGGCGGATATGTCAATAAAGCTTCTGGTAGCAAGTTTATGGGAATTCCTGTCGCTTTACAGGGGGATACTGTGGTTTGTATTCTGCACAAAGGTACCTTCCCAATACTTGATTTTGAGCCAACCTGGACAATGGACGGCAAAGGCGTCGTTGTGGATGGCTGTAGGGCCGCATGTTGTTGTGCAATTAAAACCACACTGCCAACGGCGGGGACAAGCAAATGAGGAAATGGAAGATACCAAACAAGAATCCCTATGAAGAACCAGAAAAATTCCCGCTTAATATTATGCTGATCATTAGCTGTGCTATCTTTCTGTTTTTTATAACGTACAATATATTCAGCTGGTTGCAGGACAAGAAAGTTCCTGATGATCTGATATGGAATGCAATAGGTATCCCGTCGCTAATAGTATTAGCAATCTGGTGTGTGGTGGTAATCACTTACGGTGTTATATCTTTTCCATGTTACTATGCGGGTTATCTTGAGAAGTATGGAATGAACCAGTGGAAAAACTGGGCAATACGGGCATTGCCTCTTTTAGACTATTCATCCATTCTCCCGGTGCCTGAACTGGCATTAAAAATTCAGAAACTAGAGGGTGAAGCGCCAGAAGGTTCTGCAACGCCGTTACGCATTGATATTGAAGTTGACTCAATGGATGACACCAGAGTTGATAAAGTACTAAGGCAGTTGATAGAGCCCCTCAAATGTTCTCTTGTCAGGGATTATCGGCCTTTTACTACCTGGCTGTACGTTAAGGGAGCGGATGACACTATCGGCAATAGTTTCAAGGCGGTGCTGGCAAGTCTGAGCATCCCCAAAGATAAGGTCGGAAAAATTAATATTCTTCACAAATGCCCTGATTATTTTTTAATAAATGAGTGGGTTGATTTAAATATTTCTGAAAATAACCTGGTTATTACCGTTGAATTGCATGATGAAAATAATGCTGATTTTTTTGAAAGTGCTAATGCCTTTATTTTTACCAATACACAACTGCTTAAAGATAAAGACGCACCTTTATATTTATTACGCATGATGGACAGTACCCCTTACTATCTTGATGAAATCGTAAGTACATATCTTTCTGCACAGCAAGTTGATGTTAGTAAAATTAAAAAACTATGGTTCAACTCACTGGATAAGCAGTCAAAATTCGTATTGTTTAGTGGGATAGAAAACGCAAAAACGAGCATTTTGGCCGATAGTCGATATGAACTGGAGGCCGTCACTGGGCAAAGCACAGAGGTTCAGCGCTGGGTTGTATTAGCGTTGGCTGCGGATGCTGCAAAATATGGTCAAGGCCATCAGTTATTCGCCAGTACATCCGCAGATACTATTCAATCCGGCATAATAGCTGCTAAATATCCAGGATGCTGGCCTGCACTTGATAAGCTGGATTTCCATGATTATTGGAGAGTCATAAAATTGTGCGCAATTATTTTATGGTGTATGGGATTTGTAAGTCTCGTACCACTAGAACTGTTCCAAAGTCACCCCTGGTATACGTTTGCACCTTTGGTTATTGGTATTCTGGTTATTTACACGGCGGTTATGATTTTTTCTTTTATACTGAGTCATAATATAGAAGAGGAAATGGATATTTATTACTCTCAGTTTTTATGAGGTAAGCGCCCTGACGGGCGCTCTTGCTTCTTTGACTCTCTTTGTGGCAGGAGCCTTAGTCGGTTCAGGATTTATTTCACCGTCCAACCCTTATAACTGCCGACGTTGTTTTTATCGATCATCGTCACCGGGATCAGCACGGGTTCTTTCGGGGCGGGTTTCCCCTGCAATATGTCATAGCCGATTTCGACCGCTTTGGCAGCCATCACCTGCGGATCTTGTGCCGGAGTCGCCACAAATAGTGAGTTTTCGCGCTTCAGCGCTTCTTCACCGTCTGGGGATCCATCTACGCCGACAATAAAGAATTCGCTACGCTGCGCCTGTTTTGCCGCCAGATCGGCACCGATCGCCGTCGGATCGTTAATGGCGAATACGCCGTCGATCTTCGGATTCGCCGCCAGCAGCGCGGTCATGATCTCCAGCCCGCCTTCGCGACTGCCTTTGGCGTTTTGGTTATGCGACAGCACCTTGATGTCAGGGTGGCGTTTAAACTCAGTCTGGCAGCCTTCCACGCGGTTCTGGACGGCGGAAACCGGTGGCCCGTTGATGATGACGACGTTGCCTTTGCCTTTCAGGCGGTCGGTAATGTATTTACAGGCCATTTCACCTGCCTGGGTGTTATCGGAGGTAATGGTCGCGTCTGCGCCTTCCGCTGCCACGTCAACGGCAACCACCACGATCCCGGCGTCTTTCGCGCGTTTTACCGCCGGGCCGATGCCCTTGGAGTCGGCGGCGTTAAGGATAATCATGTCGACTTTGGCGGCAATAAAGTTGTCGATCTGCGACACCTGTTGCCCCAAATCGTAACCGCTGGAAACCAGCGTTACTTTAACGCTATCACCTGCCAGCTTGCGTGCTTCCAGCTCCGCGCCTTTGGTGATCTGCACGAAGAACGGGTTGGCCAGATCGCCCACCGTAACGCCAATCGATTTCAGTTCTTTTGCCTGCACAAACGGAGCTGCAGCAAGCAGGGCGCCAGCACAGAGCGCGGTCACTAATGGCTTCAAACGCATACTCGTTTCCTCACGTAGGGTATTGTTGTTATACGCCTGATGGCGCTGCGCTTATCAGGCCTACGAATGAGCAGGCCAGTAAGCTTGTCTATGCACTTTGATGGTGTCGGGTACGGTATTTGTCGATTAGCACCGCTATGATGATCACCGCCCCTTTGATCACCAGTTGCCAGAAATAGGAGACGCCCATTAGCGTCATGCCGTTATTGAGCGTGGCGATTATCAACGCCCCCACCAGCGTGCCGGTGATGGTGCCGATCCCGCCAACAAAGCTGGTGCCGCCGAGGATCACCGCCGCGATGGCGTCCAGCTCGTAACCCATACCTAAGTTGCCGTTGGCGCTATACAGCCGCGAGGCGCTCATCACCCCGCCAAGACCTGAGAGCAAACCGCTCATGCCGTAGACGAACAGCAGCACCAGCCACACTTTGATCCCGGTTAAACGTGCGGCCTGCATATTGCCGCCGACCGCGTAGATATGAACGCCGAGCGTGGTGCGGCGCAGAATGAACCAGCACACCACCACCACCGCCAGCGCAATGACCACCAGCCACGGAACCGGGCCGAGATAGTTGTTACCGATCCACTCAAAGCTGATATTGGAGTTAATCACCGTTGTACCGTCGGCCAGCAGATAGGCCACGCCGCGCAGCGCCGTATAGGTTCCAAGCGTGACGATAAACGGCGGTAGTCCGGCAAAAGCGACCAGCGCGCCGTTAAATAATCCCAGCACCAGGCCGAGCATAAGCGCCGCCGGAATTGACAGCATGGCAAGCTCAGGAATAAGAGAAACGACCATGGCTGCGACGGCGGTGGTGCCGAGAATCGAGCCAACCGAGAGGTCGATTCCGCCGGTCAAAATAATGAAGGTCATGCCAGCCGCCAGCACGATGTTGATCGACGCCTGACGGGTTATATTCAGCAGGTTGCTTTCGGTAAAAAAGTTGGGCGCGATAAAGCCAAATACCGCCACAATCAGGATGAGAATCGGTAAGATGCCGACTGTTTGCATCAGATCGCTCATCAGCATTCTTTTCGCGGAGGCGGATTTCGCCACCTGCTGGGGAGGGGTTGGATTATTCATGGGGCACCGCCTGATGGTGGGAGTCGTTCACGCCGGTAGCCAGCGTCATAATATTTTCCTGGGTAATACTTTGTCCGTTCAGCTCGCCGGCAATGCTTCCTTCCCGCATGACGTACACGCGATCGCTCATGCCGACGACTTCCGGCAGTTCGCTGGAGATCATCAGGATCGCTACGCCTTTGCGCGCCATATCGTTCATGATCCGGTAGATCTCGCTTTTGGCGCCAACATCCACGCCGCGCGTGGGTTCATCGAGGATCAAAATACGTGGGCCGATCGCGACCCAGCGTGAAATCAGCAGTTTTTGCTGATTTCCGCCAGACAGCCCGCCCGCGCGTACCTGCGCGTGCGGAACGCGGATGTTGAGCAATTTGATGGCGTCATCAGAAATAGCCTGGGCCTTTTTGCGATCGAGCATGCCCCAGTTGGCGTCACGCTCCAGCGTTGCCATGGTGATGTTTTCTGCCGCTGCCAGCTCTAAAAATAATCCCTGCTCTTTGCGGTTTTCCGTCAGAAAGCCAATGCCGTGGTCAATCGCCTCGCGCGGGGAGTGGATCACTACCGGTTCACCGTCTACTTCAATCATGCCGCCGATGGCTTTACGAACGCCAAAAATCAACTGAGCCAGCTCAGAACGCCCGGCACCGACTAACCCGGCCAGGCCGACGATCTCCCCGGAGCGTACCAGCAAGCTGCACGGCTGGACTTTATGGCCGTCGGTCAGGTGATGAACATTGAGGCGTGCTTTACCTAAGGGAATGTCGCGCTCTTTGTTGAACAGATCGCTTAACGGACGACCCACCATCATGCGCACCAGCTCCGAGGCGTTGAGCTTGTCGCGGGTCAGGCTGCCAACATATTGTCCGTCGCGCAGGACGCTGACGCGGTCCGAGAGTTCGTACACTTCCGCCATGCGGTGGCTGATGTAGATAATCGCCATCCCCTCATCGCGCAGACGCATGATCAGTTCAAACAGGCGATGGGTTTCACGTGAGGAGAGGGCGGCGGTGGGTTCATCCATTACCAGAATGCGGCTTTTACGGTGCAGGGCACGGGCAATTTCCACCTGCTGCTGTTCGGCGATGGTCAACGTCATCACACGGTCGCTGGCCTTAAACTGGGCACCGAGTCGGTCGATGACTTTCTGCGACTGCATCACCATCTCTTTTCGCTGGACCAGACCGCCGCGCGACAGCTCGCTGCCAAGAAAGATATTTTCCGCCACCGTCAGGTTCGGCGCGAGCTGCATCTCCTGATAAATCAGCGTGATGCCTGCGCTAAGCGCGTCTTTTGGCCCGCGAATGTGGAACGGCTGACCGTCAATCAGGATCTCACCGCTGGTGGCGGTATAGGCCCCCGCGAGGATCTTCATCAGGGTGCTCTTCCCCGCGCCATTCTCGCCCATCAGGGCATGAATCTCGCCCGGCCAGACCGTTAAATCGACCCCTTTCAGCGCGTAAAATTTGCCAAACGCTTTAGCAATGTTGCGCATCTCCAGAACCGGTGTCCTGCTCATGGCGGATCTCCTGTGGGGTGGCCGATATCAGCAGTCCATCACAGGAATGTAAATGCAAAATGTCAGAAGCCGTTCATATTTGTCATATTGCGATTTTTCTTCACGGAGCGTGATATGCCGCAACCGGGACGTCACTTTTTCGCCAGTGCGCGCGGACGATTGCTGTTCTTCAATCTGCTGGTGGTGGCGGTCACGCTGATGGTGAGCGGCGTGGCGGTGCTGGGTTTTCAGCACGCAAGCCAGATTCAGGAGCAGGTGCAGCAGCAAACCGTTGACGACATGACCGGCAGCATGAACCTGGCGCGCGATACGGCGAACGTGGCGACAGCGGCGGTGCGGCTGTCGCAGGTGGTCGGAGCGCTGGAATACAAAGGGGAAGCGGAGCGGCTGCAGGAGACGCAACGGGCGTTGAAGCGATCGCTGGAACAACTGGCTACCGCGCCGCTGGCGCAGCAGGAGCCGGTGCTGGTCGAGCGTATTATCCAGCGCAGTAATGAACTACAAAGCAGCGTAGAAGGGATGTTGCAGCGCGGACAGCGGCGGCATCTGGAGCGTAACGCGTTGCTCAGTTCGCTGTATCAAAATCAAAGCTATTTACGTCATCTGCAAAAGTTGATCGGCGCGCAGGATGATGCGCTGCTGGGGCAGATGGACCGCTTAATTGTTGCCGCCATCGACACGCCCACGCCGCGTTCGGTGGTGAAACAACTGGATGCGGTGATGCCTGCGCTTCCCTTGCGCCATGCTAGTCCGCTGATTAGCGGTATCCTCAACGACTTCAACCAGGAGCTGCATAAGCTGGAGCCGCTCTCTTCCGCGCTGGAGCAGAGCGATTTGGCCATCAACTGGTATATGTTTCATATCAAAGCGCTGGTGGCGATCCTCAACAGCGATATCAATCAGTATGCCTCGCAGGTGGCGCTGATCTCAGAGCAGCGGGTGGCGCAAAGCCATCAGGAACTGCAATCCGGCGCGTTGTTTATTTTAGTGTTTGCGCTGCTGGCGGTGGTGATCACCGGTTTTGCCGGGTGGTATATCTACCGTAATCTCGGCTCCAACCTGACGGCCATTTCGCGGGCGATGACCCGGCTGGCGCACGGTGAATCAGACGTCAGCGTCCCGGCCCTGCAGCGGCGCGATGAGCTGGGCGAGCTGGCCCGCGCCTTTAGCGTCTTTGCCCGGAATACGGCGTCGCTGGAGCACACCACCCGACTGCTAAAAGAAAAAACCAGCCAGATGGAAATCGACCGCACCGAGCGTCAGGGGCTGGAAGAAGCGCTGTTGCACAGCCAAAAGCTGAAGGCGGTGGGGCAACTGACGGGTGGATTAGCACATGATTTCAATAACCTGCTGGCGGTGATTATTGGCAGTCTGGATCTGGTGAATCCGGAGTCGCCCGATGCGCCACGGGTCAATCGGGCGCTAAAAGCCGCCGAGCGCGGGGCGCTGCTTACCCAACGCCTGCTGGCCTTTTCGCGCAAACAGTCGTTGCATCCCCATGCGGTGGAACTGAAAACGCTGCTGGAAAATCTGGGCGAACTGATGCGCCACTCTCTTCCGGCCACGTTGACGCTGGAGATTGAAGCCCAGTCTCCCGCCTGGCCCGCGTGGATTGACGTCAGCCAACTGGAAAACGCCATTATCAATCTGGTGATGAACGCCCGTGACGCCATGGACGGGCAGGCGGGCACGATTAAAATCCGTACCTGGAATCAGCGGGTCACGCGCAGCGATGGGCGCAAGCAGGATATGGTGATGCTGGAGGTTGCCGACCAGGGAAGCGGGATGTCACAGGAGGTGAAAGCCCAGGTCTTCGAGCCGTTTTTCACCACCAAACAGACCGGTAGCGGCAGCGGACTGGGGCTGTCGATGGTCTACGGTTTTGTGCGCCAGTCCGGTGGCCGGGTGGAGATTGAAAGTGCTCCCGGGCAGGGAACGACGGTCAGGCTGCAACTGCCTCGTGCCGTTGTGCCGGTGCAGGCTCAAGTGGAAGCGGTAGCGGTACATGCGGCGAACAGCGGTGAAAAACTGGTGTTGGTGCTCGAGGATGAGGACGATGTACGCCAGACGTTGTGCGAGCAATTACACCTGCTGGGCTACCTGACGTTAGAGGCCGCCAACGGCGAACAGGCGATGCATATGCTGGCGGCTTCATCCGAGATTGATATTTTTATTAGCGACTTAATGCTGCCAGGTGGTTTAAGCGGCGTGGATGTGGTTAACCATGCCCAGGCACATTATCCGCAGTTGTCCATCCTGCTGATAAGCGGTCAGGATTTACGTCCGGCGCATAACCCGGCGCTGCCGGATGTGGCGCTATTGCGTAAGCCTTTTACCCGGGGAGAGCTGGCGCAGGCGCTGTGGCATTCGCGTAATTGAGATTCGTCCGCTACCCGCGCAAATACGCTTTGATTACCGTGGGGCGAGTTTCTTGATGAGGCTGGTTTTATGCAACGCTCCGCGACATTTCTTCTTTTTAGCTTGCTGTCACTGACCACCATGTCAGCGCAGGCGGATATTATCGATGACGCCATTGGTAATATTCAGCAGGCGATTAACGACGCATACAAACCGGACAACGGGCGGGATTATGATGACTCCCGTGATGAAAGCTGGCAGCGCCAGATGAGCGACGATCGGCGCAGGCAGTATGACAATCGCCGCCGCCAGTTTGAAGATCGACGTCGCCAACTGGATGACCGTCAGCGCCAACTCGATCAAGAACGGCGTCAGTTAGAAGACGAAGAGCGCAGAATGGAAGAAGATTACGATCGGTAGCGGTAACGATTAAATTTATGGGTATTTTATCTTTCTGGCAGGGATTTACCTGCTCACCCAACAGCTCACCATTTTATGTTAATGAATGCACTTGAGCACAGTGCGTGTATGCACTACAATCTCTCTATGCTTATGGAAAAGGTGTTGGCAATGGAATGTCTAAATCATTAAATATCAGAAATTTTCGGGATACATGGCTTGAAGATTTTTTTGAACGGGCGACATCGCACAGAAAAATACCTGCGGATATTCACACTGCATTAGCCAGAAAGCTGGGGTGATGCTGCCAACTTACTGATTTAGTGTATGATGGTGTTTTTGAGGTGCTCCAGTGGCTTCTGTTTCTATCAGCTGT
>NZ_JAOWHW010000149.1:0-147302 GCF_030332425.1 Citrobacter sp. Cpo142
CAGAAAGCCGGGATCGCGTCTTTCTGCCCCTACAACATTGGTCCCGGAAAATGTTTCCCGTCTACGTTCTATAAGCGCATCAATGCTGGCGACCGTAAAGGGGCCTGTGATGCTATTCGCTGGTGGATTAAAGACGGCGGGCGCGATTGTCGCCTGACCAAAGGCCAGAAAAATGGCTGCTATGGGCAGGTAGAGCGACGGGACCAGGAAAGTGCGCTGGCATGCTGGGGGATAGACCAGTGAACCTGCGCTATCAGTTTATTGCCATTTCGCTGCTGGTGGCCGTTGCATTCATCGCGGGTAGTGTATGGAGCAGCCGCGGTTGGGAAAAGAAGTGGGCTGACCGTAATAGCATGGAATCTTCACAGGAAGCGAACGCGCAGACTGCCGCACGCTGGATTGAACAAGGGCGCATAATTGCCCGTGATGAGGCTGTAAAAGATGCACAAGCACAAGCCGCTAAATCTGCTGCCACTGCTGCTGGCCTGTCTGCCACTGTTAGCCAGTTGCGTACCGAAGCAACAAAGCTTGCCGCCCGCCTGGACGCCGCAAAGCACACCTCAGATCTTGCCACTGCCGTCAGAAGCAAAACAGCCGGAGCCGACGCCGCAGTGCTCGCCGACATGCTCGGAGATATTGCAGCAGAAGCTAAGCGATATGCTGGAATCGCTGACGAACGCTACACCGCCGGGATGACGTGTGAACGTATTTACGATTCGGTGAGAGAGTCAAACAATAACCCTATAGCCTCGCAATAGAAGGGGTTTTAACAGCGGTGATCACTGGGCTTTTGACTTTGTTGTCTTTAGGTTAAAATATTAGTTCTTATAAAATGGAGAATTTAATGTTTAAGCAATTCAGGCGCAATATTGCCTCTGCAAAGGTAAGAAAGTATATAGCTCACTGGATGGAAGTTATGTCGCTTACATTCAGAAATTCTATGGCAGGAAATTATATTGACCAGAAGGATTTAGACAGAATTAGCCTTGTTATTATTAGCACTGCAATCACTGAGGCAAAAGTTTGTAGTGGCATAATCATGACATGTGTTGCTGATGTGGCGGCTAGAGCAGGCATGACCGAAGAGGATTTAAGTTATCTTCCGTATCAGGTGATTGCCATAACGAAAGGGGTGGAAGGTCGTTCCCCGTTAGAGTCTAAGAAAGGTATGCTTGGGCTCATTTCACCTGGTTATGAGTTTTCTGATCAGGATGCGGGTTGGTTCGATACTAATATTGAAATCATAACTAAGCAGCTTAAAAATGATTTGCGAAGCGTAGTTAACAAGTTGCAAGATTGATTATTTTCGCGTGATGATTTCATCACCACCTCCGGTTAGTTGCTATTAGTTTAGATTTTACAACAGGCATTCACCGAGTTCCTGTGATAATGTCGAAACTCATTAATCAGGTGCGCGAGTGTCGGGTAATACCGGTCCGGACGAAGCGTGACGCTGCTATAAGTTGGAGGATGGTGCAGACGACCAATATCTTCTGGCTCAATGGTCCGAATCCATTCCTGATTACCACACCCAAGCCACTGGCATCCGCTGGTGGCTTTTTTATTGGAGTAAGCAATGGCAAAACCGGACTGGGGCGAGCTTCAGCAACGGTTCCTGTCCGAACATGCCGCAACCGGCGTATCACCAAAGGATTGGTGTGAAGCGCAGGGACTGAACTACGCTACCGCCCGTCGATATATCAAAAAACTTTCTGCGCAAAAACCTGCGCAGAAAAAAATGCGCACTGCGCAGAAAGATAAAAGCGCAAATGAGCTGGTGGACGATGATGGGCTTACTGCTCAGCAGCGCTTATTTGTCGCGGAGTACCTGAAGGATGGTAATGCCACACAGGCAGCTATCCGGGCTGGCTACAGTAAAAAATCAGCTGAACAAATCGGCTATCAACTCCTTAAGAAAACTTCAGTTGCACAGGCCATCGCGCGACAGCAGAAAGCTTCCATTGCGCGCACGCTTGGCAGTGCTGATGAGGTCCTGGATCAGATGTGGCAACTCGCCACCTTCGATGCAAACCAGCTTTCACAGTATCGTCGCGGTGCGTGTCGTTACTGCTGGGGCTTTGGCCATCAATATCAGTGGCGCGATGCCGTGGAGTTTGAAGAGAAACAGCTGGAAGCTAAAGAACGCGACAAGCGTGAGCCAGTCGACGTGGGCGGCTATGGATATGACCACACCCGTGAGCCTAACCATGCCTGCCCGCGCTGCAATGGTGACGGAATAGGCCAGCCTTACTTCGCCGACACCCGGAAACTCTCCCCTGTTGCTGCTCTGGCTTATTCCGGCGTGAAGCTGGGGAAGAATGGCGTCGAGATAACCGCTATCAGCCGTGAGCGAATGTTTGAAGCGGTAATGAAGCGGCTCGGCCTGGCGGATAGCGAGTTCGCTCAGCGTCTCCAGCAGATCGAAATCGGCCGCCGGCAGTTGGAGGTGGAAAAACTCCGCAAAGAGCTGGCCGGTGATGGTGATGATGACGAACCGACCCCAGTGCAAATCAATATCAACGTAGTGGACGCGAGGGCGGAAGATGAGGATCAGCCCGACACTTAACATCCCACAGGCTCGCTTCCTCGCGATGGAGCACAAGTTTAAAGCCTACGTTGCCGGGTTCGGTTCCGGTAAAACGTGGGTGGGTTGTGGCGGCATCTGCAAAGGGATGTGGGAACACCCGAAAATCAACCAGGGTTATTTCGCGCCGACGTACCCGCAGATTCGTGACATCTTCTACCAGACGATCGAAGAGGTGGCCTTTGACTGGGGGCTGAGCGTCAAAATCAATGAGGGGAACAAAGAGGTTCACTTCTACGAGGGGCGACGGTTCCGCGGGACAACAATCTGCCGCTCGATGGAGAAGCCAGGCTCGATAGTTGGTTTCAAAATCGGTAACGCGATGGTGGATGAGTTGGATGTCATGGCGGCTGCCAAAGCGCAACAGGCTTGGCGAAAAATCATCGCCCGTATGCGTTACAAGGTTGATGGGCTGCGTAACGGTATTGACGTCACAACCACGCCGGAAGGGTTCAAATTCGTTTACCAGCAATTTGTGAAGGCAGTACGTGAAAAGCCAGAGCTCTCAGCCCTGTACGGTCTGATACAGGCCAGCACGTTCGACAACGCGAAGAACCTGCCCGCGGATTACATCCCTTCGCTGATGAATTCCTACCCGCCGGAGTTGATTAAGGCGTATCTGAGGGGGCGCTTCACCAACCTGACCAGCGGCACCATCTATCACCAGTTCGATCGACGACTGAATAACTGTACTGATGAAGAACAGGCAGGCGAACCGCTCTATATCGGCATGGACTTTAACGTTGGCAAAATGGCGGCCATCGTCCACGTCCTTCGCAATGGCGAGCCGCGCGCGGTACGTGAATTGATAAAAGTTTATGACACGCCAGCCATGATAAAGCGTATCCAGGAAGAGTTCTGGCGCTACGAGGGCGGGCGCTATGTTGCCTCCAGGCAGATTTACATCTATCCGGATGCTTCCGGCGATTCACGCAAGTCCAATAACGCCAGCGCCACCGATATTGCGCAGCTCAAGCAGGCCGGATTCAGCGTGGTGGTGAACGCCGCCAACCCGCCGGTAAAGGATCGCATTAACTCCATGAATGCCATGTTCTGCAACGGCAACGGTGAGCGCCGCTACAAAGTTAACGTTGCTCGCTGCCCGGTCTATACAGACAGCCTTGAACAGCAGGTATGGGCGGCAAACGGCGAGCCGGATAAATCAGCCGACAACGATCACCCAAACGACGCTGGTGGCTATTTCATCGTGAAGCAATTCCCGATCATCAAGCCGACCGGAAAAGTCACTCAACTACGGATTTAACTCCATGCCTGATATTTCAACACCCAATCTGGACTATGGGAACATGGTGCAGGCGTGGGACATTAACGACGCCCTGATGGGCGGCACGCTGTACATGCGTCAGTTGGGTGAGGAATATCTTCCTCGCTGGCCGAAAGAAGACAAAGAGGATTACAAAAAGCGCCTGGCGGTAGCCACGTTGCTGCCTGCATACGAAGAGACCATCAACCAGAACGTCGGGCGCGTTTTCGCTGAACCTATCCAACTGGGCGAGAACGTCCCGGATCAACTGCGCGAGTTCGCGAAGAATGTCGATCTGGAAGGCAGCCGCCTAGATGTGTGGGCGCAGGCATTCTTCAGCCTAGCGATGCAGTACGGTCTATCGCATGCGCTGGTGGATTATCCCCGGGTGGACGCCGAACAGGTGAAGACCAAGGCTGATGAGAAAGCCACCGGAGCGCGGCCATATGTAACGATGCTCAATCCCCGACAGGTAATTGGCTGGAAGTCAAAGATGACTGCTGGCAAGGTCGTGCTCACGGAGCTGCGCATCAAAGAGGTGGTCGTCGAAGATGGCGACGACTTTGGGCAAACAAAGGTTGAGCAGATTCGTTTGCTGACATCTGGACAGGTGCAGATTTATCGCAAGGCGAACGGTGACAATGCCCAGTCCAACTGGACGCTGCATGAAGAATGGCAGACCTCCCGCAGGGACATCACCCTGGTTACCCTCTACACCAAGCGTACCGGGTTTATGTGCGGTTCTCCGCCGCTGCTGAACATGGCGCTGCTGAACGTGAAGCACTGGCAGAGTCAGAGCGAACAGGACAACATCCTGCATGTAGCGCGCGTCCCGTTGCTTACGGTATTCGGCCTGGAGGATGGGCAGGAACTGGTAATTGGCTCTTCGTCTGCAACTCAGTTCTCCGACCGTCAGAAGCAGGGGCTTGAGTACGTTGAACACACAGGCACTTCAATAGCATCGGGTAAAGAGTCGCTGACCGACCTGGTAGAGCAGATGCGCCAGGCGGGCGCTAAGTTACTGCGTACCGACAACACATCCACGAAGTCTGTAGACCAGACCTCCGAAGAGAAAATGCAGGAGCAGTCTCCGCTCTACACTATGGCAACCAGCCTGGAAGATGCGATCGACAACATCCTGCAAATCATGGCTGAGTACATCGGGGAATCTGAGGGGGGGAACGTCGATGTCCGCACCGAGCTGGATGTTGAGTCGAAAGAGTTCAACCCGCCAGCGGCGCTGGCCATTCAGTCGCTACGTCAGGGCGGTGACCTTCGCCGCATCGATGCTATTAAATCACTGCAAAAACTCAACCTGATTGATGCCGATGCAGACCCGGAGAAGGTCCTGGACGAATTGCTGGCTGAATCATCGTCTCTGGATACCAGAACGTTAGAGGAGGTATAGCATGGCCCGCTCTGTCAATGACCGCCTCCAGGATGAGACAATAGCGCATGGCCTTTATGTGACGCGCTACGGCACCGGCGTCGCCCGGCGCATGGTTGCGTTGCTGAACAGGATGGATGCTGACCTGGCTGCCAAATTGCTGGTGTTGCTGGACGGCAAGCGAGCTGATACGTACAGCGCCCGTCGCCTGTCATCGCTGTTGGCTGGTGTGCGGGACCTCAACCAGCAGGCCTACGAACCGGTTAATACCGCGCTTGCCCGCGAACTGACGCGCTACGTTGAGTATGAGGCCGTATATCATCTGGACCTTTTCAGCAGCATTATTCCGAAGCAAATCCTCAAGCATGTCCCGCTCCAGAGCATTGCACCAGAGCAGGTTTACGCTGCTGCCGTGGCGCAGCCTTTTCAGGGGCGCTTACTTAAGGAATGGGGTCAGAAGCTAGAATCGGATCGACTGGACAAAATCACTAACGCTGTGCGTTCTGGGTTTCTCCAAGGCGAAACGGTAGAGCAGATCGTTAAGCACGTTGCCGGTACGCCGAAACTCAACCGTGAAGATGGGGTGATTAACGCATCCCGCCGCGACCTTGCCGTCGTGACCCGTACCGCGGTGAACCATATGGCCGCCACGGCGCGCCAGGAGTTCGCTCAGGCTAATAGCGACATTGTGAAGGCCAAGAAGTGGTCATCAACGCTCGACACCCATACGAGCCAGTGGTGCATCATCCGAGACCGCAAGCTTTACACCCTCGACGGCAAGCCGCTGGGGCATGTAGTTCCATACCTGCGCGGGCCTGGCAAAATTCACTTTTGCTGCCGGTCCAGTGAAATCCTTATTACCAAGTCGTGGGAGGAACTGCAGATACCTCCTGGCGAACTGAGCAACGCAACTAGGGCGTCCATGGACGGCCAGGTGCCAGCAAATACGAGTTATGCCGAATGGCTCGTCAGGCAGCCGTACGCACGGCAGGAACAGGTGCTGGGCGTTACTCGCGCGCGGATGCTACGCGACGGCAAAATCACGGTGCCGGAGATGTTTAACGATGCCGGGGAATTTCTCACCCTGGATGAACTGCGCCGTGTGGATGCGTCGGCGTTTGAGGGTTAGCCATGCAAAATGAGAAAGACAAAACTATCACCCTGACAGAGGCTGAGCGCAAATTCATCATGATTGCGATGATTGCCTATGCCTTATCTGGTGAGGCGTCAGAAGAAGACGCAAAAATCGCAGAGCAAATAATCAATAAGCTCTGAGCATTACAAAATTCAACTCAAGGCTGCCTTCGGGTGGCCTTTTTTATGTCTGCCGCTAAGCGGATGCGACGCGGTGCCCGGGTCGGATGACCCACTACCAATGGCCGGAAGGCTGGAGCAAAACAATGAAACTCAAACTTGATGCTAACGGAAATGTGGTCGTTGAAAACGGTATGCCTGTGTACGTCCATGATGACGGAAAAGAGATCCCGTTCGATGCGGTCGCAGCGATGACCAAAATCACCTCGCTAAATGGTGAAGCTAAAACTCACCGCGAGGCGAAGGAAGCGGCGGAAGCCGGTCTCGCGAAATTCGCAGGCATCACCGATCCGACCAAGGCGCTCGAAGCCCTGGAAATGATGACCAAAATCGACCAGAAGAAACTGATTGATGCTGGCGCCGTTGACCAGGTTAAAGCCGAAATCACCAAGGTCTTCCAGCAGCAACTGGACGAAGCCAATGGGCGCAGCCAGAAACTGGAAACCCAGCTCTACGACGAGATGATCGGCGGCCGCTTCGGTGGCTCTAAGTTCATTACCGAGAAGATGGCGATCCCGGCTGAGTTCGTGCGCTCCCACTTCGGCCAGAACTTCAAAATCGAAGACGGCAAGGTCGTGGCGTACGACGGGCAGGGCAACAAAGTATTCTCCCGCACCAAGCCCGGCGAGTTGGCAGGCTTCGACGAAGCGCTGGAATCTCTGGTCGAGTTGCATCCGCAGAAAGACTACATCCTCAAAGCGTCCGGCAATAGCGGCGGTGGCTCCCACCAGTCGCAGCATCAGGCCGGGCAAAAAACCATGAAGCGTGGTGCGTTCGATGCTCTGGATGACGTGGGTAAGCAAACCGCGTTGAAAGACGGCGTCACCATCGTCGATTAATCGAAAGGAAACCTGAATGTCAAATACCCTTACTGGTCTCATCCCGACCATCTACACCGCACTGGACGTGGTTTCACGAGAGCAGGTTGGCTTCATCCCAGCAGTGGCTCGCAACGCTAAAGCCGATGCTGCTGCTAAAGGTCAGACCGTTACTGCACCAGTGGCACCGCAGGCTACTACGAATGATATTGTTCCAGGGGCGACTGCTCCGAACGATGGAGACCAGAACATCGGCACCGTGAACGTGCAGATCACCAAATCCAAAATGGCCCCGGTCAAATGGAATGGTGAAGAGCAGCTCGCAGTCGGCCCATCTGGTACCTACAACATCATCCTGGCTGACCAGTTTAAACAAGCATTTCGCGCGCTGAGTAACGAAGTGGATGCAGATCTGGCAGCCCAGTTCTTCAACTCTTCCCGTGCCGTAGGTACGCCAAAAGATACGCCGTTTAGTATCAAAGACGACCTGTCTGACGCAGCGAACGCTCGCCAAATCCTGACCGATAACGGTGCGCCAACTACCGACCTTCGCATGGTGTTGGGTGGCGAAGCGATGGCTTCCATTCGTGGTAAGCAATCGGTTCTGTTCAAAGCGAACGAAGCCGGTACCGACCAACTGCTGCGTGAAGGCGTAATCGGTCGCGTGATGGGCTTCAACTTGCATGAATCCGCCAACATCAAGCGTACGGCGAAAAGCACCGCAACTGGCTACAAAGTCAACGGCGCGAAGAAAGAAGGCGACATCATCGTTGCTATCTCTGCGGGTACCGGTGGTATCGCTGTAGGTACTGCAGTGAAGTTTGACGGTGACGACAACCAGTACATGGTCGTTGCTGCCACATCTTCCAGCGTCACTATCGGCGCGCCTGGCCTGCGCAAAGATTTGACTGACCAGGCTGCGGTAACTGTCCTTAGCGAGTTCGCACCAAACGTGGCGTTTGACCGCAATGCGTTCCTGCTGGCGAGCCGTACCCCTGCGATGCCTGAGGGTGGCGATAGTGCCGATGACGTGATGAACGTAACCGATCCGGTTTCCGGCATTACCTTCCAGATCGCACTGTACCGCCAGTACCGCCAGGTGCGTTACGAAGTTGGCCTGGCATGGGGCACCGCGTCCATCGCGAACCGCCATTCCGCCATCATCATGGGCTAACCACTGGGGCTTCGGCTCCTTTGTTTTTCAGGAGGCCCAATGGCCGGATTGACCAAAGAGCAGCGCGTGTTGCGTGAGGCTGAAAAGCTTGCGGCGCAGAACGACACTAAACATGCTCCTGCCCAGCAGGAACAGCAAGGCATCGAACTGGTTCTCATGGTTCGTGACCAGCCGGAGTTCCCCGGCGGCCCGTTAAGCGCGGAGGTTCACCCTGCCGAAGTGGATAACTGGCTGGCGCTGGACTGGCGTCTGGAGGAATAACCATGCTGGTTGCCGATCCCCATTCTCCTGACTTTAATACCTACGCTAGCGTTGTTGACCTGCGTGCGTTCGCAGCCGGGCGCGGATATACCGTACCTGCCGATGATGGCGAGTGCGGGCAGATGCTGATGCAGGCGATGGATTATCTGGAGGGCAAGTCATGGCGCGGGCAGCGCAGCGTTGCTTCACAGCCGCTATCCTGGCCTCGCTCTGGCGTTCGTTTCGATGGTGTTGACCTGCCGGATGATGCTATTCCACAGCGCCTGGTTGATGCACAGTGCCGCCTGGCTATCGAATCGCAGGAGATTGACTTAACGCCTTCAGTTGCTGGTGGTGGGGAGGTGACAATGGAGCGCGTCGAAGGTGCGGTAACTGTTCAGTACGAGGCGGGTACCAACAAGGCTACGCCATCATTCCCCTGGTTCTATTCCTCGCTGCGCGGGCTGGTGGTCGGCGGCAATCAGATCCGTATCGAAAGGGGCTGATATGGCAATTAGCTACCTGCGCATGCGCGCGACCGCAACCCGGCTGCTGACCGAGAACGGGAAGGCATACCAACTAACCCGCGGCGGCGGCACTACCCGCGATCAGTTCGGGAAAGAGGTCACCACCCCGGCAATGACTACGACCGTCACCGGCGTTATCACCGAATACTCATCCCGAGAAATCGACGGCTCCCTAATCGCTACCGGCGATAAGAAACTGGCGGCCACGTTTGAAACAGAAGTGCGTATCGATGACCGTATCGAAATTGACGGTAAAAAGTGGCGCGTGGTGCAGCCGAATCCTGTTAAGCCTGCCGATGTTCTGATCTCCTATAACATTCAGCTAAGGGCGTAACTATGGCAAGTTCTGCTAATCAGCCGTTCCTGGCTGCTATTCAGCTGTTCGTTGATGGCTCAAAGCAGGAGATTGACGAGGCGGTGCGTCGGACGGGTATCAAAATCCTCGGGCGCCTAGTCGAAAAGTCTCCAATTGGCAACCCTGATGTCTGGAAGGTAAACCAGACGGCATCAGCCTATAACGATGCAGTACGAGACCACAATGCTGCGCTGCGTGATGACCCAGCAAACGTGACGAAGTCCGGGCGCCTTAAACGTGGCTTACGGGTAAACGACTCGATGGACATCAAAAAGCCAGATGGTTATGTCGGCGGGCGCTTCAAGAACAACTGGTATGTGGGGTTTGATAGCCAACCGACCCAATCCAACGATACTCCGGATGCCTCCGGCCAGGGTTCCAACTCCCGCGGTCTGGCGGTGCTTGAAGTGTTCAGGGTGGGGCAGGTCAGCTCGATTTACTTCACAAATAACCTGCCATACGCACAGGCACTGGAGAACGGGCACTCTGGTCAGGCCCCCGGCGGCATGGTAGGTATCACTGCACTGGACGCAGCGCAGCTGTTTCGTGAGGCGATGAGCGAGGTACGTAATGGCCGGTGACCAATCAATGCTAATTGCGGAATTGCTCGAGTCGCGCCTTGCTGATATCGCCCTTGCGATTGATATGCCGATAGCCTGGCCAAACATCATTTTTGAACCGCCAGATGATGTCCCGTACGGGAGGGTCTATATACTCCCGGCACAAACTATCGGGCAAGACTTTGCAGGGCAGCTTCGTACGTATCAGGGCATTTTCCAGGTGAACATAGTCACCCCCGCAGGAATAGGCGTCGGCAAGGCGCGAACATTTGCCAGTGTGATTGCGGGCGGATTTCCCGAAGGCCTCGCTCTGGTGGCTGGTGATTTGACCGTCTATATCAACGGGCCGCCTCAGATTCGCCAGCCAATACAGGACCGTCCGACCTCTGCACCAAACGGCAGCAGCGGCTCCATCACCTACACCATCCCCGTCAGCATGCAGTACCGCGCTGATTACTGACCCACTATCTGGTGGGTTTTTTATTACTTAAATTCAGGAGAATGCAATGGCATTCGCAATCCCTAACGGGTCGCGTGTAAACGTGGCCAAGGCCTATCTTGCGCCGATTGTCTTCACTGCGGCATCCAATGCGACGGAATGCGAACTGACCGTTGCCTCGGCTGCTGGCATCCTCGCGGGCGATGTCGTCCAGGTTAGCTCTGGCTGGCTGAAGCTCGACAACATGGTGGTGCGTGTCAAGTCAGTTACTGGAACGAAAATCGTGCTGGAAGCGTTCGATACCACCGACACCAAGAAGTTTCCGGCGGGTACCGGGGCAGGTACGCTGCGTAAAATTGATTCGTGGATCACCATGCCTCAGGTGATGACGCTGTCCACCGAAGGCGGTGACCAACAGACCATCAGTGTGCAGTTCCTGGAGGATGATAAAGCCCGTACCATCCCGACATTCAAAAACGCCGTGGTTCAGGTCTATACCTTCGCGCATGACCCGCAACTGGCGATCTACAAACGCCTCATTGACCTGGACGACTCCAGCGATACTACAGCGGTCTGGTTCCACAACCCGCGCGGCAAAGCCGATCGATACTACTCTGCCAAAGTATCCTTCCAGCGTGTACCACGTACTGAAATCAATGCTGTTGAAAGTAATGAAGCGCGCATGAACTTCGAATCGGATATGCAGATTTACCCGATTGCCGATTCCTCCGCTACTCCACTGACATTCCTGACTGACCTGCCACCAACCAAGTCTGTTGCTGCTAACGCAGCTCTGGATCTGTCGGTGGTCATGCAGGGTGGTTCCGCGCCGTACGCCTATGTGTGGAAGAAAGGTGGCACCGCCATTCCGGGCAAAACCGCATCCACGCTCAACATTCCGTCCGCTCAGTCTTCCGATGCCGGGGTGTATACCTGCGAAGTTACCGACGCCGCAGGCAAGACGCTCACTTCTGCCGGATGCACCGTTAGCATTACTTGATTAATCTGGCCCGGTAAGCCGGGCCTTACCGAGATGAACAAATGACCAAATTCTCCCTGATCCCCAATCCGACATTTTCCGTTACTGCCAGCATCCCGCGAGCTGGCACCGAAGACGGAAAACTGACCTTCACCTTTCGCCATAAAACGCTGGAGGAACTGCGTGCTATGGACGAGAAGCTGCAAAAGGATGCAGAAAGCAAGAAGGCTGCTATTGAGCCGCAGGCCGATTACCTCATGGAAATTGTCGAAGGCTGGGCGCTGCCGGATGAGTTCAACCGCGATAACGTGATCGTCCTGCTAAAGAACTATCCTCGCGCGTTCGACAGCATCGGTCTGGCATACACCAAAGAGCTGATGGGACTGCGCGAAAAAAACTGAGGCAGGTCGCCGCAGCGTTGTATACACCGGGACCGACGCTCGCGGAGTTAGCCGCTTTTGGTTTAACGCCTGAGGACGTGGAGGAAGAGGTATGGATCCTGCCATCCGTATGGGAGGCCTTTACCGTCTTCTCCGCACTGGCGACCCAATGGCGCGTCGGCGCGGGCGGTGCGACCGGTCTTGATTACAACGTTCTCCCCTGGGTGTTTAAGTTGCACGGGGTTGAGGATGCGGCGGCCTGCATGGCTGATATTCGAATCATGGAAAGCGAGGCTCTCAAAGTGATGCATAAGGAGACGGCCTGATGAGTGACCAAATCGCCTCGATCACATTGCGTGCTGACGTATCCGATCTGAAAACAGCCAGCAATGAACTGGATAAACTCGGTGAAGCCGCGGCGGGAGCCGTAGGCAAAGCTGATGACCTCAACAGCGTATTCCGCGCTGGTGCTGAGTCTGCGAAGCAGGGCAGCGAAGGTATCAAAGAGCAGCAGGTGGCGCTGAAAGGCCTGCTGGAGAATATCGACCCGGTAAACAAGGCGCTTAACCGGCTGGATGAACAGCAGGCCGCCCTGCGTAACTTCCAGACCAAAGGCTTCCTGGATACCGATGATTTTCAGCACTACAACAAAATCCTCGACGATACGCGGCTAAAGCTGACGGATACCGGCGAAGCTGCTGCCAGGGCACAAGCCGAACTGGCAGCCACCCAGGCCGCCGAGAAGCAATCTGCCGCGCTGAAAAACCTGCTGGGTTCCATCGACCCTACCATCCGCGCCTTTAATTCGCTGGATGAGCAGCATGCGCAGTTGGTGGCACACTTCGAAGCGGGGCGTATTAACGGCACCCAGTTCGAGCATTTCAACACCATCCTAAACCAGACGCGCGAACGGCTCTCGGGCGTGGCTGACGTCCTTCCTGAGGCGCTATCCCGGCAGGAAGCTGCTGCCCGGCGCGCTGGAATCTCCGTTGGCCAGTACAGCGCAGCAATGCGCACGCTTCCGGCGCAATTCACCGATATCGCCACGCAGCTGGCTGGCGGTCAGTCGCCGTTCCTGATTCTGCTGCAACAGGGCGGGCAGATTAAAGACCAGTTCGGCTCGGTTCAGGGGGCGTTGTCCGGCGTCGGCGAATACATCCGCAGCATGGCTGGGATGATTAACCCTACCACAATCGCACTTGGTGGGCTGATTGGCACGATCGGCCTGCTGGCTGCCGCAGCGTATAACTCCTCGGAGCAATTTGAGCAGGTGGCACGCTCTGTCATCATGATGGGTGGGGCTGGCTTCTCCTCAATGCAGCAGCTCAACCAGGCCGCTGAGGAAGTGGCTGGCAAGACGAATACATCGATTAGCTCCACTGTCGATACGCTGGTTACGTTGAACGATACTGGCAAATATACCGCAAGCCAGATGAAGCAGGTCGCAACGACCATCACCCTCATGGGTAAGGCCGGAAATGATACCAAAGCGGCAATGAGCGACTTCGAAAAGATTGTCAGCGATCCGGTTAAAAGGCTTGCCAGCCTCAATGAACAATATGGTTTCGTTGATGAAGCCATGATCAAGCACATTATCCAGCTACGTAAGCAGAAGGGGGAGCAGGCGGCTGTTACCGAAGCTATTGAGCTGTTTGCAGGCGTCATGGCAAAGCGCGCAGAGGAGACCAACAAAGCGACCGATAATATCGGTAAAACGTGGGAAAACCTTAAAAAGAGCGCTTCTGACACCTTTGGCGATATAGGTATTACCGTGCGCGCATGGGGAAACCAGATCATCGATATTTTCGAACTGGTTAAGTCCTCGATCAAAGACTTGTTCCTCAATATCACCTCTCTGGACGCCAAGTTCACCAGCACCATCGCTGGCTGGGCAGACAAAATCCCGGGTGGCGGTGCGCTGGTTAATTTCCTCGGCATGGACGTTGAGGCAATGAAAAAGGCTGGTGCGGAAGCGGACAAAGAGATTGAGGCGAACAAAAAACGCTATAACGAGCTTTGGAAGCGCGTCACTGCGCCTAACGCACAGGCAAACTATGAGGCTGAAGCGCGAGGGTCTAACGTAAAAGGTGATGGCGGAACAAGTCGAGAATCAAGAGACGCAGTCTCGAAGCTTGCACAAGACTCAGCCAAAAAGACCAAAGAAGCCAAAGCCACGCTGGATGCTGGCGATCGCACTCTGGAGAACTACCGGGCGCAGGCAAGGACCTTAACGGAAACCCTCGAAACCCTGCGTCAGACCGGCGATATTCACGCCAAAAACACCGAACTGGGCAAGCAGCAGTCACGTTTTGCGGAACTGGACGAGGCCGCCAAAACCCGAGCCCTCACCGCACAGGAGAAATCTCTTCTGTCTAGCCGGGAAGCCATTCTGAATGCCGCGAAGGTTGTGGATCAGAAGAACAAAGAAGTAGAGGCCCAGCAGAAGATTAACGGCCTGGCACAGCAGGCTAATAAGTACGTCACCCAGATGTCGGAAAAGACCGATGCTTTGCGTGCTAGTGCAGGCTTCAGCAGTCGCCAAACTCAACGCATGATGGAAGAAGCGCAGCTTCGCCAGGGCTGGCTCAACGGTGGTGGTAAACTTGAGGATGCCGGTTATGAAAAAGAACTGGCAGCTCTCAGAAAGTATTACGCTGAAGAAGACAAATTACGGGGAGACTGGAAAGCAGGTGCGGTGAGTGGCTGGAATGAATATCTTGATGCAGCCACGAACACTTACGACGCCGTTAAGAACGTTGCCAGTTCCACGCTAACAGGTCTGAGCGACATGTTGACTGAGCTGATGACCACTGGCAAAGCATCAGTTAAAGAATTCGGCAAATCCATGCTCAAGATGATCCTTGATGTGACGAACCGTCTCATGGTGGCCTATACGGTGCAGGCAGCTATGGGATGGATAAGTGGTGGTTCGGGAGGTGGAGCCACACCTGGTGGATCGTATGCAAATGCTGCAGCAGGGGTAACGTTCAACGCTAAAGGTGGAGTCTATGAATCTTCGGGCCTCAGTAAATACGTGAACGGTGTCTACGACACTCCCCAGTATTTCACATTCCAGGGTGCATCTAAGTTCGCCAAAGGTGGCGTTTTCGCTGAAGCCGGGGCGGAGGCAATCATGCCACTCACGCGCGACTCATCAGGTCGTCTCGGGGTAAGAGCCCAAGGGGGGAGCGGTGGGCAACCGCAGGTCAACATAGATATTTATGTCGATAATAAGGGCAACACATCATCAAACTCGTCTGGAGATGGGAATGCCGCAGCAAGGGCGTTAGGAAAGGAAATTGAGGCCAAAGTGACCGAGGTCTTAATGAGGGCTACCAGAAGTGATGGGTTGCTTGGAAGGCAATTCCAGACAAAATAATAGCCTGAATGTGATCCTGAGAGAGCAATATCATGCGCACCAGGTTACATCAAAGCATCACCTGGCTATTATGCGCAAACAATATTAATCAGGGAATGATGGTGAATAAAGTCTTCACGGTTGCGGGATTAGAAATGCCAATTGTTACGAACTCAGGGAATGGTCCAAACGATACCGAGACAAAGAATATAAATGGGAAAACCATAAGGAGTATTAGGTGACAAAAGATAGAGTGTTTTGTTTTTTATTTGGTGTGCTCGTGTCGTTTATTTTTGGAGTTGCTGGAAGCTATTGGGGATATCTTAAATTATCTACAAAAATGGCTGTTCCAAAAACGATTTGCATCATTGACGCGCCAAATTTAGCCATACAAGAGGCTGACAGAGTTCAGCGTGAAGCCCAGGGGTTATCTCAAGGACCTGCTAGTGATGGGAAAGAACCCCTGCGCGGATTCAATCGTTGCCAAGAAAAAGTTGACAGTAGCGCTAATGATCTTGAATTCGCTTTAAATATGTACAAAGAAATGAAAGAGAATCGCGGTAAGTGAAAGTCATAATTGGCAATCTATGAACCCAGCCCTGGCTGGGTTTTTTTATGGAGTAAATATGGCCGTTGAAACATACAACTGGCACTCGCAGCTCGGCGCTGGTGCCGTCGAATACAGCCAAACAATAAGGTCTGCGCAGTTCGGTGATGGTTATGAGCAGGTAGCCGAGAACGGCATTAACTCGACTGCTATTCAGGTACCGATGAAGCATGTGGGCACTGACTCTGAAGTGAATACCGTCCGTGACTTTCTGCTGGCGCATACCGTTAAGGCTTTTATCATCGAGCCTCCTGGCGAAGTGAAGGGGCTTTATCGCGTCGTGGCCGATTCAGTGCGAAAGAACCAGATCAGCAGTAAGTTCGCCGAGCTGACCTTCACCATTAAGCGCGCCTACGGCGTCTATGCCTGAGGTGGAGCATGACAGCACTGATTGATACAGCTGCAATGCTGGCGCCGGGCGGTAGAGTCCGGCTGGTTGAAGTAGATGCTTCAGAGTTCAGTGGCGGTATTCATCGCTTCCACTACAGTCCATTTCCCCATACACCCGCCGAGATCGAAGCGGCGAAAGGCGATGAGACTAAACTTGGACCAAAGCCCATATTTTGGGATGGTAAAACCTTCGACTTCTGGCCATTCCAGATTTCTGACCTCGCTCTCTCGACCGACCAGGCCGCTGAGCCGAAACTTAGCGTATCGAACCTTGACGGGCATATCACTGCGCTCTGCCTGCAGTTCAAGGACATGGTTAACGCTAAGGTGAGTATCATCGACACCTACACTGTTTACCTCGATGCGGTGAACTTCCCTGGTGGCGTGAACGCGACAGCTGATCCGTCGATGTTTACTCTCCAGACTTTCTGGCTGGACACGAAAACCTCTGAAGATGATGAAGTGGTGACGTGGGCGTTGAGTAGCCCAGCGGATTTGCAGAACCTAGTTATTCCCACCCGTCAAATTACATCGCTGTGCGAGTGGGCTCTGCGCGGCCAGTACCGAAGCGGTGACGGCTGCACCTACAACGGAACAGCGTATTTTGATGCGAAAGGGAATGCGGTTGCTGACCCTGCGCTGGACGTGTGCGGTGGTTGCCTGAGCGATTGCCGCAAGCGATTTGGTGCGGGCCTGGCTGAACCTAATACTGCCACTCTCGATTTTGGTGGATTCCCGGCAACTGTTCTCTTCTCCCGATAACCGGACTTCAATATGAACAAAACGATAATGAACGCTATCCGGGTGCATGCTCTGGAGGAATCGCCACGCGAGTGCTGCGGCTTCGTCATCCAGTCAGGACGGCGCCAGCGGTATATCCCGGTACCGAATAGGCACGAAAACCCGACAGAGCATTTCCGTATTGACGGTGAGTATTGGGCGAATGCTGAAGATAGCGGAACCATAATCCGTGTCATTCACTCGCACCCGGGTGATGGCGCGCGTGCAATAGCTTCAGATCTTGATAGGCAGCAGTGCAATCAGTCAGGTGTCGTCTGGGGCATCTATGCGCCGGATTGCGACGAATACGCCGAAATCACGCCTGATACCATTCCTCTGATTGGCCGCCCGTTCATTCTGGGCTCGCACGACTGCTGGGGGTTGGTAATGGACTGGCATGCTACACAGGGCGTTACGCTGACCGATTTCCGCGTTGACTACCCGTGGTGGGAAAGCCACTACCCGGACAACCTCTATTTCGATAACTGGGAGAAAGAGGGTTTCATAGAATGCGGCCCGTCGCCAGGCTGCATGGTCATCATGCAGGTTGAATCTGCTAAGTGGAACCATGCGGGGATCATTACCGAAGAAGGTGGGCTGCTTCATCATCTCTATGGGCAACCATCCTGCATCACGCCGTACTTGCGCGGCTATTTCAAAGACCGGACGATGATATGCGTCCGACATAAAAACTTATCTCAGGAAATAAAACCATGGCGCGGCTAACGACAATTCGCCTGTACGGTGCGCTGGGTGCGAGATTTGGGCGCGTGCATAAGCTGGCGGTGCAGACGTCAGCTGAAGCAGTGAAGGCGTTATGTATCAACCTGGACGGTTTGGAAAGTTATCTAATGAACGCGAAGAAAAACGGAATGACGTTCGCTGTGTTTCGTGGAAAAAGAAACATCGGGGTTGAGGACTACCAGAACCTTGCTGGGAATAGCGATATTCGCATTGCACCGGTTATGGAAGGTGCAAAGAAGGCCGGCATATTTCAAACCATTCTCGGAGCCGTGATGGTGGTAGCTGGTATCGTGGTTACTGGTCTTTCGTATGGTTGGGCTTCCCCTGTAGGTGGTGCCATGATATCCGCTGGTATTGGGATGATGGCCGGAGGTATCTACCAGATGCTGTCACCCCAACCAAAAGGGCTTCAGGGGCGCGATGATCCCGATAACAAACCCAGCTATGCTTTCGGCAGCTCAGTAAACACCTTGGCAATGGGTAACCCGGTTGCCGCGCTCTATGGGGAGCGGGAGATCGGCGGTGCAATTATTAGTGCAGGAATCGTTGCAGAAGATATTTAAGTTTCAGCAACATAGCTCGCGGTTAACATGCGTAGTGTTATGCTACCTTTAACAGCATTCCACTATGGGGACACAACAATGCCAGCTGTAAAAATAGTCGCTGAATGGTTGAAAGAGGAAAAAGATCCTCGCATGGAATCTACTTTAGAGTTTGTTGCAGCTATTGATTTCAACGGACATATCAAACCTGAACAAAAGGTATATGGCCTAATTACGGGATATGGCTACGGTTCTTTACCTCCCGGGGATTATCCTTTCACAGGCGAAAAGAGTGAGCAGAGATGCTTAAAAATGGACTGGGGACGGGACTACCAGAAATTCAATTCTACAATTAATGTCCTTGGCAGACGACTGAGCCCCGGAGACATCATCACTCATGTGGAAAAACCTGGAATTGAAAATACTTTCGATTACGAGATAAGGTTAGTCACGTATTTTCAGTGATTAGCCACAGCAAAAACCAACCCGCTTAGGCGGGTTTTTTTATGGATGCAATATGGCAACGATTACTGGTGCGAAGGGCGGGAGTCAAAAACAGCATACACCTGTAGAACAGCCGGACTCCGCGCAATCAATGGCTCGCTGCCGCATGCTGCTGGCGCTGGGCGAGGGTGAATTTGCTGGTGGGCTGGATGCCACCCGTATTTTTCTCGATGGTACGCCGCTTGGCAACGCCGACGGCACCATGACCTTTGAGAACGTATCATGGGACTTCCGTCCCGGCACTCAGGTTCAGACACCAATCCCCGGCTTCCCGGCAGTTGAAAATGAAACAAGTATTGGCGTGTCGCTGACGAAAGTTACCCCATGGACTCGTGCGATCAGTAACACCCAGATTGACGCGGTGCTGGTACGTATTGGTATCCCTGGATTACAGCAGCAGGAAAACGATGGGGATATTGTCGGCACAACGGTTCAGTATCATATCGACCTTGCTGTGGACGGTGGGGCTTACTCGACAGTCATGACTAAAACCGTCACAGAAAAGCTCAGTTCGCTCTACGAGCTAACCCACCGTATTAATCTTCCTAAAGCCAGAACCGGCTGGCAGATTCGGGTTGTCCGGGATACTGCTGACAGTACCAGCCAAATGCTCCAGAACAAAACGCAGGTACAGGCGATCACCGAGGTGATTGACGCGCGTCTCCGTTATCCGCATACCGCACTACTGTATGTGTCATTCAATGCTAAGTCATTCAGCAATATCCCGAAGATATCTTGCAAGCCGAAAGGTCGGGTAATCCGCATCCCTCAGAACTACGATCCGATTACACGCACTTATGGCGGTATATGGGATGGTACATTCAAATGGTCCTGGAGTAACAACCCGGCTTGGATTTGGTTCGACATTCTTACTGAGCCGCGCTTCGGGCTGGGGCGCAGGGTTACACCAGCGATGCTCGATAAATGGGAGTTGTACCGTATTGCCCAGCGCTGCGACCAGAAGGTGCCGGATGGTAAGGGTGGCAGCGGTACCGAGCCTCGCTTTATGTTTGACGTTTATATCCAGGCTCAGGCTGATGCCTGGCAGGTGATTAAGGATATTGCGGCTGGTTTCAATGGTATGACGTTCTGGGGCAACAACATGTTCAATGTTGTCTCGGATATGCCAGCTGATACGTCAAAACTTCAGATACTCACCCGCGCTTCTGTTGTCGGTAAGCCAACGTACTCCAGCGGCAGTGAAAAGAACCGCTATAGCTCTGCGCTGATTAACTTTAGTGATCCGGATAACCACTATCAGGATCGCACAACGGCAGTGATGTTTCCTGATCTGGTGAAACAGTTCAAGTTTAAGCAGACACAACTCACTGCGATCGGATGCACGCGTGAAAGCGAGGCGCAGCGCCGCGGAGGGTGGGCCGTTTACTCCAACTCTCTGGACCGTATTATCACTGTTCAGACGGGACTTGATGGCTTCGCTTATGTGCCGGGGACCGTATTTGCGTTTGCAGATGAACGGCTATCTGGCCGTATCTATGGTGGACGTATTACTGAATACAACGGCGTTCTGAAATCTGTAACTACCGATCGGGGTACAAGCGCATTAGCCGGCGATACGCTGATGATTCGTACCCTGGGCGGTACCGTTGAGAGCAGAACCATTCAGGCGGTTAACGGCCAGCAACTGATACTGGTAACTGCCTTTACCGCTGAGCCACAACCTAATGCCATTTTTGTTATCGATGCTGGCCAGTTGCGCCTCCAGTACTTCCGCGTAACCAATCTGACATTTAACGATGAAGAGAACACCTACAGTATCACCGGTGCAGAGTACAACGCGACGAAGTATGATGCCGTTGATAACAACGCCCGGCTGGATACGCCGCCGATTAGTCTGTTACCGACAGGCCTGGTTAGCCAGCCCACGAATATCGCGATTAGCAGTTACGACTCGGTCCGGCAGGGGCAGCGTATTGCGACCATGGTTGCGAGTTGGGATGCGCCAGTAGATAAAAACGGGAAACCTCAGGCGGATATTGTCGCGTATCAGGCACAGTGGAAACGTGGTGATAATGAGTGGATCAACATTCCCGAAACAGGCCTGCGCAATATAGAGATCGCCGGGATTTTCTCAGGCGATTACCTCGTGAGAGTCCGCGCCATTAACTCTGGTGGAGCGTCCAGTTTGTGGACCTCTTCTGTTCTGACTCATCTCACTGGGCGTACAGGGGAAGTTCCCAAACCGGTTGGTCTGCGCACCACAGCAATCAACTGGGGTATTCAGGTTGACTGGTCCTTCCCGGTTGATACAGGTGACACCCTCCAGACTGAGTTGCAGTATTCAGTAAACGGTAATGGGGATAACCCTCTGCTGCTTGCCGGAGTTCCTTATCCGCAACACACCTACACACAACTGGGCTTAAAGGCTGGTGTTGAATTTTGGTACCGGGCTCGTCTGGTCGACCGTATTGGTAATCAGAGTGACTGGACCGACTGGGTTCGTGGTGAATCTAATGCGAATGCTGACGACTACCTGGGCGATATTGCCGATGATTTCCTGACGTCTGCCGACGGCGACCGCCTGACAAGCGACATTAATACCAATCTCGAAGCCGCATTGCAGAACGCGCTGGCCAACCATGCAACCGTGGAACACCAGTGGGCGCAGTACGGCGAAGTACGCGCGGATATTCTGGTGGTCAAAACAACCATTGCTGATGTTGATAAAGCGATGGCTGAAATGTCGACGCAGGTGCAGGCGCAGATTAAAGATGTAACCGCCTCGCTTGAGGATAAGCTCACTGCCACCGTTGACGCTACAAGTGCTACGGCCATTCATACCCTGAAAGTCGGAGTGCGCATCAACGATATTTTTTACGGTGCCGGGATGTCGATTGCGGTGCTGGCGGAAGCGGGTAAGCCGGTAGTCACTCGTGTCGGATTTAACGCCAATCAGTTCGTCCTGATGAGTGGCAGCGGTGATACGCAATATTCACCCTTTGCGGTGGTCAATGGTCAGGTGTTTATCAGCGATGCGTTTATTCAGAATGGAAGTATAACAAGCGCCAAAATTGCTAACGCCGCAATCAACAATGCGAAAATCTCAGGTTCTATCTGGTCAGAAGGTTACAAAGTTGCAAATCAGGGGGGGTGGTGTCTTTCTAAAGCCGACAACAATCTTTCCTTTACGGGGCCGGAAGGTCGTTTGTTTGTGCAGATTGGTAAACTAACAGGAGTGGCTCCCAATGTCTGATTTTGGATTTGCCTCATGGGACGCTAACGGCGTCCCGAATAACTATGGCATTAAACCTGTAACCGTGGTGGGCATCATCGATCTTGCTTTAGGTCAGAAAACGGGAAGCTACCAGTTCAACCTTGAGCCTGGCTTAAAGGTTGGGTTTGCAGTTGGTACTCTGGAGGATAAAGGGACAATAAGTTACACAGATAAAAGAAATATTATTGCATCTGGAAACACCATAACAATACAGCCTTCAGGTAGTGATGGGATTAATGATTACCCGGCAGTCAAAGTGCAGTTAATCGTTTTTGCGGAGACTGCGTAGATGGCTAAATATGGCGCATTGATTTCATTACCTAACGGGAACCCTTTTATCACACCTGATTCCACACCAATGACGCTTTACCGAAAAGTAACTGTCAACTCAACTTTTGGGGGGGATTTTAACAGTGCTTCGGCGTCCGTTACTATCGACGGTCAGAAGGGAGGGATTGCATTTGCAAGAACCAGCGCCCCGGCGAAGATATCAGCTTCAAAAAGTGGCAATACGTTCAGTGTTGATGCGTCTAATTACAGGAGATCGGCTTTTGTCCTTGAGGCCTATTTTTTTGCCATATATCCGCTTACGCTTCCGGCCTGGGGTGTGGCTATATGGGATGCCGAAGGGACACTGGTACTTACGAATGAGTCCCGGGTATTAAGCGACCTTACAACTATTGGTTCACCAGGTGCTGTAAGTGGTGGGCTTAACATTGATACATACATGGCAGGCAAATGGGCCGTAAATCCGATGGGGCTGGGCTCTGTCATCCTCCATGCGGGTTCTGCACCAGGTGGACAGCCAATATTTCAGTCTGTTGATGTGGGGACGGGTTGCCATGACGACACTGGTGGTACAAGAATTAGGGGGCAAAGTTCAACCACTGCAAGTGGTTCCTCTGTCGGATCAACGAATAGCGGAATTGTGATAACGGCGATAAACACAGCCGCATATGATTAAACTGATCGATTTAAACGATCAATTTTAGAATATTGATCTATTAAAACTATTTTTATTATTCAATGCCATTGGTTATTTTTTGTTTAAATAATTAACTCTGGTGTCGAAATGAAAAATATAATTATTCCAGTTATTGTCTGCCTGGTGCTTTCAGCCTGTTCAGGACCTGTTCTGGAGAAACAGAAACCGGTTTGTCAGGCTGAGTTAGTGCTTGGTGGACAGCCCCAGTCAGTGCAAATTTACGGTGTGCGAAAAGTTGTTAATCAGACTGAGTACAGGGCCGGTTATCCCTTTAACTGGCGATGGGTGAATAAAAATAACTTCACCAGTTCGAATTGTCCTCAATGAAATACCAAAAATAACCCGCTCCGGCGGGTTTTTTATTATCTGAATTCAGGAGATATCCATGTCAGCAGGAACCTTAACCCTGACGAATAATTCTGCTGCGGTCGATGGCAGCGGGACCGCGTTTACTACCGAGGTGGCGGCCGGAGATTTTATTGTTGTCACTGTCGGTGGTATTCCCTATACGCTCCCGGTTAAATCAGTGGAAAGCGGTACAGCATTGACGCTGGTCAGCAATTTCACCGGGCCAACACAGTCTGGCGCTGCCTGGTCAGCGGTTCCTCGTATGGCGCTGAATATGGTTACCGCTGCGCTGGTGGCACAAAGTGCAGAAGCCCTGCGCGGACTTAATTACGACAAACAGAACTGGCAACTTTTATTCTCTGCGAACGGCAATATTACTGTCAGGCTTCCTGATAATTCGGAGTTTACCGGGCCGTCATGGAAATATCTGGCAGATAACATGGCGACAAAATCGGATGGTGCGGTTCCCGTTAAGCAGGGCGGCACGGGGGGAAAAACCAAAGAAGAGGCTCGTACTAATCTCGGTTTAGGTAATAGCTCGACAAGAAACATCGGAACAGTCACAGGAACTGTAGCAGCCGGTGATGACCTCCGACTTAACACAGTGAACGGCAAGACGTCTGGTGTCGTAAAGGGTGATTTCTTTGCCCTGGATAATAGTTACGGCCATACAACCCAGTTATTGACATACAACCCTGGAACAGTGGGTACGCATTTTGGCGGCATGTCTATGAAGCGACCCAATTCACAGGGATGGATTTTGTCGCAATACACTACGACTGATTATGAAGTTCAGTCAGTGACGATCGGCATCGATGCACCAGGCGCAAACGTTAACTGGATATTCAACCGCAACGGACAGGCAACCGGAACCTGGGTAAATAACAGTGACAGCAGGATTAAGAAAGACATCAAACCAATCCTGGATCCACTTGTTGCCATGAAGAAAATCAGAGGCTGTTCGTGGACACGTCTTGACTCAGGTGTAACCGGCTTTGGTTTTATAGCGCAGGAGGTTCAGGAGGTATTCCCGGAGGCTGTTCATGATTTTGGACAGTCCATGACTATGGAAGATGGAAAAGAAGTTGAAAACGTCCTGTCGGTCGATACCAGTGGAGTATCAGCTGCACTCCATCATGAGGCGATACTGGCATTGATGGTGGAAATTGAAGAGCTAAAAACTGAGATGAAATCCCTAACAGGAGTGGGGCGGTGAAGCTGCCGCAACCATGCCGTATGCAAGAGCATGACTGCGGCTGACTGGCTCACGTCCGATAGTGCGAGTATTGAATGATTGCCAGTCACGGCGGATTGTACTTAAGCAATATGACGGTTCAAGGCGTTTAATCTGAAACCAGCCACATATCAGACTCTTCAAACATTTCCTGAACAGTACGGCTTATCTGTTCCTTCTCATGCTTGCTGGCGTCGGTGTTGATCGCCGGCAGTGTCATCATCGGTTTTACCCAAGTACCAGTATCGGGAAAAGGCGCGGTTTCACACTTATTTCCCTTAGAATTACATCCTTTACATTAGACCTATGAATACAAGATGAAGTGCCACTTATTTGGCTAAAATGCAAACACAAATCTAACTTGGATGTGGTTTTGCGTTATTTTATAACGTTCTTTTCTAATAAAAAACATAAAGAAATATTTGTTTTAGCCGATAATCTGTTTTAACTGTATGTATTAGATTCACGACAGATAGTAGAATGTATGTTGTTACATAGGGTCAGGCATATAAAGAGGTCGGTGTGAAGAATAACCACAATTTAAAACGAATTAAGCCTTATGTGATATCAATCACGTTTTCATTTTTTATTTTTTTCTCATTGTCTGAGATTTCAATGTATTATATATACAAGGAGAGGATTGCATCATATACAGAACGAGTTTTGAATAGAAGCGTTAGTCTCATTCAGCAGATTGATAAAATAAATGATAGTTATGAAATATTTAATGCTTATAGTCCTTGTAGTGAACTACAACTTCATGCTCTAAGAGTGGCCTTATGGCCCTATGCTCTTATAAAAGATATATCATTTATTTCAAATGGTGCAGTCATATGTAGTGCTTTATGGGGAGTGTTGCCAGCACCATTGCTTCTCAATATCTATGATAGAAAAGTTGAAAAGGACAATGTAACTTGGTTTTTTGGTGTGTTACTGGAAAATAATGTAAAAGCTGATTTGCTAAGCAATCAAAAATTAGCCATAACGATTTCACCATTTGCATTTAATAGATTTGTTACAGACCATGAAGAGAAGGGGTTTTCTGCAATTGTAGGTGACAGAGATCATTCGCTTCATTTGTTCAAACTTGGTGAGCAGGTCGATCTTCTTGAAGAGGCTCAGCATGATAAATCCTACCAACTAGGACTTATTACCACGCAAAGCTGTAATAAAAATAATAATGTCTGTGTCATGGGGGGAGTTAAATTTCCGTGGATGAGTTTCGATAGTTGGCTAACGATGTTGTTGATTTCCTTTACATCTATTGTAACCGGTGTTCTTCTGGGTGGTTTTTATAATCAAAGAGTTGCACGTAAGCAATCATTAGTTTCAAGATTAAAAAATGCGATAAGAAGCGAATCATTATATCTTGTGTATCAACCTATTTATAAAATAAAAACCGGAAAAATTATTGGTGTGGAAGCACTAATTAGATGGGATGATCATGATATTGGTAGCATTCCTCCTGATATTTTTATCCCTATTGCAGAGAAGCATGGTTTAATCCAGGAAATAAGTGATTTTGTATTTCGAATGGCAGTAAAGCAAACCATGTCTCTTTCTGAGGAATTTGATATTTTTATAAGCATTAATGTTAGTTCTCAAGACCTTCTGTCGGAATCATTTCAAGAAAAAGTGTTTCAGATGATTGATGAATCAAATATAAAACCTGGTATGATAATGATGGAGTTAACAGAAAGGCAGAGCGCGGAAATAAATTCCCTCCAAAAGGTTATTTCTTTATTTAATAATAAAGGTATATCAATAGCTATTGATGATTTCGGGACTGGTCATTCAAATTTAAACTGGCTATCAAATTTACAAATAGATGAAATTAAAATTGATAAATCAATTACAGATTCTATCGATGAATGCTCTATAAATAATAATGTATTGTCAGGGTTGGTGGAGATTTTTAAAGATATAACTCACAAAGTTGTTTTCGAAGGTGTAGAAACATCAACTCAGGTGAAATATTTAACTGAAATGTTCCCTGAGTGCGGTGTCCAAGGGTGGTATTACTCAAAGCCACTATCTATAGATAAATTGACAAAATTAGTCGAGGATGCCAATTTGCCTTAACATTTAACACTTTATTTTCATTGTTTTCGCATTCTATATAACACGTGTAACCGCGAGCTATATAAATTTAACTGCAGAAGGATTTTGATATCTTGCCGCATTCAATCTGCGAGTTGGTTCAAAATTGTATGTAATGTCATGTTCGGCTTCATCAGAGAGCTGGCCGAGTTAGGCTTCACGCGTCATTGACTGGGAATATCTTCCACACAGTCTCACCTCTAGGTTGTACTTTGAAGTATAGGTTTTAGCTCAGAAAGTGTTGGTATATTAAGTATGGATAAACGCGTAACTAGTTGAATTTTATGAAGTGGAAATATTGTGGATATACCAGCAAGAAAAGTTAAGTTATTGAAAATATTACCAATGAAATCGGTCTCGAAAACCGGAGTAGGGGCAACTCTACCGGGGGTTCAAATCCCCCTCTCTCCGCCACTATTCAAGCACTTGCACGCCTCGCTTTCAACGACAGTTCTCATGGATGTTTTTTTCTTTGAGTATCCTCACAAGTTTATCGTTGTAATGCCCGTGTGATAAAAAAATACGTTTCGTATAAATAAAAAGCCCGCTTCATATGAAGCGGGCTTGCTTGTTTTTGCGTCAATTAGAACTGGTAGACTAAACCAACGGCAACGATGTCGTCAGTTGCGATACCATTGCTTTCATAGAAGCTGTCGTCTTCGTCCAGCAGGTTGATTTTATAATCGACATAGGTGGACATGTTTTTGTTGAAATAGTACGTCATGCCCACATCAACATATTTTACCAGGTCTTTGTCGGTGTAGCGCGGGGTGCCATTGCTATGATGATCCCAGCCGCCTAAATCGACGCCTTTAGATTGCAGGAATGCAACGGAAGGACGCAGACCAAAGTCAAACTGGTATTGTGCAACAACTTCAAAGTTCTGGGTTTTGTTGGCAATACCGCCATCACCGTAAGCGGTCATATTGCGGGTTTCTGCATACATTGCTGCCAGGTATACGTTATAGGCGTCGTATTTGGCACCCACGGTCCAAGCATCCGCTGTTTCACCACCAGCATATTTATTAGCATAGCTACGATCGCCACGGCCAGCAGCTACCTGATTGTTAGAACGGTCAGAACTGGAGTACGCCGCACCAAGACTTAAACCGAAGTCGAAGTCATAGGACGTTGACATACCGAAACCGTCACCATTTTCACGTGTCAGTTTCCGACCGTCAGCATTACCGGTACCTTCGCCTGAACCAGCCTTTTCATTATTACCTTGATATTGCAGGGCGAAGTTCAGGCCATCAGCCTGGCCAAAGAAACCATTATTGCGGTAGGTGGCCACGCCGTTGGTACGACCAGTCATATAGACGTCGGTCTGGGTGTAGCTATCGCCACCGAATTCCGGCAGCATATCGGTCCAGGCTTCAATGTCGTAGACCACGCCATAGTTACGACCGTAGTCGAAAGTACCGTTTTGGCCAAAACCTAAACCGGCAAAGGCCAGACGGGTCGCAGAATTTGCGCCTTCACCTTCAGCTGTGTTGGCCTTAATGTTATATTCCCACTGGCCATAGCCAGTCAGCATCTCATTAATCTGTGTTTCGCCCTTAAAACCCAGACGGGCATAGGTCTGATCGCCATCGTCGCCAGGGTTATCAGAGAAATAACGCAGACCATCGACTTTACCGTACAGATCCAGTTTATTGCCGTTCTTATTATAGATTTCAGCCGCATTTGCTGCGCCTGCAGCTAATAAAGCAGGGAGAAGCAGTGCCAATACTTTTCTTTTCATTATGTATTCCCTTTGCATGATAATTAAAATGAATATGTAGTACTATCCGAGTGACTACATTTGGATACTATCTATGAAGTTCATTTAATTTAAAATATAACATGTAACAAATGTATTTAAAATATTTCCAAATGTTTCTTAAGTGCCTTTTTATAACTTTGAATGTATGTGTATTACATTGTCATTTGTAAAATAAATCATTTTAATCAATATATTATGTATGGTGCATTATTTATTTTTGGAGTGCATTTTATTTGTCATGAGAATTTGTTTTTGTTATTCATATAATATATTTGTCGATATTGAGATTTTGGGTTTTATAAATTCATGAGGGTTTTGTTTTCGGTGTGATAATAAAAAATAATTATGTGATGGGGCAGGCAGTGGTTTGCAATGATAATTGTTGCTAAGGTGATTTTCTTTCTACAAAGGGAGATAGCATGGAACTGCACGACTGGCAGTCGCAATTTGAAGCCTGGTTAGCTGATAACCATTCCGGACAAGATGCTGCACATGACATCTTTCACTTTCGACGTGTGTGGATGACGGCGCAAAAGCTGGGTACAGATGCCCCCGTGGACTGGCTGGTGGTGCTGACCGCATGCTACTTCCACGATCTCGTCAGCCTGCCGAAGAACCATCCTGAGCGTTATCGTTCGTCGGTACTGGCAGCTCTGGAAACACGTCGCGTTTTGATGCGCGATTTTCCGGATTTTCCACGACAGCGGTTATCGGCAGTGTGTCATGCCATTGAGGCGCACAGTTTTAGCGCCAAAATCGCGCCAGAAACCCTTGAAGCGAAAATCGTGCAGGATGCAGACCGGCTTGAGGCGCTGGGTGCAATTGGTTTAGCGCGCGTATTTGCCGTTTCAGGGGCGTTAGGGGTTGCGCTGTTTGATGCGGAAGATCCGTTTGCCCGCAAGCGTAGCCTTGACGATAAACAGTACGCGCTCGATCACTTCCAGACCAAGTTATTGACGTTGCCGTTGACGATGCAAACCGAACGAGGGCGGCATTTGGCACAACATAATGCGGATTTTTTACTGACGTATATGGCGAAGCTGAGTGCGGAGTTAAAAGGAGAATACGAAATGCTGGATCTTGACGCGATTCAACCCTTTAAAGCGCGCTAGTCGTCAATACGGCTGAAACGTCAACCGTGCTAATTTATGTTAATCTGTCGGTTATCCATTTCTGCCGGTTAAATGTATGCAGGATAATTTTTCAGTAGCAGGCTCCATGAACCCGATGACAGATGAAAACGAGACCGACGTGCAGGTGATGTTGGCCAAGTTGCTTGAAATATATGACGTGAAAACGCTGGTTGCTCATCTGAATGGCGTTGGCGAGAACCGCTGGAGCCCGGCCATCTTTAAGCGAGTGGTTGCTAATGAAACATGGCATCGCCTCAGCGACCGGGAGCTCATTCATCTGAATACTTTGTTGCCGAAACCACCTGCGCATCATCCGCACTATGCCTTTCGCTTTATCGATCTTTTTGCTGGCATTGGCGGTATTCGTCGCGGCTTTGAAGCGATTGGCGGGCAGTGCGTGTTTACCAGTGAGTGGAACAAGCATGCGGTGCGCACCTATAAAGCGAACAACTACTGCGATCCGCTCCAACACCGCTTTAATGAAGATATTCGTGATATCACACTCAGCCATCATGACGGGGTGAGTGACCAGCAGGCGGCAGAACATATTCGCCAGCATGTTCCTGAACACGACGTGCTGTTGGCCGGATTCCCTTGCCAGCCATTTTCTCTGGCTGGTGTATCAAAGAAAAACGCGTTAGGGCGGGCCCATGGTTTCGCCTGTGATACGCAAGGCACGCTATTTTTTGACGTGGTGCGCATTATCGATGCGCGTCGGCCAGCCATATTTGTGCTCGAAAACGTCAAAAACCTGAAGAGTCACGATCAGGGCAAAACGTTTCGCATCATTATGCAAACGCTGGACGAGCTGGGTTATGACGTGGCGGATGCGGCGGATAACGGTCCGGACGATCCGAAAATTATCGATGGGCAACATTTTTTGCCTCAGCATCGCGAACGTATCGTGCTTGTCGGCTTCCGACGCGATCTAAATCTGAAATCAGACTTCACGCTGCGGGATATCGTCACGCGTTATCCGCCGCGGCGTACCACGCTGGCGGAACTGCTTGAGCCGACCGTCGATGCGAAATATGTGCTGACGCCGGTGCTGTGGAAATACCTCTATCGCTATGCGAAAAAGCATCAGGCGCGGGGCAATGGATTTGGCTATGGCATGGTGTATCCCGGTAACCCTGATAGCGTAACGCGCACATTATCTGCGCGTTATTATAAGGATGGGGCGGAGATCCTGATTGACCGTGGCTGGGATATGGCGCTGGGTGAAAAAGATTTTGACGATCCGCAGAATCAGCGACACCGCCCACGCAGACTTACGCCCAGAGAGTGCGCGCGTCTGATGGGGTTTGAATCTCCGCAGGGCTATCAGTTCAGGATCCCCGTGTCGGATACCCAGGCTTATCGCCAGTTTGGTAATTCGGTGGTCGTTCCGGCATTTGCGGCGGTGGCCAGGCTGCTGGAGCCGAAAATCAGGCAGGCAGTTGCTATTCGCGAGAAAGAGAATCAGCGTGGCGGACGTTCACGATAAAGCAATACGCAGTAAAAATATGCGGGCGATAGCTACCCGCGATACCGCAATTGAAAAACGCCTTGCCAGCGTGCTGACAGAGCAGGGGGTAACGTTTCGCGTGCAGGATGGGACGTTACCCGGTCGCCCCGATTTTGTGGTGGATGATTATCATTGTGTGATTTTTACTCACGGCTGTTTCTGGCACCACCACGATTGCTATTTGTTTAAAGTCCCCGCGACACGAACGGAATTCTGGCTGGAAAAAATAGGCAAAAATGTCCAGCGCGATGCGCGGGATTGTGAAAAGTTGCAGGTTCTGGGCTGGCGCGTACTGATTGTCTGGGAGTGTGCCCTGCGTGGTCGCGAAAAGCTGGACGATGAAGCGTTATCTGAACGTGTCATCGAGTGGATCTGCGGCGGTGGTGACACCGCGCAGATCGACACTCTCGGTATTCATTTACTGTAACGTTTTTTCCGACGGGGTAGCAACGGCATCCGCTTTAACAGGGAACAGGTATTTCCCCAACGTCACCAGCACCACAGCAAACACGATCACGCCGAGTGCCAGCCATTCGATAGGAGCCAGTCTTTCTCCCCCCAGACCGGTACCTAACAGCACGGCAACAACCGGATTGACGTAGGCATAGCTGGTGGCTAGCGCCGGGCTGACATTGCGGATCAGGAACATATACGCATTAATGGCAATAATGGAACCAAACAGGGCCAGGTAAGCCACCGCCATAAAGCCTGAAAATGTTGGCATGGTGGTCAGTTTTTCCCCGGAGAGTAACGATGCGCACATCAGTACAATACCGGCGGCTAACATTTCAATGGCTCCGGCCATCATGCCAACGGGTAGCGTAATGCGTGAACCGTACACTGAGCCAAACGCCCAGCTTATCGAACCGATCAGGATTAAAATAGCGCCCCACGGATTGCCACTTAAATTGCCTCCGCTGTTTAGCATGATGATCCCTGCTAGCCCAATCGCTATCCCCAACCATTCCAGCTTGCGCGTTTTGATGCCAAAAAAGTGGCTAAAACACAGCGTAAATAGCGGGACGGTGGCGACCACCACGGCGGCAATACCAGAAGGGACATTTTGATGTTCTGCGACGGTGACCAGCCCATTACCCACAGCCAGCAGCAGGATACCAATTAGCGCGGCGTTCAAGATTAGGCGTAAGGGGGGCAGCTTATGCCCACGAATAAGTAAGAAACTTGTTAATAAAATTCCCGCGGAGAGAAAACGTACGGCTGCCATCATTAACGGCGGCCAGCTTTCAACGCCAATGCGAATAACGAAGTACGTGGAACCCCAAATGATGTACAGCGCGAATAGCGCACTGAAAAGCGGTAACAATTGCCTGAAACGCATAATCCCTCACGGTGGAAATAAAAAGGTGCAACATAGTAAACGTCAAAACTATCTTACTGGCGAGATTTATAATTACGTGTTGATGTTAAAAACTTGTTGACCAGAAAGGTCAGTTTCAGCATGGCGTGTTTTACTTCATACTTATGACTGCAAAAAAATAATATTGAGGGTGAAAATTTTGGCAGGAAGTAGCTTACTGACCTTACTCGATGATATCGCCACGCTGCTGGATGATATTTCAGTGATGGGAAAACTGGCCGCGAAAAAAACCGCGGGCGTGCTGGGGGATGATCTGTCGCTTAATGCGCAGCAGGTGTCGGGCGTGCGGGCTAACCGTGAACTCCCGGTAGTCTGGAGCGTGGCGAAAGGATCGTTTGTTAACAAAGTTATTCTGGTGCCGTTGGCATTATTGATAAGCGCATTTATTCCTTGGGCGATCACCCCCTTATTAATGGTAGGCGGTGCGTTTCTCTGTTTTGAAGGGGTGGAAAAGGTTCTGCATACCCTGGAGGCGCGTAAGCACAAAGAAAGCCCGGAAGAGCGTCAGCAGCGTCTGACTGCTCTGGCCGCACAGGATCCACTCACCTTTGAGAAAGATAAAATCAAAGGGGCAATACGTACCGACTTCATTTTGTCTGCCGAGATTGTCGCAATTACGCTGGGTATTGTCGCGGACGCGCCCTTGCTGAATCAGGTGTTGGTACTATCTGGTATCGCGTTAGTGGTGACCGTGGGCGTGTATGGCCTGGTTGGGATTATCGTTAAGCTTGACGACATTGGGTACTGGTTGGCAGAAAAGCGTAGCCTGCTTGCCCAGTCGCTGGGCAAAGGGTTGCTGGTGGTTGCCCCCTGGCTTATGAAAACACTTTCTGTGGTCGGCACGCTGGCGATGTTTTTAGTGGGAGGCGGCATTGTGGTACACGGAATATCGCCGCTGCATCATGCGATTGAACATTTTGCTCAGCAGCAAAGTACATTGATTTCGCTAATGCTTCCGACCCTGCTTAACCTGGTGCTCGGCTTTATCATCGGTGGGATTGTCGTTCTGCTGGTAAAAGCTGTCGCCAGAGTGCGCGGAGTTTCGCACTAATTGTTACAGGACTGATTACGCAAAACGCCTCTTTGTCATCTAAGGTGTAAAGGTTTCTCTTGATACAGGAGGCAGGTATGGTCTTTTCTGTCAGTGAGGAAGTCACCTCCAAAGAGGGTGGCCCACGTATGATCGTTACCGGGTATGCCAGCGGAATGGTGGAGTGTCGCTGGTACGACGGCTTTGGCGTTAAACGGGAAGCATTCCGTGAAGATGAACTGGTGGTGCCTGGCGAGCGAAGACAGCTCTCCCAGGATGCCTGAACATTTGGCTCGACCGTAACCTGGTGATCTCTCACCCATTAGTTATATTTATCATTCCGGTGAGAATTATTTACTTGTCAGGCAAAAAAATTGCAGATAAGGTTTGGTTCACATCAGATTTTCTGGTGTAACGAATTTACAAGTGCTTCTTGCATAAGCAAGCTTGATCCCGACCCGATAAGGGCCGGGATTTTTTTCGCCCTCAGTCAGCGATTGATCTCCGACACGCTAAAGTCATGGATATCAAGCTCGAACGCATCGGCCAGTTCATGCCATGTATGGTAATCACGCCCGTCAACGCTGACGCGCTCCGGGTCATCCTGGCTACGATGAATTTCACTCTCGCAGATTTCGTTGATTGCCTTTAGCAGCGCGTCGACATCGACGCTGACTTCACGTTTGGCCGTATCGCTGTACTCTTTCGCGGTTTTCATCCTCATACCTCTCAACCGTTAAGGATACCGGGGGAGCGTACCCAAACATCAGATACGCACAACTTAAGTATAGACCGTCGATAAAACCCGCAATCGCGCGTGCACAGCGCTGCCAGAAAAAGGAATTTGTTCTACACTGGCACAAAGCCACAGGAGGAAAACTATGAAGGTGAATGATCGGGTCACAGTCAAAACGGACGGCGGTCCTCGTCGACCGGGCGTGGTACTGGCAATCGAAGAGTTTAGTGAAGGCACCATGTACCTGGTTTCGCTGGAAGACTACCCGCTCGGTATCTGGTTCTTTAATGAATCAGGTCATCAGGATGGTATCTTTGTGGAAAAAGTGGAGTGACATGAGTTCTGCTGTTTGATTCTGACTGGTGGAGTCGCCACCAGTCAGAACGTCTTAGCGCATATTCACAAAGATACCATTGGTGACGTTATCCGTAAGCCTCACAACGTGATAGATAACTTGCTTATTATGCGTTTTAATCTTTCGTTTTATATTCCCCTTATGGGATGACACCGTCTTGGCTTTGATATTCATTTGATCTGATATCTGTATTGTTCCCTGACCCTCCATCCACATACGCAGCATGCTGGATTCGGTTCGACTTAATGATAATGTCGGCAGATTCACATCAATAGCAATATCTACTTCCTTTTTCAGAATATCGCCAAGTAGTTTATCCAGTGAGTCAGGTTTAATCGATTTAGAACTAATCAATAAATTTTTTCTGACGAGTAGATATTCATCAAAATGCACGTTGGCAATTGCCATAAACACAATAAATAATGTGCTGGGATGCTGATTAATGATTTGCTTTATTTGCTGGCTATTAGCAGGATCGTGGATAAAGCAGTCCTCATTAATAAACACCACAGCAGGTTGTTGAGAGACACAGGCGAGACTGAGTTCATCAACGTTGGAAATGTTGTTGATTTCCCTTTTTTTCACTCCCCGACTTACCAGATATCCGGTTAACCCTAGTCGGGTGTAACTGCATAAATCCATAATAATCGTTGACATGGCATGCCCTCACTCAATGCGTAACGATAATTCCCCTTACCTGATTATTTCATCACAACTAAACGGAATAATAACGACCCAAGATGACGCTTTCGCTGTTTTTCAGGCGAATTTACTATCCCGTAAAGTTGCGTATAATTTGCCAGGAAACATCTTAAAGTAAAGTGAATGTTGCGTTATGTGAGTGAGGCAAAAACAAATAAGCCGCGACAGAGATATCCTGGTGGATGTTGTCACTTTTTAAATTTAGGACAATCCTTAGTAAAACAGGATAAAAAATAAGGGTTATTATTTTCCAGGCATTTCGCTGACGATATCGGCCAGTAAATTAAAAATTTCACTGAATAATCGTTCGCAGAATGGCGCAATTAATGGCATTAGCGCCGCCATTAGTGAAATACCTACGGTCAGAGTGAGAGGAAAGCCGATGACGAAAACCGACAGCTGTGGCGCCATGCGATTTAACAAACCAAGTGCGAGGTTCAGCGTGAGCAGCAGCGTCATTACCGGTAGGGCCAGCATTAGCCCGTTGAGGAAAATCAGGCTGCCCGCCCGTGCCAGTGCAAGAAACGCATTGCTGTTCACCGGATTGCCGCCGATGGGCAGAGTATGAAAAGTATCTACCAGCAGCGATATCAGCCATAAATGGCCGTTAAAGGTCAGGAACAGCAGCATGGCGAGCATGTCGATCAGTCGAGCCAGTACCGGCATATTCAGACGGCTACCGGGATCGAAGAACGTCGCGAAGGAAAGGCCCATTTGCAGGCCAATTAATTCCCCGGCGGTACGTACTGCGGCAAACGCAAACTGCATGGTGAAGCCTAAAGCGATACCGATCAGGATTTGTTGCATTGCCTGCCAAAGCGCGCCAACAGAAAAGATGGGGACGTCAACGGCGGGAATCGACGGGGCAATAACGACGGTAATCATCAATCCCAGCCCCAGCTTTACCCGTTTAGGGATGGCTCGTTCACTGAGGATGGGGGCCGTTGAGATGAGCGCCAGTATGCGCAGCAAAGGCCAGAAGTATAAATTCAGCCAGTGGAGCCACTCAACGCTGGACACCTGCAACATAACGTTGTCTACCCGATGATATAGGGGATATTGCTGAACAGCGTACGCACGTAGTCGAGCAGCAGGTTAAGCATCCACGGGCCAGCAACAATGATGGCAATAAACACCGCGACAATTTTGGGGATGAAGGACAGCGTCATTTCGTTAATCTGGGTCGCCGCCTGCAGAATACTGATGATAAGACCTGTGACCAGAGCGACCAACAGCAAAGGCGCAGCAAGGGCCAGGGCGACTTTCATCGCCTCTGTGCCCATCATCATGACCGATTCAGGAGTCATTTCGCGCCTCTAACTGTAAAAGCTTTGTGCCAGCGAGCCGACAAGCAGCTGCCAACCGTCTACCAACACAAACAGCATCAGCTTGAACGGCAACGCGATTGTGGCGGGCGGTACCATCATCATCCCGAGCGCCATCAGCACGCTGGCAATCACCAGGTCGATAATCAGAAACGGGATAAAAATGGTAAAGCCTATCTGGAATGCTGTTTTCAACTCACTGGTGACATAAGCAGGCAGCAAAATTCGCATCGGCACGGCTTCTGGTCCCTGTAACGGACCGCTGTTTGCTAAGCGCGCGAAGAGTGCCAGATCGGCTTCACGGGTCTGGCGCAACATAAACTCACGCAGCGGCTGGGCGCCTTTCTCCATTGCTTCCTGCATGGAGATCTTCTCTTCGCTGAACGGTTGGTATGCGTCAACGTAGATTTTATCGATCACCGGCGACATGATGAAAAAGGTCAAAAAGAGCGCCAGGCCCAGGAGCACCTGGTTAGGCGGTGCAGAGGGGGTACCCAGCGCATTTCGCAGTAGACCGAAAACGATGATGATGCGGGTGAAGCTGGTCATCATCAGTAAAATTGCAGGCAGGAACGTCAGCGAGGTGATGAACACCAGCGTCTGCACGGGCAACGTCCAGTTTTGTCCGCCGCCCGGCAACGGCTGACTGACCAGACCCGGGAGTTGGGCGAGGGCAACGGGGCTGAAAAGCCACAAGCCTGCCAGCGTAAGGGATAACAAACAGCGCATCAGGATCTCCCAGGACGCTTCAGCAAACTCTTCATCATGGCCTGGAAATCCGCAGGGGAGGCCGTTTTTTCTTCTGCATAGGCAGGTGCCGGGGGCAGGGTGTGCAGGACGTTAATCTGCGAGGCTGTGACGCCAAGTACCAGACGGGCATCTTCGACCTCGACAATCACCACGCGCTCACGTGGACCCAGTGAGGTGCTGGCCGTAACTTTCAACCCGCGCGTACCGGCACTTTTGGGGGCAAACCCTAGACGTTTAATGACCCAGGCCGCCGCCAGGATCAAGACGATGATCCCGAGCAGCGCGCCGCTTACCTGCACCAGCGGTGAGCCGGGAACGGCGGCGGGTTGAGAAACAGTAGCCTGGGTATTCATGATTAACGGCTCAGACGGCGCATACGTTCAGACGGGGTGATAATGTCAGTGATACGCACACCGTATTTATCCGCAACTACGACGACTTCGCCCTGCGCAATCAGATAACCGTTGATCAGAATATCCAGCGGTTCGCCTGCCAGACCATCCAGTGCGACAACCGAACCCTGCGTCAGACGCAGCAGCTCTTTGATGGTCATGCGGGTACGGCCCAGTTCGACGGTCAGCTTGACCGGAATGTCCATGATCAGGTCGATGTCCTGCAAAGCACCGCTGACGTCGCCGCCACCTAACTGCTGGAATACCGCATCGGCCGCACTTTTGGTGGGCGTGGTTTTTTGCTCGTTTAACGCGTCAGCCCACAGATCGTCCAATGCGCCAGTGTTCTCATCGGACGGATTATTCATATCACTCATTTGGGCTGTTCCTCATTCAGCGAATTCAAAATCGGGTTTATCAGATGTTCTACGCGTAACGCATACTGACCGTTTACGGTGCCATACTGGCTGGTCAGCACAGGCACGCCGTCCACATGAGCAATAATGCGGTCGGGTTTTTCAATCGGCAGTACATCGCCGGGTTTCAGTTTTAAAATCTGGGATAGCCGCAGCGGAATGTCGGCAAAGTTTGCCACCAGCTCCAGCTCAGAATGCTGAACCTGACGCACCAGATTATTGCGCCAGTTCTGATCTTCATTACGTGAGTTTTCCAGCGGCGGATTCACCAGCAGCTCACGCAGTGGTTCAATCATGCTGAATGGCAGACAGATGTTAAATTCACCGGTCAGGTTGCCAATTTCAACGTGGAACGGGGTATTCACCACGATGTCGTTCGGAGAGGTGGTGATATTGGTAAATTTCACCTGCATCTCGGAACGAACGTATTCCACTTCCAGTGGGTTGATGGCCTTCCACGCGTCGCTATAGCTTTCCAGCGCCAGCTTCAGCATGCGGTTGATAACGCGCTGTTCCGTGTGTGTAAATTCGCGACCTTCGACTTTCGTCGGGAAACGACCGTCACCGCCAAACAGGTTGTCTACGGCGATAAATACCAGACTCGGTGAGAACACCACCAGACCCGTACCGCGCAGCGGCTTCAGGTGGATTAAGTTCAGGTTGGTCGGAACCGGTAAGTTGCGCGCAAATTCATGGTATGGCTGGATACGGATCGCACCCACGGTAATATCCGGGCTACGGCGCAACAGGTTAAATAACCCCATACGGAACTGGCGCGCAAAGCGTTCGTTAATGATCTCCAACGCCTGTAAACGCTCACGTACCACGCGACGCTGAGTGTTGGGATCATAAGGACGAATATCGCTTTCTTTTGCGATACCTGAAATGGGTTCGTCTTTGGTTTCGCTATCGCCGTTGAGCAATGCGTCGATTTCAGCCTGAGAAAGAATACTGTCGCCCATGTCTTTACCGCAGAATAAAAGCTGTATAAAGAACGTCGGTGACAACCTGTTTCGGCTGCCCAACAACGAGCGGAGTCGCCAGCGTCTCTTTGATGGCGGTAATCAGCTGTTGCTTACCTTCCTCGGTGGCGAGTGTGGCTGCATTCTGACGAGAGAACAGCAGCAGCAAGCGGCTGCGCACTTCCGGCAGATATTCATTAAGACGTGAACGTGTCGCCTCATCTTTCATGCGCAACGTGATACCGATATACAGCACACGGTCTGCATCACCCAGATTGACGGTAAAGGTATCCAGCGCAAAGAACACCGGGGCTGGCGGTGGAGGCGGTTCCGCTTTGACGCTGGCGGACGGCTGCTGCTGCATGCGCCAGTAGCTATAACCCGCAGTTGCGCAGGCGGCGAGGGTAATTAATACCAGCAGAGGGATCCAAATAGCGCGTTTACTTTTTTTGTTAATCGCGGAGTCAGTCATCAGATACGGGCTTCCTGTTTCGGTACAGCTTATGGGCTGATTATCCCGTGTCCTGTCCACGACAAAGCGTGGAAAAGACGCGGATAATCATGCTACCTCTGGCGTTAGGCGAAGATGTCTACTGCGCCATCGCCGCGGGCAGCGGCTTGCAGTGAGGCTGGGGTTGCCAGTATTGCGTCATCTTCAGCAGCAAAAATGTCTTGTCCTTGAGCGCGACCCGCCTGCTGTTGCTGCCCGGAAGACTGCTGTTGTCCGGCGAAGCTTTCACTGCTGATGTTGCTTTGCCCCAGTTGGATCCCGCTTTCAGCCAACTGCGTACGCAGCATCGGTAATGCGGCTTCCAGTGCGGCGCGCACGTGACTGTGCGGTGAAACCATTTGCAACTGTGCGAGGTTGTCGTCCATCTTGAGGGAAATATGTACCTGACCCAGGTCCTGCGGATGCAGACGCAGCTCTGCGCTTTGCTGGCCCTGGCGCGTGAACAATGTGACGTGCTGGCTCAGCGATTGCTGCCATTCATGGCTACCTAACGGAGCGCTTAACACCGGCGCGGCCGTCGGTAACGGTTGTGCGTGTGTTTGCGGACCACTTAGCGGGGCCGCAGTCATGCCAATGCTGGTTGGTGACGGGGTGCTGTCGATTTCAGCTCTGGCGTTCGCCGCCGCCGTCAGCGGGGTTAATGTTGGATTGTTTACTTGATTTGCACCACCGCCAGCAACCGTGACATCCGCTTTGCCTTTTTTGGCATCACCCGCCAGCAATTCGCCAGCGTTATCGGCGATAGCACCGTGTGCAGCGCCACGTGACAACGCCGAAAGCGTGGCATCAACTGGGGCTGGTGCGCTGTCGACGGCAGGCGTAGCCAGCGGTTGTCCTGGCAGCATGGCGAACAACGCGCTCAGATTGGCGAGATCGTCATCACTCAGCGTGGTGTTTTTTTCGTCCTGCTGAGCAACTTTGCCCAGTGTCGTCAAGGCATTAGCTTTTAGTGAAGGTGTGAGAGCAGACAACAGTTGCTGAGCGTCCGTCATGTCGGCAAGAGAAGCCTCGGTTTGTAGCTCCTGTTGCGCCAACAGATCGGTTAATTTGACCGACTGCGCGGCATCGCCATTTTTTTGCAGTAACCCTTTTTGCAGCTTACTGCTGGCCACCTGTAAGTCGGCAAGCGACAGAGGTGCGTCTTTACCTTGCGCGTCGCCCGCGCCTAATGCGCCAGCCAGCAGCGCTAAAAAATCCTCGGGTGAATCTACCGCTTTGCCTGACTGAAGACCTGCGGCTACGTCGGTGTCGGTGGTAACCAGTTGGGGTAAAGTAATCATTCGGGTTTCCTCATAGCTGCGCGCTGAGCAAATTCATCCATTTTTTTCTGATCCAGACGGTTTTCGGCTAGTAACGCCGCCGAGGTTTGTCTGTCCTGCAACGTCTGCCACGCCTGTAATCGTTGTTTTTTGTCGCGCCAACTGTTCAAAGCCATGTCCACTTTTTGCGTCCACTGATTGAGCTGTTGGCGGTGTTGCTCAATCGCTTTTTCCAGCGTCTGAATAAATTGCTGGTAGTTAATCCAGCGATTGCTGGTAATACCCTGGCCCATATCGGTATTCAGATTGTTGCGATACTCATGCTGATAATCGATCAGCATTTTTAACTGTTCTTCCGCCTGCTGACAGCCACGACGCATCTCTCCTAATAAGACAGCGGCGTCATCTACCTCTTTTTCAGCCAGGTCTTTCAGTGTTGCTAACGCACCATGTTGTGCCATGACCTATGCTCTCCTGCTTAATCACACACCAGGGAAAATCAGTTCCAAAGCTTGTAGAGAATCTTCCCAGTCAGCCCGTTCAAAGATGCCTTGCTGTAAGAACGCTTCCAGCTGTGGCCATAAGGCGATGGCTTTATCCAGCATCGGATCGCTGCCTTTGGCATACGCCCCCACGCTGACCAGATCGCGGTTACGCTGGAAGCTGGACAGCAGCTGTTTAAAGTTACGTACCCGTGCATAGTGTTTTTCACTAATGAGCGCGGTCATGGCGCGGCTGATCGAGGCTTCAATATCGATGGCCGGATAGTGACCCGCTTCGGCTAAATGACGAGACAGCACGATGTGCCCGTCCAGTATCGCGCGCGCGGAATCGGCAATCGGGTCCTGCTGGTCGTCACCCTCGGTCAGTACTGTATAAAACGCGGTAACTGAACCGCCGCCGTGGATACCGTTCCCGGCCCGTTCAACCAGCGCCGGTAATTTGGCGAATACTGACGGCGGATAACCTTTAGTCGCCGGCGGCTCGCCGATCGCCAGGGCTATCTCACGTTGCGCCATCGCATAGCGGGTGAGGGAATCCATAATCAGCAATACGTGCTGTCCACGATCGCGGAAATCTTCGGCGATGCGCGTGGCGTAGGCCGCGCCTTGCATACGTAACAGCGGCGAGACATCCGCCGGAGCGGCAATCACTACCGAGCGTGCGCGACCGTCAGCGCCGAGAATATTTTCAATAAAATCTTTAACTTCGCGACCACGCTCGCCAATCAGGCCCACGACGATGACGTCGGCCTGGGTATAGCGCGCCATCATGCCGAGCAGGACGCTTTTACCGACGCCGGAGCCTGCGAAAAGTCCCATACGCTGGCCGCGACCTACGGTTAACAACGCGTTGATGGGGCGTACGCCGGTATCCAGGACGTGTTCTATTGCGGTACGTTGCAGCGGGTTAAACGGCGGTGTAATCAGCGCGCCGGTTTCGGTGGTGTCCGGGGCGGGCAGTCCGTCGAGCGGTTTGCCGCTGCCGTCCAGCACACGCCCCAGCAGAGCAGGGCCAAGCGGTAATTGCTTCCCGCTTTGCAGACCTTCTCCGGCAATGTTCTTCGCGTAGACGCGCGCGCCGGGCAGAACGCCTTCGACCTCTTCGAGCGGCATCAGAAACAGACGTTGACCGTTAAAGCCTACGACTTCGCTTTCAACTTCCTGGGTTTCGTTGCCATCCTGGCGTTCAATGACGCAGGTGGCACCCAACGGCAGCTGTAACCCCGTGGCTTCCAGCACCAGCCCGGTGGCGCGGGTCAGGCGACCGTAACGACGCACCGCAGGCAGCAGCGACATTTTCTCTTCGAAGTTGTCCAGCGTATTGAGCCAGCGAGTCAGGCGAGTGGTCATTACACGACTCCCGGCGCTGCCAGACGGCAGAGTTCTTGCCAGCGAGTGGCGACGCTGGCATCCAGATCGCCTTCGTCTGCTGAGACTTTACAACCGCCGTGATGCAGCGTGGGATCGCCGCGCAGCCGCCAGCCGTGCAGGCTGAGCGTGGCACCGAGCATCTCCTCAACACGCTGGAGATCGTCCGGATGTACACGTAGCTGCGGTTTACCGCTAAACAGCGGTTCCTGTTGCAATAACTGTTGAATCTGCTTAATCAGCGCAGCGTTATCCACGATAGGCGTCTGACCAATCACCTGACGCGCAGCTTCCAGCGCCATTTGCATCAGGCGCGAGGCAATGACGCTGTCCAGTGCGTCCAGCGTATTCTGAAACTCGCTCACCAACTGCTGCATGCGGGCATGGATCGGCGCATGCTGCGCGCGCGCCTGGTTCTGGCCTTGCTCCAGCCCCTGGCTCAGACCTTCCTGATAGCCTTGTTCATGACCCTTTTGTCGACCTTCCGCCAGCCCCGCGTTATACCCTTGCTCATGGGCCTGCATTTGCAGCTGTGCGAGCTGTTGTTCAAGCTGTTGCTCTGCTGAAAGCTCGGGTTCTTCCGTCTCTTCGGACAGCGGCGTTTCGCTGTGGTCAGCCAGCACGAACTCTGCCATTGGTGGGGCGAGATCGTCCGGAGTCCAGACTTTCCACGGCAGTTCGTTAGACATAGGTATCCTCGCCGCTGCCGATCACCATCTCGCCGGTTTCCGCCAGACGACGCACAATAAGCAGAATCGCTTTCTGTTCGTTTTCCACCTGCGACAAGCGCACCGGACCGCGGTTGGCAAGGTCGTCGCGCAGAATATCGGCAGCACGTTGCGACATGTTGCGCAGGAACTTCTCGCGTAGTGGCTGTTCGGCACCTTTCAGCGCAATCAGCAGCGATTCGGAATCCACTTCCTGCAGCAGACGCTGGATACTGCGATCGTCGACTTCCACCAGGTTTTCGAACAGGAACATCTCGTCGATAATTTTCTGCGCCAGTTCGCCGTCGAATTCGCGTACGGCGGTAATAACCGCTTCTTCCTGCTGGGTTTTCATCAGGTTGATAATTTCTGCCGCCGTTCTCACGCCGCCCATTTTGCTGCGCTTGAGGTTCTGTCCATCGAGCAGACCGTTCAGTACCTCGGTCAGTTCTGCCAGCGCGGCAGGCTGCACGCCGCCGAAGGTGGCGATACGCAGCATCACGTCGTGACGTAAACGCTCGTCGAACAGCGCCAGAATATCGGCGGCCTGGCCCCGTTTGAGGTGTACCAGAATGGTGGCGATAATCTGCGGATGCTCGTCGCGGATAAGGTCGGCGGCGCTTTGCGGCTCCATAAAGTTGAGCGTTTCAATGCCGCTGGTGGTATCGCGGGTTTCCAGAATATCTTCCAGCAGGCTGGAGGCGCGTTCCTCGCCCAGCGCTTTCACCAGCACGGAGCGCAGATATTCGTTGGCGTTGATATTCAGCGCGGCAAACTGTTCTGCTTCTTGCTCAAACTCGGCCAGCACTTCCGTCAACTGTTTGTTGGAGATCTGGCGTACGTTCGCCATCGCTGTACTCAGCGCCTGAACCTCGCGCGTGGAAAGGTGTTTAAACACCTCTGCCGCGCGATCTTCGCCAATGGTCATCAGCAGGATGACGCTTTTATCGGTACCGGTAAGGGCATTACTCATGATCGTTACTCATCCACTGGCGAATGACCAGCGCCACGACGCGCGGATCGTTATCTGACATTTCACGAATACGCTGGCTCATCACTTCTGCACCCAGACGCTGATTCGTACGACGCTGCTGGGTCTGTTCGTCTTTGCTGAGGCGAACTTCTACCGCCTCTTCGGTTTCCTGACGGATACGCGTTTGTTCTTGTACCGCTTTTGCTTCTTCGCTGCGGCGAACCAACTGCGGGCGAACAGCTTTGCGCCACAGGATCCAGGCAACTAGCAGAACCAGCAACCAACGGCCTGCGGTCATCAACTGATCAATAAAGAACGGCTGTTTCCAGAACGGCAGCTCGCCAATGGAATCGTCGGTCGCCGTGAACGGAGAGTTCACCACGTTCAGGGTATCGCCACGTTTGTCGGAGAAGCCCATCGCTTCGCGGGTCAGGTCCTCAATCTGTTTCATCTGATCGGCGGTTAACGGCAGCGGTTTGCCGTCCGGCAACGTTTTATAGTTGACCACCACAGCCACCGAGAGACGCTGCACATCGCCGACGTTCATTTTGGTGTGGCGAATGGTACGGTCGACTTCATAGTTGCTGGTTTCATTGCGCTGCGTACTGCGTGGACCGGCATTATTGTTGTTATTTGCCGTCTGCGTGGTTTGCGCATTTTGCTGATTAGCCGGAGGGTTGGCGATTGGCGCGGTATTCGCCGGTGCTGGTTGATTAGACAATGCGCCCGGTACGCCGCCCGGTGCTCCGCTCCCTATCTGCTCGCTGATGTTTAACTGGCGTGAACGCAGCACGGCCTGGGAATCATCACCGTTTGGACGGTACTGTTCTTCGGTTTGCTCTTTATTAGCAAAATCCAGCTGCGCGGTGACCTGCGCATGTACGTTACCGTTGCCGACAATCGGCGACAGGATCGATTCGATACGACGTTGAACGCGGCCTTCGACATCGCTGGCGTATTTCAACTGCGCATCGTTAAGATCGCGGCTGCTGGTGTTTGACTGAGTTAACAGATGACCCGCCTGGTCGACCAGCGTAACGTTGCCCGGTGGCAAGCCTGCAACAGCGCTGGAAACCAGATGCGTAACTGCACTGATCTGACCTTCATCCAGTGCGCGACCCGGTTCAAGGTTAACGGTCACGGAGGCTGAAGGCGCTTTTTGCTCACGCACAAACAGCGACGGTTTCGGCATTGCCAGATGCACGCGGGCGCGTTTTACCGGTCCCAGCGTTTCAATGGTACGGGCTAATTCACCTTCCAGCGCACGCTGGTAGTTGACCTGCTCGCTAAACTGGCTGATACCAAACTTTTCTTGATCCAGCAGTTCAAAACCAACGGCGCCGCCTTTCGGCAGGCCTTGCTGCGCCAGACGTAAACGCAGTTCGTGGACTTTATCGGCAGGAACTTCTATAGCACCGCTTCCCTCAGTAAAACGATAGGGAACGTTCATCTGCGTCAGTTGGGTGACAATCGCGCCACCATCCTGATCGGAAAGATTGCTGAACAGCGTGCGATAGTCAGGTGCTTTCGCCCACAGGACCATCGCCACGATGATAGCGACGGCAGCGGCTCCCGCCACAATCAAAGGAATTCTGGGATTCGCGCGCAGGCGGTTTAACCACTCGAGAGGTTTAAGCTGGGTTGCAGTCGATGCTGTCGCACTCATCTCGCACCTCGTGGCTTATCGTGGACGGCGTTTTTTGCAAAGTGGAACAAGACTCACTCCCGGGTCAGCAAACTCGAAAAATTGACGGTCTCATTATTTGCGGTTTCGAATTTTTCTATGCGTTAAAAACCGTGGTTTTTTATCGTTATTTAACGCCTTTATCTTATTGACTAACTGGTAATCTCAGCTACGTAAAAAATCATCCAGGGGATCAGAATGTCGGCAATACAGGGGATTGAAGGGGTCATCAGCCAGTTACAGGCCACGGCGATGTCAGCAAAAACGCAGGATATGCAGCCACAACCGACCGTGAGTTTTGCCGGGCAACTGCATGCGGCGTTAGACAGGATCAGCGATGTGCAAACCGCGTCCCGTACGCAGGCTGAGAAATTTACCCTGGGTGAGCCGGGTATTGCGTTAAATGATGTGATGACCGATATGCAAAAAGCGTCGGTATCGATGCAGATGGGTATTCAGGTGCGTAATAAACTGGTGTCGGCCTATCAGGAAGTGATGTCGATGCAGGTGTAGGGACAACGTGCAGAGAATGTTTGCCGGATAAGCGCAGTGCCATCCGGCAAACAGTTACTTCTGAATCAAATAGCGGATCGTTGGGCCATCCTGCTGAATATCCAGCACCGTATAGCCGTGATTACGCGCATCCAGTGGAATATTGTTGATTGACTGCGGGCAATCGCTCACCACTTCCAGAATTTCACCTTTCTTTAATTGCGGCATCGCTTCCAGCGTGGCTACAGCCGGATATGGACACGGTTCGCCGACCATATCGAGGCGATAATCAGGCACGATATTTTTCATACAGACTCCTTGGCAGGCGTCAGCCCTGCGCGACGGAAGAAACGTTTTTCCCAGCCAATAATGAGCATCAGCGCGGCAAACAACAGCAGATAGGTCACCAGCAGACCGCCGAGCGGACCGAAGGTGTTGAGCAGATTCACTTTGTCCCAGTTGGTGGCGAGCGTGGGAGCAAAATCATCCCAGTAGTAGGCCAGAATGGTCGAGCCAATAACGTTGCCCAGACCAACCCACCAGTAATGCACCTGGCCTTCAACGGCGCGGTACATCCAGCCGGTTTCACATCCGCCCGCTAAAACGATGCCAAAGCCGAACAGCAAACCGCCGATCACCGCATTTGGACCCGCCCACATGATTTTAGGCTCGACGCCCAGTTGCACGTAGCTAAAGATACCGATGGCGCTGACCGCCATCCCGAAGATGATCGCTTTTGCCATATGGGTGCGACCGGAAATCCACAGGTCGCGGAAGGCGGAGGTGAAGCAGATTTGCGCCCGTTCAATCAGCAGACCAAACCCGACGCCGAACAGCATCGCCAGACCGAGCTTGGGTTTATCCATCGCGGTGAGTAGCGCCCAGCCGATCATGCCGATAAACACCAGCATGCCCAGGCGGAAACGGCGACGGGCCTGATCCGGCTTTTGCGTCAACGGCGAAGCGGCGGAGACTTTCTGCATTTTGACCGGAATACGAAATATTGGCAGCAGGGTAAAGCGTGCACCAAACCAGGAGCCAATGGCCGTGGCCAGCGCAAAAAACCAGGCGTGAAGTGAGAACTGCGGAATGCCGGTGAAGAATGCGGCCAGGTTACAGCCCATTGCCAGCCGTGCGCCGAATCCGGCGATCGCCCCGCCGACTATCGCCTGCATAATGCGCACCCGACTGCGCGGCATGCGCAATTTGACGTTGTTGGCCCACAGTGCGGCAGCAAAACAGCCGCCGAACATACCGAGGATCATCATGCCGTCGATGCGGGTCAGGGGTGAGCCTTCGAGATGGATCAGCTTGTAGTATCCCCACTCTTCGGCGTGCACGCCAAACAGTTGCAGGATTTGACCACCCCAACGGGTGAATTCACCGGTAACGGCCCAGAAGGTTCCCGTAATGCCGAAATAGTAAGTAGAGAGAATACCCGCTGCGATGACCGCAGGGGCGGGGGCCCAAAATTTAATTAACCAGGCCTGTTTGAAGTGTTGCCATGACATGCGTTGTGCCTCTGAACTCAGAAGGTATGTAACAAGAAGTGTGGATACTACACCGTTCAGAATTTTTGACTATGAGTAATAAGAGGTAACACCGTCTGGATCAATCTTTCTCAACGCTGCCGAAAGGCTGGCGACATCAGGCCTTTAATGCCACAATCCCATTTTCTTCGCATGCAGGATGAATGATGAAAAAATTAGCAATCGTTGGTGTATTTCTGGCGCTTACCGGATGCGCCGAAGTAGAAAATTATAACGACGTGGTGAAAACGCCAGCGCCAGCCGGTCTGGAAGGATACTGGCAGTCAAAAGGTCCGCAACGCAGTCTGGTCAGCCCGGAAGCGATTGCCAGCCTGGTGATAACGAAAGAGGGCGATACGCTGGATTGTCGCCAGTGGCAGCGGGTGATCGCGCTGCCGGGGAAACTGACGATGCTCTCTGGCGATCTCACCAACGTGACGGTTAAACGCGAGCTGTACGAGATCGAGCGCGAAGGCAATACGCTGGAATATGACGGTATGACGCTGCAGCGGGTGGATCGCCCGACGCAGGAATGTGCTGACGCGTTAAAGAAAACGCCGCTGGCAACACCGCTGCCATAAGCCGTACGCCCCGGTAACCATCGGTCACCGGGGTTGAGCTTTACAACACGTCTTCAATCACCCACACGCTGACGCTCCCGCCGTTACAGAAAAACGTCGCTTCGCCGTTTTCATCGGTGATCACGCTTTCTTCACGATTTCCCAGATAGTCGCGCCAGGTTTTATTGCCATAATTCGCGCCGAGATTGATGGTCTTTTCTCCGTCATCCCCGTTAGACAACACCACCACACAGCCGGGATCCTCGTCCGTGCCGCTGCGGCTAAAAGCGATAAAGTTAGGATGATCGAAAAAGAGCGTCTGTACCCCATGCGCGAAGCGCTGGCGTGCGAGGATCAGTTCATCAAGTTGTTCAATGATCGGCATGTCGATAGGATAGGTTTCGCCATCGCCGCCGGTGTCTTCGTAATGCGCTCCGTAGAGGTCAGGGTAAAATACCGACGGCACGCCGTTTTCGCGCAACAGGATCAGCGCATAGGCCAGCGGCTTAAACCATGGTTCGACGGGGGCTTCGAGTGCCTGCAAGGGTTGGGTGTCGTGATTGGCGACCAGCGTGACGGCATGAAAAGGATCGGCCTCCACCAGAGTGTCGGTGAAAATTTGGCTCATGTCGTAATCGCGGCCCTGACGGGAGGCCTCGTGGAATTTCATCTGCAAAGGGGCGTCGAACAGCATGGTTTTCCCCTCCACCTGATTAATGTAGGTTTGCAGCTTATCGACTTCATGGGACCAGTATTCCGCCACAATAAACAGCGGCTTGGGTGCCACTTCCTGCACGTGCTCGATCCACTCTTTGTAAAACCATGCCGGAATATGTTTCACAGCATCTAAACGAAAACCATCGCAATGGGTTTGATCCATCACCCATCGCGCCCAGTATTTGAGCTCCTCAGTCACCGCGTGATTGCGAAAATCAATGTTTTCGCCCATCAGATAATCAAAATTACCCAACTCATCATCAACCTGATCGTTCCAGCCTTCGCCAGTGTAGTCGTTAACGATTTTAAAAATCCCGTCTTCGGTTGGATTCTCGATATGGTCAATGCCGCTGAAGCATTTAAAATCCCAAATGAATTGCGAGTACTGGCCAGCGCGGGCAGGGAAGGTATAGCGCGTCCAGCCCTCGCACTCGACAATCTCATCATCTATTTGCGTGCGATCCTCAGCGTTAACGCGCTGGACGCGGATCTTTTCTTTCTCATCTGCGCCCATTTTGTGGTTAACCACCACGTCCAGCAGCACGGCAATATCATTGTGTTTTAGCGCGTCTATCGCCGCCAGCAACTGGTTTTTATCGCCGTATTTGGTGGCGACGGTTCCCTTTTGGTCGAATTCGCCCAGATCAAACAGATCGTAGGAATCATAGCCAACGGAATAGCCGCCGGACGCGCCTTTATAGGTGGGGGGCAGCCATACCATATTGATGCCGATATCATTGAGTCCGCCTGCGCGTTCGGCAAGTTCGGGCCAGAGTTGACCGCCATCAGGGTAATACCAGTGGAAGTACTGCAATAACGTGGGATTTTTCATCTTCCGTGCTCCAGAAGTCGTTTGGCCGACCTCTGGAGTATGGAAGATAATTCAGACGAGACGGGAAATTATTGTGGCGAGGTGGGGGCGTCGGGTACCAGCAGCATACCGGAAAGACGACCATAGGCGTTATTCAACGTCTTTTGTCGTGTCGACTGACCGATGAGGTTACTGAGTTCATCCAGGCGCTGCTGCAACAACGTTTTGAGCAGTTGTTCGTTATCCAGCGTCTGTTTAATGTACCCGGCCACTAAGTCCTGAATACTTCGCGTTATGCCCGGTGGAGTTTGCTCTTCCATGACCACTTCAATACTTTGCAGATAAGTAACTTCCTGTTCCAGTAAAAGGTCCCATTCACCGCGCTGCGCCAGTTCCAGCAGCGAGTGACTGAGTAGCGCGATGCGCTGCCAACGGTTGATAAACTCCACGGCTGAGGTCATTAACGAGACTCCTGGGACGACGCTTTCGGTGAGATCTGTTTCCAGGCTTCTGCAATGTTGCCGAGCAACCCTTCGACTTCTTCAACGGCCTGACAATCATTACGCAAGTTAGCTTGCAGTAAACGGCGAATCATATAGTCATACAGCGAGGACAGGTTGGTGGCAATTTCACTGCCATTCTCCTGATCCAGGCCTGCTTTCAGACCATTGTCGATAATGTTAATGGCTTTGCTTAAGGCCTCGCCTTTGGCGACGATATCACCCTGTTGCATAAACAGGCGAGCGCGCACGAGGGCGCTGTTCGCGCCATCAAACAACATTTCAATCAGCTGATGCGGATTGGCGCTCATTACGCCACTCTCTATGCTGACCTGTGCATAGGCTTTGGTACCGCTCGCGGTATACATACTTACCTCGTGTTATCAGGATTTATTCATCGCCGTAAATTGTTGGCTCAGATAGTTACTGGTGTTGTTGAGCTTGCTCATCATGGTGTCTAACTGCGTAAACTGTGCCGTGTAACGCGCCACCGTGTCATCAATGCTGGCGCTGACAGACAGATACTGTTTAGTCAGTTTTTTCAGCGTTGAGTTAATACTGTCTTGTGCGCTGTCGATAATACCGTCATCAGCCAGGTAGCTTTTTACTTCGGTGGCAATTTTGGTGGTAATACCGGTTTCTTTGCCGTCGCCGACCAGCAGTTCACGCACGGAGGCTGTATTTTCGTTCAGGACTTTTTTCAGCTTATCATCGTCAATTTTCAGCTTGCCGGTTGCGCCGTCCTGCTTAATACCAATTTCATTTAATGTTTTAAAAGCGCCATCACTGGCACCGTTGGCAAATTGTGCACGAATTCCACTTTGAATCGTACGAACAACACTGTCACCAAGCAGCGCTCCGTTATTTTTGTCTTGCGCTTCAGCACCCGGATCAACTTCTTTATATTTGGTCAGCGTATTAAAGGTGTCGATAAGGGAATTATATGAATCGACCCAGCCTTTAATGGCTTCGGTTGCTTTGTCGTTATTCTTTGTTACCGTGACTCGAACGTCAGTGACTTTTTTGGTCAGATCGAGTACTACGCCCTGAGGAGCATCGGTAATTTTATTACTGGAACGTTCAATATCGATACCATTTACGGTTAACTTCGCATTTTGAGCGTTAACCTGTTCCTTCATATTCCCGGTACCGGTTTCGCTGTCATACGCCAGCAGGTCATTTAGCTTGCTGTCTCCCTCAACGGAGATAGTCATTTTATTGGCTTCGCCTTCACTGGCAGTCAGTACCAATTGGTAGTCGCCATCTTTAACCTTAACGATGCTGGCCGAAATTCCGCTATCGGCATCGTTTATCGCTTTGCTGATCTCATCCAGTGAGGTCTGGTCTTTATTCAGCTTAATTTCCAGTGGCTCTTTACGGCCTTCCTGCGCAATTTTTATGGTGCGTATTTCTGCTGAACTGTCACCCAGCGCGTCTTTTGTTGACGCAATCTTAGTCGCTGAATTGGTTCTTAAAGATTGCGCTTGTGCCAGTTGGGTGACGCTAATGGTATAGATACCCGGTGCCGCCCCCGCTTCGGTGGTCACTTTCAGATCTTCACTGCTGCTGGTAACGGTTGTGCTTTTGAATAGATCGGCTTTATTTAATGCTGTGTTCGCAGTCTGAAATTTTTCCAGTGCACTTTTTAATGTGCCGTAGGCGGTCAGACGCGCGGTATTATCGCTTTGTTGTTGAGTTATTGGGTTTAAGCGTTTTTTTTCCGCGATAGTCAGGTTGTTCAGCAACGTATCCAGCGGCAGATTTGAACCGACGCCAAGAGAAGTAAATGAAGCCATGCCTAATTCCTTTTGATTGCAAACAGTAGTTAAGCGGGTTATCGGCAATCTGCGCGCAAAGTTTAATGATAGTTTTGTAAAAATAATGCGCAGAATAGTGGGGCATATTGCGGGTATTTCTGGGGCTAAGAAAAAAGAGGGCGGAAAGTAAAAATTTTCTAAAGTTCGAAATTAAGGTGCCGATACATGGGTTACGGTGAGAAACCGTGGGCAACAGCCCAATAACATCAAGTTGTAATTGATAAGGAAAAGATCATGGCACAAGTCATCAATACAAACAGCCTGTCGCTGTTGACCCAGAATAACCTGAACAAATCTCAGTCTTCCCTGAGCTCCGCTATCGAGCGTCTGTCTTCCGGTCTGCGTATCAACAGCGCGAAAGACGATGCTGCTGGTCAGGCGATCGCTAACCGTTTCACTGCTAACGTTAAAGGCCTGACCCAGGCTTCCCGTAACGCCAACGACGGTATCTCCATCGCGCAGACCACTGAAGGTGCACTGTCCGAAATCAACAACAACCTGCAGCGTGTGCGTGAACTGTCCGTTCAGGCAACCAACGGCACCAACTCCCAGTCTGACCTGGACTCCATCCAGAACGAAATCACCCAGCGTCTGAGCGAAATTGACCGTGTTTCCGGTCAGACTCAGTTTAACGGCGTGAAAGTGCTCTCTCAAGACAACAGCCTAAAAATTCAGGTTGGTGCAAATGATGGTGAAACGATTACAATCGATCTTAAGAAAATAACATCTGACACGTTGGGATTGAACGGTTTTAATGTGAATGGTAAAGGTACTGTAGCAAACAAAGCAGCTACCGTTAGCGATCTTAATGCTGCAGGTGGTGTTTTGGCTGCTGGTACTTATACCGTTACCACAGACCACAATAAACTTACAGCCGAAGAAGCTTTTAAAAATCTTAAAGATGGCGACTCTGTAACTGTAGCAAATGGCGCTGCTGCTGATGATGTTTATACTTACAATGCGGCATCTAATGATTTTTCAGTCAAGAAAACTGTGGCAACGGCTGCACCTAGTAAAGATTTCGGTGATACACTGAAGGCTGATGCGGGCAAAACGCAGAGTGGTACCTTCACATCCAAAAATGGTAACGTTAATTTCGAAACTGATGCTAGTGGTAAGATTACTATCGATGGTAAGGCCGCTTTCATCGTTAATGGTGCATTAACTACTAACGATGTTACAGGGTCAACTGCAGCCACTATGGGTGAGCTATTCAAAGCTGCTGATTTAGGGGCGAATGCTGCAAAAATCAGTTTTGGTGATAAAGCTTATGACTTTGCGGCTACAGCTGGTAGTGGTTTCACGTATACTGATAAAGTAAGCAGTGATTCTCTTTTGACCAATGTTAAAGCAAACACAGTTGCTAATGACGTAAGTATCAAATTCAATGATGGTCTTAAAACTGCTACTGCTAGTTTTACCAAAGGGGTATCTGACCTTACTTTCGTTGATTCTGACAATCAAATGACTACGACCGGTTCATATACCACTACCTATGTGGTAGATGCGAATAATGGTGAAGTAACCGTGACCGGTGGTACTGGTAATGGTAAATATGCAGCAGATGTTGGAGCAAAAGCTTACGTATCTGCTGATGGGAAACTAACATCCAAAAATACCAGTGAAGGTTCAGCCACTAAAGATCCTCTGGCAGCCCTGGATAAAGCGCTGGCACAGGTTGATGCGCTGCGTTCTGACCTGGGTGCGGTGCAGAACCGTTTCGATTCTACCATCACCAACCTGGGCAACACTGTTAACAACCTGTCTTCTGCTCGTAGCCGCATCGAAGATGCTGACTACGCGACCGAAGTGTCTAACATGTCTCGTGCTCAGATCCTGCAACAGGCGGGTACTTCTGTTCTGGCGCAGGCTAACCAGACTACGCAGAACGTTCTGTCTCTGCTGCGTTAATTTACGCTTATCGCGCAAACCCCGCTCCGGCGGGGTTTTTTATATTTAGCTTTACCCGTAACCCCCAAATAACCCCTCATTTCACCCACTATTCACCCGATTAAAACCCCTGCAGAAACGGATAATCATGCCGATAACTCATTTAACGCAGGGCTGTTTATCGTGAATTCACTGTATACCGCTGAAGGTGTAATGGATAAACACTCGCTGTGGCAGCGTTATGTACCGTTGGTGCGTCACGAAGCATTGCGCCTTCAGGTGCGTTTGCCGGCGAGCGTAGAACTGGATGACCTGCTACAAGCGGGCGGCATCGGGTTATTGAATGCCGTTGACCGATATGACGCTTTGCAAGGAACGGCATTTACCACTTACGCAGTGCAGCGTATTCGTGGAGCAATGCTGGACGAACTACGTAGCCGGGATTGGGTGCCGCGTAGCGTTCGGCGCAATGCTCGCGAAGTGGCACAGGCGATGGGACAACTGGAGCAGGAATTAGGGCGCAACGCGACGGAAACAGAAGTGGCGGCGCGTCTGGCTATTCCTGTGCAAGAGTATCGTCAGATGTTGCTCGATACCAATAACAGCCAGCTCTTCTCTTATGACGAGTGGCGGGAAGAGCATGGCGATAGTATTGAGCTGGTGACGGAAGAACATCAGCAGGAAAACCCGTTACAACAGCTACTTGAGGGTAATCTCCGCCAGCGCGTGATGGACGCGATCGAGGCGTTGCCGGAGCGCGAAAAGCTGGTGTTAACGCTGTACTACCAGGAAGAGCTGAATCTGAAAGAGATTGGCGCGGTACTGGAAGTCGGGGAATCACGGGTCAGCCAGTTGCACAGTCAGGCCATCAAACGTCTACGCACCAAGCTGGGTAAGCTATAGGGGTACATTATTACCCCTGAACAATGCCGCATTACGAATTGACTACCAGGAGTTCTCATGACGGTGCAGCAATCAAAAAGACGGCCTCTAAGCCGCTACCTCAAAGATTTCAAACACAGCCAGACGCATTGCGCCCATTGCTTTAAGTTGCTCGACCGGATCACGCTGGTTCGTCGCGGGCAAATTGTGAATAAAATCGCCATCGCCCGCCTGGACACTTTGTTGGATGAGGCCGAGTGGGAGCAGGAGAAAAAAGAGTGGGTGGCACTGTGTCGTTTTTGTGGTGATTTGCATTGCAAAGAGCAGAGCGACTTTTTCGATATTATCGGTTTTAAACAGTTTTTATTTGAGCAGACCGAAATGAGTCACGGCACGGTACGTGAATACGTTGTCCGTCTGCGTCGCCTCGGGAATCATCTGACCGAACAAAATATCTCTCATGACCTGCTGCAGGAAGGGTTCCTCGACGAAAACCTTGCCCCGTGGCTGCCGGAAACCAGCACCAACAATTACCGCATCGCCTTACGTAAGTATGAGCAGTTCAAAGCCCATACCCATATGGGTCATATGCAGAAATCCTCCTGGACAGCCAGTTCTGATATATATTAAAAACGAATAAGGTGTAACAGAGTTGTGTTTGTGGATCACAGCAAACGCTTTACACTATGCTCATAAATAGCAGTCACTAATGACAATATTCGGGGTAACTATGAAATTAGCACTTCTGGGACGTCAGGCTCTGATGGGTGTAATGGCTGTTGCACTTGTCGCTGGAATGAGCGTAAAGACTTATGCAGATGAAGGTCTGTTAAATAAAGTTAAAGAGCGTGGCACGCTGCTGGTGGGCCTGGAAGGGACCTATCCCCCGTTTAGTTTTCAGGGCGATGATGGCAAGTTGACCGGTTTCGAAGTGGAGTTCGCTGAGGAACTGGCCAAGCACCTTGGGGTGAAAGCTAATCTGAAGCCGACCAAGTGGGACGGTATGCTGGCCTCTCTTGATTCCAAGCGCATTGACGTGGTCATCAACCAGGTGACCATCTCTGACGAACGTAAGAAAAAATACGATTTCTCTACCCCGTATACGGTTTCTGGTATTCAGGCGCTGGTGAAGAAAGGTAATGAAGGCGTTATTAAGACCGCTGCCGATCTGAAAGGTAAAAAAGTCGGCGTTGGTCTGGGCACCAACTATGAAGAGTGGCTGCGCCAGAACGTGCAGGGCGTGGATATTCGTACCTATGATGATGACCCGACCAAATACCAGGATCTGCGTGTAGGCCGTATCGACGCCATTCTGGTTGACCGTCTGGCGGCGCTGGATCTGGTCAAAAAAACCAAAGATACGCTGGCTGTGACCGGTGAAGCATTCTCCCGCCAGGAGTCCGGCGTGGCGCTGCGCAAAGGCAATGAAGATCTGCTGAAAGCGGTTGATGCGGCCATTGCTGAAATGCAGAAAGACGGTACGCTGAAAGCCCTTTCTGAAAAATGGTTTGGAGCGGATGTGACGAAATAATCGGCATCCGATGAAAAAAGGCGCCTTTAACAGCGCCTTTTTTTATTTCATTGCGCCTGAGCGTGCATAATAAAAAGAACATCACAACAACGAATACCGGAGGCTGTATGCCGCTGCATAACTTAACGCGCTTTCCACGTCTGGAATTTATTGGCGCACCAACGCCGCTCGAATATCTTCCACGCTTCTCCGACTACCTTGGGCGCGATATTTTCATCAAACGCGATGACGTCACGCCGATGGCCTTGGGCGGCAATAAGCTGCGTAAGCTGGAGTTCCTTGCCGCAGACGCACTGCGTGAAGGCGCTGATACGCTGATAACCGCGGGTGCGATTCAGTCTAACCATGTGCGCCAGACGGCGGCGGTAGCAGCTAAACTTGGCCTGCACTGCGTGGCGCTGTTGGAAAATCCGATTGGCACCACGGCGGAAAACTATCTCACCAACGGCAACCGTCTGCTGCTGGACCTGTTTAATACGCAAATCGAAATGTGCGATGCGCTGACCGACCCGAATGCGCAACTTCAGGAACTGGCGACGCGCATTGAAGCACAGGGCTTCCGCCCGTATGTGATCCCGGTTGGCGGTTCTAACGCGCTGGGCGCACTGGGTTATGTGGAAAGCGCGCTGGAAATTGCCCAGCAGTGTGAAGGGGCCGTCGCGCTCTCTTCCGTAGTGGTTGCCTCGGGCAGTGCGGGAACGCATGCCGGACTGGCCGTGGGTCTGGAACAATTGATGCCAGACGTCGAACTTATCGGCGTGACTGTCTCGCGCAGCGTGGCGGATCAAAAACCCAAAGTTGTTACGCTGCAGCAGGATATTGCCCGAGAACTGGAACTGACGGCCTCCGCGGATATCCTGCTATGGGACGATTATTTTGCGCCAGGCTACGGTACGCCAAACGAAGAGGGCATGGAGGCGGTAAAATTGCTGGCGCGCCTGGAAGGCATTTTGTTGGATCCGGTGTATACCGGTAAGGCGATGGCGGGTTTGATTGACGGTATCAGCCAGAAACGCTTTAAAGACGAAGGGCCAATCCTCTTTATTCATACCGGTGGGGCACCAGCACTGTTTGCCTACCATCCTCATGTGTAACAACCAGGTCGAAAACGCTAATGCATGAAAGTATCCAACTGGTAATTGATTCTCTGCCGTATCTGCTCAAAGGCGCGGTTTTTACGCTGCAACTGAGTATCGGCGGGATGTTTTTTGGCCTCGTGCTGGGGTTTATCCTGGCGCTGATGCGTTTGTCACCGCTGTTGCCTGTGCGCTGGCTGGCGCGTTTTTATATCTCTATTTTTCGCGGAACACCGCTGATTGCCCAGCTGTTCATGATCTATTACGGTCTGCCGCAGTTTGGTATTGAGCTTGATCCCATCCCGGCGGCGATGATTGGCTTGTCGCTGAATACGGCTGCCTACGCTGCAGAAACCCTGCGTGCGGCAATCTCTTCCATCGACAAAGGACAGTGGGAGGCGGGTGCCAGTATTGGTATGACGCGCTGGCAGACCATGCGCCGGGCAATCCTGCCGCAGGCTGCGCGCGTTGCGTTGCCGCCGCTGAGCAACAGCTTTATCAGTCTGGTGAAAGATACTTCTTTGGCCGCCACTATTCAGGTACCGGAACTGTTCCGTCAGGCGCAGCTGATTACCTCGCGTACGCTGGAAGTCTTTACGATGTATCTGGCGGCCTCGTTGATTTACTGGGTGATGGCGACGGTGCTTTCTGCGCTGCAAAACTATTTTGAAGAACAACTGAATCGCCAGGAGAGAGAGCCGAAATGAGTGCTATCGAAGTCAGAAACCTGGTCAAAAAATTTCATGGGCAAACGGTGCTGCATGGGATCGATCTTGACGTCAAACCTGGTGAAGTAGTCGCGATTATCGGGCCGAGCGGATCGGGCAAAACCACGCTGCTGCGTAGCATTAATTTGCTGGAGCAACCGGAGGCGGGCACCATTAAAGTGGGTGAGATTACCATTGATACCGCGCGTTCGTTGACCCAGCAGAAAGGGCTGATTCGTCAGTTACGTCAGCACGTCGGTTTTGTGTTCCAGAACTTTAATTTGTTCCCGCATCGGACGGTGCTGGAAAACATTATTGAAGGGCCGGTGATAGTCAAAGGTGAACCAAAAGCTGAAGCGACAGCTCGTGCGCGCGAGCTGCTGGCGAAAGTCGGGCTGGCGGGTAAAGAAACCAGCTATCCGCGGCGTTTATCGGGCGGACAGCAGCAGCGAGTAGCGATTGCCCGAGCGCTGGCGATGCGACCTGAGGTTATTCTTTTTGATGAGCCGACCTCTGCGCTTGATCCTGAACTGGTTGGCGAGGTACTTAATACCATCCGCCAACTGGCGCAGGAAAAACGCACCATGGTGATTGTGACGCATGAAATGAGCTTTGCTCGCGATGTTGCCGATAGAGCGATATTTATGGATCAAGGACGGATTGTAGAGCAGGGACCAGCAAAATCCTTATTCACGCATCCCCAGCAGCCGCGTACCCGTCAGTTTCTTGAAAAGTTTTTGATGCAATAAATAGTGCGAAGAGCGCTCGCCGGGATTGTTTCTGGTGAGTGCTCTTCGCATAACTATTTATAATTATTGCTTTATTATTAACATTTGATTCTGTTACTTCCTTCCGCTGTTGAGTAGTACTCAAGTAATTGTTCATTTGTCCGATAATTTGCATATATAAAATACATTTATGTGTTAGCTTGTTTCATATGTTTGGATGATTATCAATCTCAGGGGCATTACCACTTAGTATGCAGGATCATGATTTCTTCACCTGGCGACGGAGCATGCTGTTACGCTTTCAGGAAATGGCGGCGGCAGAGGATGTCTATAATGAATTACAGCAACAGACGCAGCACTTAGAGTTTGATTTTTACGCGCTCTGTGTTCGTCATCCGGTACCTTTTACCCGACCTAAAACGTCACTTCATACGACCTATCCCAAAGCATGGGTGGCGCATTATCAGTCCGAAAATTATTTCGCCATTGATCCGGTGCTGAAACCTGAAAACTTCAGTCAGGGGCATTTACCCTGGAACGATACTCTGTTTCGCGATGCGCAACCTTTGTGGGACGCCGCACGCAATCACGGTTTACGCAAAGGGATGACGCAATGCTTAATGTTGCCTAATCGGGCGTTGGGTTTTTTATCGGTATCGCGGGCGAGTATCCGTAATAGTCGCTTTGCAAACGATGAAGTGGAGCTCAGGATGCAGCTTCTGGTACGGGAAAGCCTGTCTGTACTGACGCGGCTGGAAGATGACATGGTTATGGCGCCAGAAATGCGCTTTAGCAAGCGGGAAAAGGAAATATTGAAATGGACGGCCGAGGGCAAGACCTCTTCAGAGATAGCCATCATTCTGTCGATTTCCGAAAATACAGTGAACTTCCACCAGAAGAATATGCAAAAGAAATTCAATGCGCCAAACAAAACGCAGATAGCCTGTTATGCCGCGGCAACCGGGCTTATCTGAGTAAATTATCGTTCTGAGTGTCAGACGCAAAACCGGCTGAGAGCATTGCTATCAGCCGGTTTCTTTTTACTGGCGGTAAGCTTGTTTAATTTGCTTAACCGTGTTGGAAAATACCGCCGCCTGTGATTGATCTTCAATCAGCGCGAGCTGTTTTTCCATTTTAAGAATCACGCGGCCTGCATCGGCTTGACCCATTGCCTGCAGCATCAGCGTTAACATGGCTTTCAGGCAGGTGACTTCATTGGCCAGTTCCTGGTTATTCTCAGCAGTGGAAAAGTCAGGCGTACTCATTTATTTTCCTCGTTATGTTTCAATGAAAAAGTGCGATGTCAAATCTTAAGGCGGCGGAGTATACCATAAGCGAGGCTAAAAATATCTGTGGTTGTTTTTTGCGCGGATTAATGTTGTGGACATTAAAATAAACAATATGTTGCAGTGCATATATTTTCTCCACATGTTGTTTATTTCGAGTATTTTCCTCGTTAATTATTGTTACAACTTTGACTGCCTATTTTGCATTCAGCGGAGGAATATGAATTTTTTGTCACTATTCTGAAACAGCTATGCAGATATAACCGTGGCAGAAGGCTGTCAGGACTGAAAGTTTCCACTCGTCGTACAATCTAATTTCCAAAAACGAGAGCAAAATCGAAAGTCGGGCGTTTTTTACATTTCAAAGTTGAGATAAAACCCGTTAACATAGGACCGATTAACTATCGGTAGCGTTATCCCTATTCTGGAGATATTCCTTTGATCAACGTTTTTCTTGTTGATGACCACGAACTGGTGCGCGCAGGGATACGACGCATTCTGGAAGATATAAAAGGCATAAAAGTTGTCGGCGAAGCGTGCTGCGGTGAAGATGCGGTAAAATGGTGCCGCTCAAATTCCGTTGACGTTGTGCTGATGGATATGAATATGCCCGGTATTGGCGGTCTGGAAGCAACCCGCAAAATTGCGCGTTCCACTGCAGACATTAAAGTGATCATGCTGACGGTACACACCGAAAACCCATTACCTGCAAAAGTTATGCAGGCAGGGGCGGCAGGGTATCTCAGCAAAGGCGCCGCCCCCCAGGAAGTAGTGAGTGCGATTCGTTCGGTTTATTCCGGGCAGCGTTATATTGCCTCCGATATCGCTCAGCAAATGGCGCTCAGCCAGATTGAGCCTGAGAAAACGGAAACCCCGTTTGCCAGTTTGTCTGAACGCGAGTTGCAGATTATGCTGATGATCACCAAAGGTCAGAAGGTCAATGAGATCTCAGAGCAACTGAATCTTAGTCCTAAAACGGTGAACAGCTATCGCTATCGAATGTTCAGTAAATTAAACATTCACGGCGATGTAGAGCTGACTCACCTGGCAATTCGCCATGGCCTGTGTAATGCGGAGACATTAACAAGCCAGTGACCGATCAGTTTGATGCCAAAGCGTTCCTGAAAACCGTGACCAGTCAGCCCGGCGTCTATCGTATGTATGATACCGCCGGGACGGTTATCTATGTCGGGAAAGCGAAAGACCTGAAAAAAAGGCTTTCCAGCTACTTCCGTAGTAATCTTGCGTCACGCAAGACCGAAGCGCTGGTCGCGCAAATCCAGCAGATTGATGTCACGGTAACGCACACTGAAACCGAAGCGTTATTGCTTGAGCACAACTACATCAAGCTGTATCAGCCGCGCTATAACGTATTGCTGCGCGATGATAAATCCTACCCTTTTATATTCCTTAGCGGCGATACCCACCCGCGTCTGGCGATGCATCGCGGGGCAAAGCATGCCAAAGGCGAGTACTTTGGACCGTTCCCTAACGGTTATGCGGTGCGTGAAACGCTGGCGCTGTTGCAGAAAATATTCCCTATCCGCCAGTGCGAAAACAGCGTTTATCGCAACCGTTCTCGGCCTTGTCTGCAATATCAGATTGGCCGCTGTCTTGGTCCGTGTGTTGCGGGTCTGGTGAGTGAGGAAGAGTATGCTCAGCAGGTCGAGTATGTTCGTCTGTTTCTGTCCGGAAAGGACGATCAGGTATTAACGCAGCTGATCGCCCGCATGGAAAAGGCCAGCCAAAATCTCGAATTTGAAGAGGCTGCGCGCATTCGTGACCAAATCCAGGCCGTACGCCGCGTGACAGAAAAACAGTTTGTCTCTAATAACGGAGACGATCTGGACGTCATTGGCGTGGCGTTTGACGCCGGTATGGCCTGTGTGCACGTTCTGTTTATTCGCCAGGGTAAAGTGCTGGGCAGCCGCAGCTATTTCCCGAAAGTACCCGGTGGCACGGAACTCGGCGAGGTCGTCGAAACCTTTGTCGGGCAGTTTTATCTGCAGGGGAGCCAGATGCGTACCTTACCCGGGGAAATCCTGCTCGATTTTAATCTTAGCGATAAAACCCTGCTGGCAGACTCTCTGTCTGAACTGGCCGGCAGAAAGATTAACGTGCAGACGAAACCGCGAGGAGATCGCGCACGTTATCTCAAGCTGGCGCGGACCAACGCGGCAGTGGCGCTCACCACAAAACTTTCTCAGCAGTCGACGATTACGCAACGTCTGACGGCGCTGGCATCGGTATTGAAGTTACCTGCGGTGAAGCGTATGGAATGCTTCGACATCAGCCATACGATGGGTGAGCAGACGGTAGCCTCCTGCGTGGTCTTTGATGCCAATGGCCCGCTTCGCGCAGAATATCGCCGCTACAACATTACCGGTATTACGCCGGGTGATGATTATGCGGCGATGAATCAGGTCTTACGTCGGCGTTACGGGAAGGCGATTGAAGAAAGTAAGATTCCGGACGTCATATTGATCGATGGTGGTAAAGGCCAACTGGGGCAGGCGAAAGCCGTTTTTGCTGAGCTGGACGTTCCCTGGGACAAACAGCACCCACTCTTGCTGGGGGTGGCAAAAGGGGCCGATCGTAAAGCCGGTCTGGAAACGCTGTTCTTTGAGCCGGAAGGTGAGGGCTTTAGTTTGCCGCCGGATTCGCCTGCATTGCACGTTATCCAGCATATCCGCGATGAATCTCACGATCATGCGATTAGCGGGCATCGTAAAAAGCGGGCGAAAGTGAAAAGCACCAGTACGCTTGAGACCATCGAAGGTGTCGGGCCAAAGCGTCGCCAGATGTTGTTGAAATATATGGGAGGTTTGCAAGGCCTTCGTAACGCAAGTATCGAAGAAATTGCAAAAGTGCCGGGTATTTCGCAAGCTCTGGCAGAAAAGATCTTCTACTCGTTGAAACATTAGGCCCTCTGTAGCAACATAGGGGTAATTTCACTGACAACAGATAGTTATCCGTCATATGCAATTTAATATCCCTACGTTGCTCACGCTGTTTCGCGTCATCCTGATCCCATTTTTTGTATTGGCTTTTTACCTGCCATTCACCTGGGCTCCCTTTGTTTGTGCGCTGATCTTCTGTATCGCAGCGGTCACTGACTGGTTTGACGGTTTTCTGGCGCGCCGCTGGAACCAAAGCACGCGTTTTGGCGCCTTCCTCGATCCGGTCGCTGATAAAGTGCTGGTGGCAATCGCGATGGTCCTGGTGACAGAGCATTACCACAGCTGGTGGGTGACGCTTCCTGCCGCAACAATGATTGCGCGTGAAATTATCATCTCTGCACTGCGTGAATGGATGGCCGAACTGGGTAAACGCAGCAGCGTAGCCGTATCCTGGATCGGTAAAGTGAAAACCACTTCGCAAATGGCTGCTCTGGCCTGGCTGCTGTGGCGTCCAAATATCTGGGTAGAGTATGCTGGGATCGCACTTTTCTTCGTCGCCGCGATACTGACTTTGTGGTCAATGTTCCAGTATTTGAGCGCTGCGCGTGGAGATTTGCTTGATCAGTGATCGTTTCGACGCAAATTTCAGCAAACGATCGTCAGTGGTGAAAAATATCGTTGACTCATTGCGTCAGGTAAGTAGAATGCAACGCATCGAACGGCTGCACTGATTGCCAGACGATAACAAAATCAAGTGATTAACAAAGTTACTTGGTGATGCGGGAATAGCTCAGTTGGTAGAGCACGACCTTGCCAAGGTCGGGGTCGCGAGTTCGAGTCTCGTTTCCCGCTCCAAATTTAAGACATCGGCAATAGCGGATGTTGGCTGTAAAGCCAGAAGATTTCGGCGCGTTAGCAAAGCGGTTATGTAGCGGATTGCAAATCCGTCTAGTCCGGTTCGACTCCGGAACGCGCCTCCAATTTCTTCCCGAGCCCGGATGGTGGAATCGGTAGACACAAGGGATTTAAAATCCCTCGGCGTTCGCGCTGTGTGGGTTCAAGTCCCACTCCGGGTACCATGGGAAAGAACAGAATAATCAAAGCAATAAGCAGTGTCGTGAAACCACCTACGGGTGGTTTTTTTGTGCCTGTTTTTTACAAGTCATAGAACTCACTATTGCTAACGCCGAATCGGCGCGTTAAACATAAAGCCCCCTCGGGCAGGGTTGTTGATAAACCCATCGCGGGCGGGATTATAGTTGTGGTCCTGGAAACCATTCATCAGGATGGGATCGCCAAAGCCATCCTGTATCGCCAGCTGTCTGTGGATTCGGTTTCGTGCTCTGAACGTGAAAGCGAAATCATCCGTCCCGCCAATGATGAACACACCATTACCAGCTCGAAGTGCCGCGCTCAACTCTTGCTCTCTGACGGCCTGGTTTTGTAACGCGCTGGCTGTGGCAGACGATGACGCCAGCAGCAGTAATATGAGAACGGCGCATGAAAATACCGATGGCAGTTTCATGATTAATACCTATAAAAAGCATGGCTATTAAAGTATAGCTTTATGTTGTCATCTTAACTGAAAAGAAAACCAATATTTTAAACCTGCTGTCCATACTGTATTTAAAAGACCGGAAGAGTAGTGCTGCGCAGTTAAGAACTATAATAAAAACAGTCAACAGGTGATTACATCTGTTTGCAGACAGTGCTGGTTCAGGGGGCTGCTATGAACATTTCATCTTTTCCGATAGTCATGTTCGCAGCATTGCTCACCCTTAGTGGCGCAGCATATTCGGTGGAAAAAGAAGATATCTTTTCGCAGAATGCCAGGGCTACGGATCCCATCGAATTTTCTCAACAGTCATTTAATAACCTGAGGTCTTATCAGGTTATGATGCGCTCCTCGTCGCCATCCGATGAAAGCAAAATTATTCGCTATAGCTTTCAAAAGCCTGGGTATGTGCGGATGGATTTTACCCAACCGCATTCAGGTGCGGTGCTTATCTTTAATCCTGTCAGCGGTAAAGTGACGTTATGGCCATTTGGTGTGGGTACATTGCCCATTTTGCACCTGTCGCCTACTAATTCATTGATCCAGGATGAGCGTGGTCATCGGGTGGATCGCTCTGATATCGGCGTGTTGTTGGGCAATATTCGTCATCTGCAACGCGAAGGGACAACAACCACAGTTGGTACGGAAAACCTTGCAGGACGGGCGACAATGCACGTATCTGTGGTTGGGCCAGGAACAATGGTGATTGATGGAGTACATCGTTATGACGTCTGGCTGGATAATTATCACGGACTCCCTGCCAAAGTGATCAGCTATGCGCCAGATGAGCAGCGATTAGAAACCGTGCTTCTGGATGCTATGGTCATTAACATCCGTTTTCCCGCCAATTTCTTCTCGCCTTGAGGGAGTCTGTATTATGGCTAACTATCGGTTTTCCACTGTCTGGCGGATTGAGGCTTCTATTCAGGAGGTATGGGATGTTTTTTCTCATCCCGATCAGTGGCCCGAATGGTGGGTAAGTCTGGAACGCATTGTTGAGATTAAAAAAGGTGATATACAGGGCATTGGGGCGCTGCATCGTTATACCTGGAAAGGAGCGCTTCCTTATCGCTTAACCTTTGACATCAACGTGTTGAATATTCTGCCCTGCTCGCTGCTTGAGGGGCAAGCCAGCGGGGCGGTTGAAGGGCGAGGCGTGTGGTCTTTTTCTGCCAGTGGCGCAGAAACCATCGTCAGATATGACTGGAATGTTCGCACCACGATTCGCTGGATGAATTACCTGGCTCCGCTGGCGGCACCCGTTTTTCGCTGGAATCACGATATGGTTATGCGCGAAGGGGCCAGAGGGCTAGCCCGTAAGCTTGCAACGAATGTCTATATTTTCTGAACTCGCCCTCACGGCTGTACTTTTTGCCTGTCTATGGCTTACTATCTGTCGCGCAGTTTCTTATTTCATTCACAGTTAACAGGTCTGTTATTGATGAATAACCTCCATCGGCTCACCTTTTTATGTCAGCGTCTGTCTGCTGTGATGATCGCATACGGTTTTTACCTTCTTAGCCGTAGCTCAACTCTTATAACATGGACAGACAGCAATGCAACGTCGACAATTTCTCAAAAATAGCGTTCTCCTTTCCGCCGCCGGTTTAGTCGGTCCTGCGGTTATTAGCCAGACGGTTCACGCCGCTGAGCCATCCGTTGCACCAGCCGTGCGTCGGCGCTTTGTATTATCCCAGACATATAAACTTAACCCTCCTAAGGGGTCGAGCGGCGTGGTAAAACTGTGGATCCCGCTTCCGGTAGATACCGCGTTTCAACAAATGACGGCGCTTGCCTTTAGCGGAAACTACAAGCAGGCGTACGTTACCACTAATAATACTTATGGCGCGAAAACGCTGTTTGCCACCTGGCCTGACTCGCAGGGCGAACTGTTGATTAACGTTGATATCGACATTGAAACCGCCGACTGGGAGCCGCTGAAGCAGGACGCGCTGAAAACCTGGCAAGCGCCGGAGCAGATTATTTATCCGCTGGATGTAAAACCGTACCTGCTGCCGACGACACATACCCCAGTTGATGGGCAGGTTCTGGAAACCGCACGTAAAATTACCGGTAATGAGCAGGATCCGCTGAAAAAAGCGCGCCTGATTTACGAGTGGGTGAGTAGCCATATGGAGCGCGATAACGACGTCATCGGCTGCGGCACGGGGGATGTGGCGGAGATCTTAAAAAGCGGTAAGCTCAAAGGAAAATGCACCGACATGAGCTCCGTTTTTGTGGCTCTGGCGCGGGCCAGCGGCATTCCAGCGCGCGAACTGTTTGGCATCCGTCTGGGCAAAGCCAATAAGCTCGAACGCTACTCGAAAAGCGCTTTTGGCAAAGCTGACAGTGCAGGTGTCGCTGATGTGAGTGGCGGACAACATTGTCGCGCCGAATTCTATCTGGCCGGTTACGGCTGGTTACCGTGCGATCCTGCTGATGTGACCAAAATGCGTCTGGCAGAGAAAAAGTCGCATCAGGACGCCGATGTCCAGGCGGTAAACACTTACCTGTTTGGTAACTGGGAAATGAACTGGGTTGGATTCAACTACGGGCGTGATTTCGAGCTGTATCCGGCAACGGAGCAGGGAGCCATGAACAACTTTGGCTATCCTTACGCTGAAGTCGATGGTGACCCGATCAATTTCTATGATCCTAAAGCGTTCTCCTACAGCTATGTCGCCACAGAACAACGCTAAAGGGGCGGGACTCACCCTGTTGACGGCCGCGGCGGCTGCCGTCACCGCTGGCTTATGCTGCGTTGGACCGCTGCTCTATCTGCTGTTTGGTATTTCGGCGGCGAGCTTTGCTGTTTTCACCCAGTTTGAGTTTTTGCGAATTCCCCTGATGCTGGTGTCATTGGGTTTATTACTGCGCGTCTTCTGGCGGCTCTATTTTTCCAGGCGGCTGTGGTGTTCCGGATGGTTAACGTTGAAGCAAGCGCGCGTTCTCTACTGGTGCGCGTTGGCGTTGATTTTGCCGGTGCTATTTTATCCAACGCTCGTTGCCTGGTTTTATGAGGTATTTGAATGAAGATCTTCACGCTAGTTGCATGCCTGCTTCTGCCGCTGTGGGCTCAGGCGGCCAATCAAAAAGTGGTGCTTGATATACAAAATATGACCTGCTCGTTATGCGTTATTTCGGTCAATCAGGCGCTACGTGAAACCGACGGTGTGATTAAAGCAAAATCCTCCCTAAAAACCCGACAAGCAGAAGCGATTGTGCCAGAAGGTTTCCCAACCGATACTTTACTTAACGCGGTAGCGAAAACGGGCTATACCGCAACGCTCAACCGTATTGAACAACAGTAAACCACCTACGGGTGGTTTTATTGTGTTTTCCCGGTATGATGCCCGGCGGCTTAGTGTTCTCTTTTGTGCGTTAACTTCCGGAATTCCACGCGTTTCCTGTTAACCTGAACAGGCGGCAGCTGTATGCCGCATATGCCCATTTTTATCTGTTATCCCTCCAGCCATGTAGGATGATCACAGGCAAGATTTTTTGACTAAGGAAAAGCGTTATGAAAACGGGACCATTAAACGAGAGCGAACTGGAATGGCTGGATGATGTACTGACTAAGTACAATACAGACAAGGCTATTCTGGATGTGTCAGAACTGGATGGTTTGCTGACAGCGGTGCTGAGTTCACCGTATGAAATTGAACCAGAGCAGTGGCTGGTCGCGATTTGGGGCGGCGCGCAGTATGTCCCTCGCTGGTCCTCCGAAAAAGAAATGACGCGTTTCATGAACCTGGCGTTTCAACATATGGCGGATACGGCCGATCGTCTGGATGAATATCCTGAGCAGTTTGAGCCGCTGTTTGGTTTACGTGAAATTGACGAGCATGAACTGACCATCGTTGAAGAGTGGTGCTTTGGTTATATGCGCGGCGTCGCACTGTCAGACTGGTCCGCGTTACCGGACACGTTAAAACCAGCACTTGAAGCTATTGCGCTGCACGGTACGGAAGAGAACTTTGCGGTGGTTGAGAAACTAACGCCGGAAGCGTTTGAAGAGAGCGTCGATGCCATCCGCCTGGCAGCGCTGGACCTGCATGCTTACTGGATGGCGCATCCTCAGGAAACGCCGGTCAAAGTACCGGTGAAAGTGGATGCCAAAGTAGGGCGAAATGACCCTTGTCCGTGTGGCAGCGGCAAGAAATATAAGCAGTGCTGTTTGCACTAACAGAAAGGGGCGAAAGCCCCTTTGTTTTAACCCACTTCTGGTAGTAATCCTGCTGCAATAGAAAACTGTACTGCTATCACCACAATGCCGCACAAAAATACCAGCGCCAGCGCCGGAGCACCGCCTGCTACGCGGTAGTTGGCCTGCGGATTCTGTTTTCTGCTCTGCCAGGCCAGCATCGAGGGAATGAGCAGCGCCAGCACCGCCAGGGCAACGCCCGCATACCCTAATGCCATGACAAAACCACGCGGATAGAACAGCGCAAATGCCAGCGGCGGCAGGAAGGTCACCGCGCCGGTTTGCATTCTTCCCGCTACGGTATTGCGGCGCTGGAAGAGGTCGGCCAGGTAGTCAAATAATCCCAATGCAACGCCGAGGAAAGAGGTCGCCAGCGCGAGGTCAGCAAACAGATGCACCGCCAGTTCGACGTGCGGCGAAGCCACGACTTCACGCAATGCCTGCAATAAGCCATTTAAGCCTGCGTGGTTGGCTAATAGCCCCATGAACGTTGTCGAGTTAATGCTGCCAAGCGTCGCCAATTGCCAGAAGATATAGGCGACCAGAGGAATAGCGCTACCCGTAATAAACACCCAACGCAGTTTACGAATGTTACCGTTCATATAGCTGACGATACTGGGAACACTGCCGTGAAAACCGAATGAGGTGAAGATGACCGGGATTGCGGAGAGCGCCAGCCCCTGTTGCAGCGGCAGCGTAAGCAGGTTCACTTTATGAATATGCGGCATTAACAGAGCCAGCATCGCCACCAGGAAGATTATCTTGGCACTGAATAGCAGACGGTTGAACAGATCGACCAGCGAGGTCCCAACGCAAACCACGCCACCGGCAACAAAGGTGAACAGCAGTACGCCTGTTGTCGGGGATACATTTGTTCCGGTCCAGTCACTGATGCTGGAAGCCAGCAGTTCACCTGCACCACTGATGTACGCCGCCGTCAGGGCATACATTAAAAACATCATGCTAAAGCCCGTTACCCATTGTCCGTAACGACCAAGATAACGTTTTGCCAGCGTACCCAGCCCGGTGTCTGCCGGGACATGTTGATACACTTCAAGCAGCAGCAGCGCGGTGTAGCACATCAACGCCCAAAGACTGACTAACAATACCAGCGTGACGCTAAACCCCACGCCTGCCGCAGCCAGCGGCATTGCCAACATACCGGCACCAATCGTGGTTCCCGCCACGATAAAAATACTACCCAGGGTTCTGTTTTTCACGCTTTCCTCTGTCCCAGAGATAATCAATGGTTATATCTGCGGCGCAGATTAAGGCAAAACGCTATTTTCGTCAAATCACCGTTACAATGGCTGTACATTAATGTTTACGATGCTTTGACCGTTAAGGTGTATAACAAATGACATTTATCTGCTGATAAACCTGCGTTAGCGCAAAGCGACGATGTGCGGTTCACATTAGGCTACGGACTTTATTAAGGAGGTAGTATGGAATCTATTCACGGTCACGAAGTGCTCAACATGATGATTGAATCTGGCGAGCAGTATTCAAATGCCAGCCTTGAAGCGGCGATTACGGCACGTTTCGGCGAGCAGGCGCGTTTTCACACTTGTTCTGCGGCGGATATGACAGCAGGCGAGTTGGTGGCGTTTTTAGCGGCGAAGGGAAAGTTTATTGCAAAAGAAGACGGCTTCTCTACGCACGAAAGCAAGATCTGCCGTCACTGATTTCAAGGGGTAATGATGGCGGGCTGCCATCATTGCCCTAAAATATTAATTCTGTGTATCAAGCGTAGCCAGTTCTTTGTCGATGAAATAAAGACCTTCGCCACTTTTTCCTGCCAGCGACAGCTTATCAATAACAGATTTAAATAATTTCTCTTCTTCATGCTGCTCGGCAACATACCATTGCAGGAAATTAAAGGTTGGATAATCCTGGTGGGTCATTGCCGCGTGTGCCAGCTCATTAATTTTCTGGGTGATTAGCTGCTCGTGTTCGTAAGTAACACGGAACAGTTCATCCAGAGACGCATATTCAGCAAAGGGTGAAGAAACGGTATTAATACGCGGCAAACTGCCGGTATCGGTCAGGTAGTCGAACAGACGCTGCATGTGCGTCATCTCTTCCTGAGCGTGACGGCGCAAAAATGCGGCGGCACCTTCGAAGCTGTGATAGCTGCACCACGCGCTCATCTGTTGGTAGAGCAGAGATGAATATAATTCAAGGTTCATTTGCTCATTCAGTTGGTCGATCATTTCTGTTTTCAGCATGGTTCTGCTCCACAAACGTTATTATATATTGACGTGGCGTCACTATAATTTGTTATTTAATTATTTGCAAAAGGTAAAATAATAAATTTATTTATTAAAAATGCGAATGGGAATAAAACGCATTAACTCTATTAAACAGAGGAAATAAATAATAAAAAGGCAGAAGACCAGCAATAATGTGCTGGTCGGAAATATTAATAACTCAAGGAAGGCGACTGGGGTACCGCGACGCCGTGGCACTGCCACGCGAGCGTAATTTTGGTATTCAAACATAAAGAACCGGCATATACGCTACAGGTTGACACCGGCTGACCAAACGCTTCTGCGCTGGCATAGCCCAGGCGCTGACACTCTTTGGTGGCTGTCCCTTGGGTAACGTAGTCATCGGTACGTGCCGTTTGTAACATGGCCTGATTATAAGTCAGGCGAACCACACCAGTGATGGCGCTGGCTTCGCTGACCTGTGCCTGTTTTGTAATTGTGCATCCTGTCAGCACGAGCGGCAAAAGCGCCAGGATAAAAGTCTTCATGAGATCGCTCTGAAAGTTTGAAGATACACTATCATGGCATACAGAGGCCCTCATCAATGGCTTGAATAGCCCGAAGATCACCTGCGATTAATCACAACGAGGTCATTTGTTTGCGGCAATTCTGAACTGTTCAGACAGGAATGTGAGCGCAACTTTGTTTTTTAAAACTAAATTTCATTAAATTTGAAAGTGTGATTGCAAAATAGTAATGTGGCTGAATGTTATGACTTTCAGCGGGCTACCGCAGCGCATTCAGGAGAGTACAGAATGAAAATTGCATTGATGATGGAAAACAGCCAGGCAAGCAAAAACGCCATCATCCATAACGAGCTTAAGGCCGTTGCGGATGAGAAAGGTTTTCCGGTCTATAACGTTGGGATGAGCGACGAAAATGATCATCATCTGACCTACATCCATTTAGGAATTATGGCCAGCATCCTGCTTAATTCCAAAGCTGTAGACTTTGTTGTTACAGGTTGCGGTACGGGCCAGGGGGCAATGATGTCACTGAATATCCATCCGGGTGTGGTGTGTGGTTATTGCCTCGATCCTGCAGATGCGTTCTTGTTCTCTCAGATTAACAACGGCAACGCGCTTTCTCTGGCATTCGCCAAAGGTTTTGGCTGGGGTGCTGAGCTGAATGTGCGCTATATGTTTGAAAAAGCGTTCACCGGGCGTAACGGTGAAGGCTACCCACCGGAGCGTAAAGAGCCGCAGGTGCGTAACGCCGGTATTCTGAATCAGGTGAAAGCGGCTGTGGTAAAAGAAAATTATCTGGACACGCTGCGCGCTATCGATCCTGAACTGGTGAAAACCGCTGTATCAGGCCCGCGCTTCCAGCAGTGCTTCTTTGAAAACTGCCAGGACAAAGCAATCGAAGCGTTTGTACGCGAGGTGATTGGCTAAGTCCTGTTGGCCCGGCGGCGTTCACCCCCCGGGCTACCTGTTCTTGTTCGATACTGCGCTTCCTGCATCACGGGTGAGCCGCAGCGTATCCACCATACCTACCAGGCAAATAATGGCAATAGCGACAAAGGCCAGCCGGAAACTGATCCCCGGAATATTGCCCAATGCCAGCCTTTCACTGACCACATCACCAATGCGGATGCCAATAGCGGCTAAAGAAATGCCCAATCCCACCGCTAATTGTGTCGCCGTACTGAACAGCGTATTAGCGTAGCTCATTTGTGCCGCGGGGACGTCCGCGAAGGCAAGTGTGCTGACGCCGGTAAACTGAATTGAGCGGAACACGCCGCCCAGATACAACACCAGCAAAATAACCCACACGGGGGTCTGTGGTGTAATTAATGCACAGGCCAGCAGCGCCAGAACGTTAAGTGCACCGTTAATCAACAGCAGTTTCTTAAAGCCCAGCCAGCGTATCAACGGTGTGGTGGCAGGTTTAATCGTCAGATTGCCGACAAATACCGCCAGTACCAGCGAACCCGCGTGAAAAGCGTTCATGCCAAAACCTACCTGAAACATTAACGGCAGCAGAAACGGCACGGCGCTGATAGAGGCACGAAACAGCGATCCGCCATACATGGTGACGCGAAAAGTAGGGACGTTCATGGCATCAAGGCGAATCATTGGCCAGGCGGTGTGATGAAAATGATGCAGGGCAAACAGAAAGGTCACTGTTCCTAGCGCCAAAAGTCCGGCGGTCAGCCAGCCTTGAGGCTGTTGGGTTCCCAGTAACTCCATGGCATACACCAGGCTCACCATCGCAACAGAGGTTGCGATAAATCCCGTTATATCAAATGGGCGGCGCTCGTCGTCATGAATATCCGGAATAAAACGTAGCGCCAGCGCAATCGCCAGTATTCCGAGCGGTACATTAATGAAAAAGATCCAGCGCCAGTTGGCATAGCTGGTAATGAATCCGCCAAGGGGAGGGCCAATGATGGGCGCGACTAACGCGGGCCAGGTCAGGGTCGCAATAGCGGTGATCAACTGATGTTTAGGCGTGGTTCGTAATACCGCGAGTCGGCCAACCGGAACCATTAACGCACCACCTACACCCTGTAAGATTCGCATGGCGACAAAGCTCTCAAGGCTTTCGGACAAACCGCATAAAACCGAGGCGAGAGTAAATATCGCCAGTGCAAGGGTAAACACCTTTCGGGCGCCGAAGCGATCCGCAATCCAGCCGCTGGCGGGGATCAGTACCGCGAGGGTGATCAGATAGGCGCTGATACCTATGTTTAGGTCAACTGCCTGCACGCCAAAACTTTTCGCCATGTCGGGCAGTGCGGTGGCAATCACCGTGCCGTCAATAAACTCCATAAAGAAAGCCCCGGCAACCAGTAATGCCGCCGGGGATAGACCGCGTTTGTTCTCAACCGCAAAATGTTCACTCATGTTGTGCTTGCCATCTCAAAAGAAACTGACTGGAACTATTTTTATTTTCAGCGCATTCGGAAGGCATGCGCGGCTATCGTTTCGTTCGTTGAATGGGTACTATGACGACCTTTCTATAAGGAGCTCACTATGTCCCAAACACTGAATGCCGATCAGGAACTGCTCTCGGACGTTGTTGCCTGTCAGCTGGTTATCAAGCAGATTCTGGATGTTCTTGATGTTATTGCCCCAGTAGAAGTTCGGGAGAAAATGTCCAGCCAGCTGAAAAGCATCGACTTTTCCAGCCACCCTGCAGGTGCCGATCCGGTCACTATGCGCGCAATACAAAAAGCGGTTGCCTTGATCGAGTTGAAATTCACGCCGCAGAATGAATCTCACTAAAATAAACCGTTGTTTCAGGTTTTAGAAAGGTTTTTTTGCGCCTCGCAGAATGAGAGGCGTGAGCGTAGAGAAAATTAAGCACCAGCCGGATAAGGTGCGTCGCATCGTTATCCGGCATTAACACGATGAAAATTGAAGATTAGTGATGTTGATAGTTCACGACGTTCAGCAGGTGCTTATCGGTTTGCGCCATGCACAGTCCCGCACGTTTAGCGCTGCGGACTTCATCAAGAATCGTCTGTAACAGCACGCCATCCTGCTGCTGCTCTTTTTCCAGATCGTGAAGAAAATCAATGGTTGTTGCATCATTCAAGGCTTCTGCTTCATTAGTTAAGCGTGATAGCTTGCTGTAGCGCTGTTGGTATTCATCCAGCGTTTTCTGAAACAGTTCTTCAAGGGAAGTTAGTTCATCACCCGGAACATCAATAGCCTTGACGATAGGGTTAGCCCCGGCACTTTTCATAAAATTAAACATACGCATCATTTGAGTCACGTTACCTTGCGCCTGGGTGCGTAGAAAGGTTGCGGTGCCAGTCAGGCTGTGTTCGTAGCACCATTCACTGAGATGCAGGTAAAGATTCGATGCGTAGAACTCGAGGTTCATTTGTGTGTTGAGTTTATGAACAATTCCAACTGCAGCCATATCAATATCCTTATTTCCAGAAAGGGGAATGTACGTTACTAACGTCAGTGCAACGGGCTGCCGCTACACGTCACCACTACGTACAATTAAAACTGTTAGCAGAATAAATCCGTTCCGCCGGTCCTTTAGTGATCACGAATTATATTCGCTCCCGATCGAGATTCAGCATAACTCCAGTCCCGACATAAGAAAATCCTTAAATCTGCGTATTTATGATTTTTTACATATTGTCATAGCAATATTAGTGATTTTTCCGCTTGTGCATATAAATGCTGTGAATATAACAGATTGATATTTATGGGATTAAAGTAAAATATTGATAATGAAATGATATTTCATATCACGAAATGGAATTTCACAATCAGGTATTGTCTGTCGCCAGATGATTATCTTGTCTTCGGATGAAGAAATTTCACCATTGACCCGCGTCGGTGAACGTTATCTGCTGGCTAATTTTTTGCGCCAGATCAGTTTTGTGGAAATTAATAAAGTTAAGCGCCTGAATGATTCGGCATTTATTGTTTGGTGTATTTGGAAAAATCGAGGAGTGTGTATGAAAAAGGTTGCCGTGCTACTGGCACCTGGTTTTGAAGAGGCGGAAGCCATTGTTACCATTGATATTCTGCGCCGCCTGCAGATCGAAGTTGAAACACTGGCCTGCGCCGAGTCCTGTGCGGTGGTGAGCTACCATGACGTGCCGATGGTGACGGACAGCACGCTGGCTGCGCGTCAGACGGATCTTTATGATGCCGTTGTGTTACCCGGCGGGCCGCAGGGCAGCGTTAACCTTGCCGCCAGTGAGGCTGTCATCCAGTTTATCGCTCGCCATGACGATGCAGGAAAACTCATTTGCCCGGTGTGTTCTGCGGCGGCGCGTGTGCTGGGCGGCAACGGCTTGCTGAAGGGGCGCCGCTACGTGTGTTCGGGAGATCTGTGGCAAAACGTCGTGGATGGAGAATATATTGATGCGCCGGTTGTTGAAGATGGCAACCTTATTAGCGGTAAAGGGTTAGGGCATATTTTCGATTTTGCTTTCACGCTTTCGGCGCGTCTGCTGGAAGATGACATTCCGGTTCGCGATCATGCTGACCACATTTATTACAGATGGTAATCATTGTGCTCCCGAATGCTTCGGTATTCGGGAACAAGGATTCGTTGGCTGACGTTATGGACTAATCTGCTATCCCTCTTTTTTCCCGTCGACAAAACCGCGTTTTTTTATGTCATTTCCCGCTGAATTTATGTACGCAATTACTGTAATTCTGTGGTGTGATGCCGCTCTCTTATGGAGAATCAATTTCCCGCTAAAAATACTCTCAGTACTGGCATTGATCTTATCAATAAAAGGTAATGCCTTGTTTTACGTCCGAATTACAAAAAATCGTCTGATTTTACCCTACATAAAAGAACGTTAAAGCTGGAGTTAACCATGCACAAATTCACTAAAGCGCTGGCTGCCATCGGTCTGGCTGCCATTATGTCACAATCCGCTATCGCTGAATCCATGAAGCTCGGTTTCCTGGTCAAACAGCCGGAAGAACCGTGGTTCCAGACTGAATGGAAATTTGCCGATAAAGCCGGTAAAGACCTTGGTTTTGAGGTGATTAAAATTGCCGTTCCGGATGGTGAGAAAACCCTTAACGCCATCGACAGCCTGGCTGCAAGTGGAGCAAAAGGGTTTGTGATTTGCACGCCAGATCCAAAACTGGGACCAGCCATTATGGCTAAGGCGCGTGGCTACGATATGAAAGTTATTGCCGTCGACGACCAGTTTGCCAACGCTAAAGGTAAGCCGATGGATACCGTGCCGCTGGTGATGATGGCGGCAACCAAAATTGGTGAACGCCAGGGCCAGGAGCTGTACAAGGAGATGCAAAAACGCGGTTGGGATGTGAAATCCACCGCCGTAATGGCCATTACCGCCAACGAACTGGATACCGCACGTCGTCGTACTTCTGGTTCAATGGAAGCGCTTAAAGCCGCAGGCTTCCCGGAAAAACAGATTTACCAGGTCCCAACAAAATCGAATGACATCCCCGGCGCATTTGACGCCGCCAACTCCATGCTGGTTCAGCATCCTGAAGTCAAAAACTGGCTGATTGTCGGCATGAACGACAACACCGTGCTGGGTGGCGTACGTGCTACCGAAGGGCAGGGCTTCAAAGCACCAAACGTGATTGGTATCGGGATCAACGGCGTTGACGCGGTTAGCGAGCTGTCTAAAGGCGAAGCGACCGGATTCTACGGTTCACTGCTGCCAAGCCCGGATGTGCACGGCTATAAATCCAGTGAAATGCTCTACAACTGGGTAACGAAAGGTGCAGAGCCACCGGCATTCACTGAAGTGACGGATGTGGTGCTGATTACCCGCGATAACTTCAAAGAAGAGCTGGCGAAGAAAGGCTTAGGCGGTAAGTAACAGAAATGCTGCGATGTTGTAGGCCGGATAAGGCGAAGCCGCCATCCGGCGCAATGCCCGGTGGCGCTGTGCTTACCGGGCCTACGTCCGGCGGTTTTCCAGGCCGGTAAAATCCTGACTCACGGAGACGTTATGCAACAGTCTACCCCGTATCTCTCATTTCGCGGCATTGGCAAAACGTTCCCGGGCGTTAAGGCGCTGACGGATATCAGTTTCGACTGCTATGCCGGACAGGTGCATGCGCTGATGGGCGAAAATGGCGCCGGGAAATCAACACTCTTAAAAATTCTCAGCGGTAACTATGCGCCAACAACGGGATCTCTGACGATCCGCGGACAGGAAGTTTCGTTCGCGGATACCACTGCCGCACTCAACGCCGGTGTCGCCATTATTTATCAGGAACTGCATCTCGTCCCGGAAATGACCGTTGCCGAGAATATTTACTTAGGGCAGTTACCGCACAAAGGCGGGATTGTGAACCGCTCGCTGCTGAACTATGAAGCAGGAATCCAGCTGAAGCATCTGGGGATGGATATCGATCCCGATACCCCACTGAAATACCTCTCCATTGGCCAGTGGCAGATGGTGGAGATTGCAAAAGCGCTGGCGCGAAACGCCAAAATTATCGCCTTTGATGAACCAACCAGCTCCCTGTCGGCTCGCGAGATTGAGAATCTGTTTCGCGTTATCCGTGAGCTGCGCAACGAAGGACGTATCATTCTGTACGTTTCGCACCGTATGGAGGAGATTTTTGCTCTCAGCGATGCCATCACTGTGTTTAAAGATGGTCATTACGTCAAAACGTTCTCGGACATGCAGCAGGTCGATCACGATGCGTTGGTGCAGGCGATGGTCGGGCGTGACCTCGGGGATATCTATGGCTGGAAATCCAGACCGTATGGCACAGAGCGTCTGCGGCTGCATGAAGTCAAAGCTCCAGGCGTGCGTACGCCAATCAGCTTATCTGTGCGAAGCGGTGAAATTGTCGGGCTGTTTGGCCTGGTGGGGGCCGGACGTAGCGAATTAATGAAAGGGCTGTTCGGCGGTACGCGTATCACGGCGGGCCAGGTATTTATTGATGAACAGCCTATCGATATCCGTAAACCAAGCCATGCCATTGAAGCGGGTATGATGCTGTGCCCGGAGGATCGCAAAGCCGAAGGGATCATTCCGGTCCATTCAGTGCGCAACAACATCAACATTAGTGCACGGCGTAAGCATGTTCTGGGGGGATGCGTGATCAACAACGGCTGGGAAGAGACCAATGCCGATCACCATATTCGTTCACTCAACATCAAAACGCCGGGTGCAGAGCAACTGATCATGAACCTCTCCGGCGGTAATCAACAGAAGGCTATTCTCGGTCGTTGGTTATCGGAAGAGATGAAAGTGATTTTGTTGGATGAGCCTACACGCGGCATTGATGTGGGCGCCAAGCATGAAATTTACAACGTGATTTATGCCCTCGCAGCGCGCGGTGTGGCCGTATTGTTTGCTTCCAGTGACCTGCCAGAAGTGCTCGGTGTCGCCGACCGTATTGTGGTGATGAGAGAAGGCGAAATTGCCGGTGAGTTACTTCATGAACAGGCGGATGAGCGCCAGGCGTTGAGCCTTGCTATGCCTAAAGTCAGCCAGGCTGTAGCCTGAATAAGGAGAGTATGATGTCTTCCGTTTCTACATCGGGTTCTGGCGCAGCGAAGTCGGCGCTAAATCTGGGCCGCATTTGGGATCAATACGGCATGCTGGTGGTGTTCGCCGTGCTGTTCCTGGTTTGTTCCCTCTTTGTGCCAAACTTTGCGACTTTCATCAACATGAAGGGGTTAGGGCTGGCGGTATCGATGTCGGGTATGGTTGCCTGCGGGATGCTGTTTTGCCTGGCATCCGGTGATTTCGACCTGTCTGTCGCATCTGTGATTGCCTGTGCTGGTGTTACCACTGCCGTAGTCATTAACATGACCGAAAGTCTGTGGATTGGTGTGGCTGCCGGACTGCTGCTCGGTATTCTGTGTGGCCTGGTCAATGGGTTCGTGATTGCGCGGTTAAAAATTAACGCCCTAATCACTACTCTTGCGACAATGCAGATTGTACGTGGTCTGGCCTATATTATCTCCGACGGTAAGGCAGTCGGGATTGAAGACGAGCGTTTCTTCACACTCGGCTATGCTAACTGGTTTGGTCTGCCGGCGCCTATCTGGATCACGGTCGTTTGTTTCATTGTCTTTGGCTTACTGCTGAACAAAACCACGTTTGGGCGTAATACACTGGCCATTGGGGGCAATGAAGAGGCGGCGCGCCTGGCTGGGGTTCCGGTTGTTCGCACCAAGATTATTATCTTTATTCTTTCCGGTCTGGTATCCGCCATTGCCGGGATTATCCTCGCATCGCGTATGACCAGCGGCCAGCCAATGACCTCAATCGGTTATGAGTTGATCGTTATTTCGGCCTGCGTGTTAGGGGGCGTTTCGCTTAAAGGCGGCATCGGAAAAATCTCATATGTGGTGGCCGGGGTGCTGATCCTGGGTACAGTTGAGAATGCGATGAACCTGCTGAATATCTCTCCGTTCGCGCAGTATGTGGTACGTGGCCTCATCCTGCTGGCGGCGGTGATCTTCGACCGTTATAAGCAAAAAGCGAAGCGTACCGTTTGATGATTTAAACCCCAACTTTTTAGTCTAGCTTCTGCCCGTCGCCAGCCGCTACCCGGCTGGCGATTGTTTTTTCAAATGGCGAGCATGGTCACACTGTCTATACTTATATCCGTCATACATCATCTATATGCCGCGATCCGCGTGGCGTTCTGACCATGATGAGGAGGATAACCGGGTGACAGCATCACTGACTTTACCCCCTGAACAATCTGCAAACTGTGCTTACTTTTTTGATCTCGATGGGACACTTGCTGAGATTAAACCCTTTCCCGACCAGGTCGTTGTCCCGAAGACAATCCTGCAATGTCTACATCAGTTAGCGACGCAGAATGCGGATGCGCTGGCATTGATTTCAGGGCGCTCAATGGTTGAGCTTGACGCACTCACTACTCCGTTTCGTTTTCCGCTTGCCGGAGTACATGGGGCAGAACGCCGTGACATCAATGGTCAGACGCACATAGTAAACCTGCCTGAAGGTATCGAACGTGAAGCCGGGGCGTTATTACACGCAGCGTTGGTGACGTTACCGGGGGCAACACTTGAAACCAAAGGCATGGCCTTCGCGTTGCATTATCGCCAGGCACCCGAACACGAAGCGGCGCTGGTTACCCTGGCTGAAGGCATCACGCGCAGATGGCCGCAGCTTGCTCTGCAGCACGGAAAATGTGTCGTGGAAATAAAGCCTAAGGGCAGCAATAAAGGCGACGCGATAGCTGCATTTATGCAGGAAGCGCCTTTTGCTGGCCGGATCCCTGTGTTTTTCGGTGATGATCTGACAGATGAAACAGGGTTTGCTGTAGTTAACCGCGCTGGCGGTATTTCTGTAAAGGTAGGGAGCGGGCCGACGCAGGCAACATGGCGTCTGGATGGCGTCAGGGATGTCTGGCACTGGCTGGAGAAAAATAACTCTTCGCAGCAAGAACCCAAAGCAACGAATAACAGAAGAGGTGGCTATGAGTCGTTTAGTCGTAGTATCTAATCGTATCGCCTCACCAGATGACAAAGGGAGCGCGGGTGGGCTCGCGGTCGGTGTACTGGGCGCGTTAAAAGCTGCTGGTGGTTTATGGTTTGGCTGGAGTGGTGATACAGGTAATGAGGATAAACCGTTAAAAAAGGTCACGCGTGGCAATATCACCTGGGCCTCGTTTAATTTGAGTGAGCAAGATTACGAAGAGTATTACTGCCAGTTTTCAAATGCGGTTTTATGGCCCGCGTTTCACTATCGACTGGATTTAGTTCAGTTTCAGCGCTCTGCCTGGGAAGGTTACCAACGGGTTAATGCCTTACTGGTAGATAAACTTCTGCCGTTGCTTGGCGATGACGACATTATTTGGGTTCATGATTACCATCTGTTGCCGTTTGCCTGCGAGTTACGTAAGCGCGGCGTGCGCAATCGCATCGGTTTTTTCCTGCATATTCCTTTTCCGACGCCGGAAATTTTTAATGCGCTCCCTCCACATCTGGCGCTGCTTGAGCAAATGTGTGATTTTGATTTGCTTGGTTTCCAGACCGAAAACGATCGCCAGGCTTTTCTGGACTGTCTCGCAGCCCAGACTCGGGTGACCACGCATAAAGATAAGCACCACCAGGCATGGGGAAAAGCGTTTCGCACTCAGGTCTATCCCATCGGTATTGAACCGGATGAGATTGCTCGACAGGCGTCCGGTCCGCTGCCACCAAAACTGGCACAGCTAAAAGCGGAGCTTAAAAATGTGCAGAATATTTTCTCCGTGGAGCGTCTGGATTACTCCAAAGGCTTGCCGGAGCGCTTTCAGGCCTATGAGGCCTTACTGGAACATTATCCGCAGCACCACGGTAAAATTCGCTATACGCAGATAGCACCGACCTCGCGTGAAGAGGTGCAGGCCTATCAGGATATTCGCCACCAACTGGAAACAGAGGCAGGGCGAATCAACGGCAAATATGGGCAACTGGGCTGGACGCCGCTTTACTATCTGAACCAGTATTTTGATCGTAAATTGCTGATGAAGATCTTCCGCTACTCGGATGTAGGGTTGGTGACCCCGTTGCGCGATGGTATGAACCTGGTGGCGAAAGAGTTTGTGGCCGCACAGGATCCTGCTAACCCTGGCGTGCTGGTTTTATCGCAATTTGCCGGGGCGGCGAACGAGCTAACCTCCGCGCTTATTGTTAATCCTTATGACCGGGATGAAGTGGCAGGCGCATTAAACCAGGCGCTGACGATGCCACTTACCGAACGTATCTCGCGCCACGCTGAAATGCTTGAGACTATCGTTAAAAACGATATCGACAACTGGCAGGCGACGTTCATTTGCGATCTTAAAACGGTCACGCCGCGTCGGAGTCAATGCCAACTGCCAGACAATATCTCTTCCTGTTCTAAACTCGCATGAAGTCGTGGCACCGTGGATTAATCTCCAGCTAGCGGAACCAGAAGAACGTCCACCTGGCTGGTATGAATCACGCTTTTCGCTGAACAGGCAGCGCGCGAAAAAAAACTGTGGTTATGGTTGCCGTAAATGACCAGATCAACGGCGTGTTTGCGGCATACATCCAGGATATGTTCATTCAGAGCCCCATAGGTAATAAAGGTATGTTCAATGGGGTATTCTGCTTCTTTGCTAAGTTTGTCGATAAAATCCTGAGTCTCTTCCTGCATGACTTCACGCAGGTCTTCCAGCATGGGGGCAGCAAACTGGTTATACAGTTCGGGGTCTGAGACCAGTGTAATCAGGCTAATTCGGGCGTTGACAGGGCGAGCGATAGAAACCGCCTTGTCTAACAACTGCTGACTTTCAGGGGTGGCGGCAACAGCAACAAGAATGTGCGAATAGCTCATAACTCGCTCCTTTTTTTCAAGAATTATGAGAGGGCTTTTCAGCTTTACTCAGCTTACTCCATACTGCAACGTTTCCTTCCTTCATAGTGTGAATGTCATCATGATTATTCATTAATTATTCTTATAAATAGAATAATCGATTCATATTAGTTGCAGATATGTTCAAGTTACTTAAGTGAAACCCACTGCTAATGAAAACAATGTGTTAATAGAAATTAAACATATATTAACATTTGCAAGGTCGTCACATCGCGGTATTAATTAATCACTCTAAATATTTAACTTGTTGTTTATAAAGAATTTAATTAAAAAAGTTTTTTGAGTTAAATATGTGATCCAGCTCGCTATTTCACGGCGTGATATTAACGGATGTGAACAAAATACTATTCGCTTTTATTGCAAGAATATTCGTACATCAGGAATTGAAATGGATGATGGCAGAGTAAAAAATAAGCAAAGTAAAAGCTACGCTGATGGATTTATGTTAAGTGTTTGGCTGGTTTATGTGATCTTGATCACATATTCTTTAAATTCGCAGCATAGCTCCGTTGTATGTGTAACTGACGGCGGGTAGAGTTGCGTCGAATTAGGAAAAATCTTAGACATTTGTAAGAATTGATGTGAGCTTGTAAGGGACGCTGCCTTCTTAAAAGGGAATGTTTAGACAACGCGTAAGTGTCGTCACGCTGCTATGTATTTGACCTTTTGCTTTTTTTTACCGGGCCTTCCCGGCGACATCACGGGGTGCGGTTTTACCGCATGAAAACAATGTTGGTTATTATGGATGCAAATAATGCATACATCCGAGTTGCTGAAACACATCTATGACATCAATTTGTCATATTTATTGCTTGCACAGCGTTTGATCGTTCAGGACAAAGCATCTGCGATGTTTCGCCTTGGTATCAGCGAGGAAATGGCGGACACGTTGGCAACATTAACACTTCCTCAAATGGTCAAACTGGCCGAAACAAACCAACTGGTATGTCATTTCCGTTTCGACGATCACCAGACTGTTACTCGCCTGACGCAAGACTCCCGCGTTGACGATCTTCAGCAAATTCATACTGGTATCATGCTTTCAACACGCCTGTTAAGCGACATCGATGATGCAGCACGTAAGAAAAGGGCTTGATGATGAGCGAAAAAAGCATTGTTCAGGAAGCGCGTGATATCCAGTTAGCAATGGAATTAATCACATTGGGCGCCCGTTTGCAAATGCTGGAAAGCGAAACGCAATTAAGCCGTGGTCGATTAATCAAGCTGTACAAAGAATTACGCGGTAGTCCTCCGCCAAAAGGGATGCTCCCGTTTTCCACCGACTGGTTTATGACGTGGGAACAAAATATTCATGCGTCGATGTTTTGCAATGCATGGCAATTCTTGCTCAAAACGGGTCTCTGTAGCGGCGTGGATGCCGTGATCAAGGCGTATCGGTTATATCTTGAGCAGTGCCCGCAGCCTGAAGAAGGGCCACTGCTGGCGTTAACCCGCGCGTGGACGCTGGTGCGATTTGTCGACAGCGGATTGCTGGAGTTGTCCCAATGCAATTGCTGCGGTGGGAATTTTATCACCCACGCACACCAACCCGCAGGCAGCTTTGCCTGTAGTTTATGCCAACCGCCATCACGGGCCGTAAAAAGACGTAAACTTTCCCAGAATGCTGCCGATATTATTCCACAACTGCTGGATGAACAGATCGAACAGGCTGTTTAACTGATACGGTGTGGATGAACACTCCAGCAGCGGTAAGCAATTACCGCTGCTTTTTTTTGTCCTGACCTTACGTTAATTGCCCGACTGCGCATCCTGTCATAGTCAATTGCGAAAGGATGATGTCGTGCTTATCTTATTAGGTTACCTGGTTGTTATTGGTACAGTTTTCGGCGGTTACATGATGACCGGCGGACACCTTGGGGCACTCTATCAACCGGCTGAGCTGGTGATTATCGGTGGTGCGGGTATTGGGGCATTCATCGTCGGCAATAACGGGAAAGCCATCAAAGGGACGATAAAAGCGATCCCGTTGCTTTTCCGTCGTTCGAAATACACCAAAGCGATGTATATGGATCTGCTGGCGCTCTTGTATCGCCTGATGGCCAAGTCACGTCAACAGGGCATGTTCTCGCTTGAGCGCGACATCGAAAACCCAAAAGAAAGTGAAATCTTCGCCAGCTATCCGCGCATTCTTGCGGATGCTGTAATGCTTGATTTTATTGTCGATTATCTGCGCCTGATCATCAGCGGCAACATGAATACGTTTGAAATTGAAGCGCTGATGGACGAAGAAATTGAGACTCATGAGAGTGAGGCTGAAGTCCCGGCGAATAGTCTGGCGATGGTCGGCGACTCACTACCGGCATTCGGGATCGTCGCGGCCGTTATGGGGGTTGTGCATGCGCTGGCTTCTGCCGATCGCCCGGCAGCAGAGCTGGGTGCGTTGATTGCGCATGCGATGGTGGGAACATTCCTCGGTATTTTGCTGGCCTATGGATTTATTTCTCCGCTTGCCAGCGTTCTGCGACAGAAAAGCGCTGAAACAACCAAAATGATGCAGTGCGTGAAGATAACGCTGCTCTCCAATCTGAATGGTTACGCGCCGCCGATTGCCGTTGAATTTGGTCGTAAAACACTGTACTCCAGCGAACGTCCTTCGTTTATCGAACTGGAAGAACATGTTCGTGCGGTGAGAAATCCAACTGCGCAACAGACGACCGAGGACGCATGAAAAATCAGGCCCATCCCATTATCGTTGTAAAGCGACGCAAGCATAAGAATCACGGTGGTGGGGCGCATGGCTCGTGGAAAATCGCCTACGCCGATTTTATGACCGCGATGATGGCCTTCTTTCTGGTGATGTGGCTCATTTCTATTTCCAGCCCTAAAGAATTGATCCAGATTGCCGAATATTTCCGTACACCGCTGGCCACCGCAGTGACTGGGGGAAATCGTATTTCGAATAGCCAAAGCCCGATTCCAGGCGGCGGGGATGATTACACCCAGCAGCAGGGCGAGGTGAACAAGCAGCCGAATATTGATGACCTGAGAAAACGTATGGAACAGAGCCGCTTGAGCAAACTTCGCGGCGATCTCGATCAACTGATTGAATCCGATCCCAAACTGCGAGCGCTGCGTCCGCATTTAAAGATTGATTTAGTTCAGGAAGGTCTGCGGATACAGATTATCGACAGCCAGAATCGCCCGATGTTTAAGACCGGTAGCGCTGAAGTTGAGCCGTACATGCGCGATATCCTGCGCGCGATTGCACCAGTGCTCAACGGGATCCCTAACCGGATCAGCCTTTCCGGTCACACGGATGATTACCCTTACGCGAATGGTGAGAAAGGGTACAGCAACTGGGAATTGTCTGCCGATCGCGCAAATGCATCGCGTCGCGAGCTGGTTAGCGGCGGTCTGGATGATGGAAAAGTATTACGTGTGGTAGGTATGGCCGCCACGATGCGTCTGAGCGATCGCGGTCCTGAAGACGCTATCAACCGCCGTATTAGCCTGCTGGTTCTCAATAAGCAGGCAGAAGAGGCCATTTTGCATGAAAACGCTGAAAGCCAGAATGAGCCGGTAAGTGTCTTACAACGGCCAGCGGAACTCCCGCCGGTAAGCGTTCCCACATCGCCACCAGCCAATCCGAGGTGATAGCGTGAGCATGGATATTAGCGATTTTTATCAGACATTTTTTGATGAAGCTGACGAACTGTTGGCTGATATGGAGCAACACCTGCTTGATTTGGTTCCTGAAGCCCCAGATTCCGAACAGCTGAATGCCATTTTTCGTGCAGCGCACTCGATTAAAGGCGGGGCGGGCACCTTCGGCTTTACCATTTTGCAGGAAACGACCCATCTGATGGAAAACCTGCTGGATGAAGCGCGGCGTGGCGAGATGCAGCTCAATGCCGACATTATCAACCTGTTTTTGGAAACGAAAGATATTATGCAGGAACAGCTCGACGCCTATAAAAGCTCAGTGGAGCCTGATGCCGACAGTTTTGAGTATATCTGCCAGGCGTTACGGCAGTTAGCGCTCGAAGCGAAAGGTGAAACCGCACCGGCAGTAGTCAACTCAGCAAAACTGAGCGTTGTTGACAGCGCCGCGATGCAGGAAGAGGCGGTTGCAAAGCCAGAATCCGCCAGTGAAGAGAGTAAAAAACGCATTACTCTCTCGCGTCTGAAAGCCAGCGAAGTGGATTTACTGGAAGAGGAACTGGGGAATCTGGCGACCTTAACCGATGTGGTAAAAGGAAGCGACACGTTATCAGCAACGCTTGATGGCAACCTTGCAGAAGATGACATCATCGCGGTGCTCTGCTTTGTCATTGAAGCTGACCAAATTGAATTCGAAACCGTCAGCGCAGCGCCTGTGGCAGTAGAACCTGAAGAGGTGGCTGTTGTCACTGAGCCGCAGCCGGTTGCTGTGGCACCTGCGGTGAAAGCTACCGCCAGTGAAGCACCACATAGCCGCGTGGAACGTGAAAAACCCGCCCGCGCCAGCGAGTCGACCAGTATCCGCGTAGCGGTTGAAAAGGTTGATCAGCTTATTAACCTGGTCGGTGAGTTGGTGATCACGCAGTCGATGCTGGCCCAGCGCTCTAACGAACTGGATCCTGTCAATCATGGCGATCTCATCACCAGTATGGGTCAGTTACAACGTAACGCCCGAGATTTGCAAGAGTCGGTGATGTCGATTCGTATGATGCCAATGGAGTATGTGTTCAGCCGTTTCCCTCGTCTGGTGCGCGATCTGGCCGGTAAGCTGGGTAAACAGGTCGAGCTGACGCAGGTAGGTAGCTCAACCGAACTCGATAAGAGCCTGATTGAACGCATCATCGATCCGTTGACGCACTTGGTGCGTAACAGTCTCGACCATGGTATCGAGCTGCCGGAAAAACGCCTTGAATCCGGCAAAAGCCCAATCGGCAATCTGACGCTTTCCGCGGAGCATCAGGGCGGGAATATTTGTATTGAAGTGACCGATGATGGCGCTGGCCTGAACCGCGAACGTATCCTGGCTAAAGCTGTCTCTCAGGGCATGCCGATCCACGAAAACATGAGCGATGACGAAGTGGGTATGCTGATCTTCGCTCCAGGCTTTTCGACCGCCGAACAGGTGACGGATGTTTCCGGACGCGGCGTGGGTATGGATGTGGTGAAGCGAAATATCCAGGAGATGGGCGGCCATGTTGAGATCCAGTCTAAACAGGGACAGGGGACCACTATTCGCATTCTGCTGCCGCTGACGCTGGCGATCCTCGACGGGATGTCCGTGCGTGTGGCCGATGAGGTCTTCATTCTGCCACTGAATGCCGTTATGGAATCGCTGCAACCGCGCGAAGAAGATCTCCATCCGCTGGCCGGAGGAGAGCGCGTTCTGGAAGTGCGTGGCGAATATTTACCGCTGGTTGAGTTGTGGAAAGTCTTTGAGGTTGAAGGCGCTAAAACTGAAGCGACTCAGGGCATAGTGGTCATTTTACAAAGTGCAGGGCGTCGCTATGCGCTGCTGGTGGATCAGTTAATTGGCCAACACCAGGTGGTGGTCAAAAACCTGGAAAGCAACTACCGCAAAGTGCCAGGTATTTCTGCTGCAACGATCCTCGGCGACGGCAGCGTCGCGCTGATTGTCGATGTCTCTGCATTGCAGGGGTTAAACCGCGAACAACGTGTGGCGATCACAGCCGCCTGATTGAGTGAGAAGGGAATAATATGACCGGTATGAGTAATGTAACTAAACTGGCCGGCGAACCGTCAGGTCAGGAATTCCTCGTGTTTACGCTGGGGGATGAAGAGTACGGTATCGATATCCTGAAAGTGCAGGAAATCCGTGGTTATGATCAGGTGACGCGCATCGCTAACACGCCAGCGTTTATCAAAGGCGTCACAAACCTGCGTGGTGTGATTGTGCCTATCGTCGACCTGCGCGTGAAATTTAGCCAGAGCGATGTGGATTACAACGAAAACACCGTGGTGATCGTGCTGAATCTGGGTCAGCGTGTGGTTGGCATTGTGGTAGATGGCGTCTCGGATGTGCTGTCGCTGACGACGGATCAAATCCGTCCGGCACCAGAGTTTGCGGTCACGCTGTCAACGGAATATTTGACGGGATTGGGTGCGCTGGGTGACCGGATGCTGATTCTGGTCAACATTGAGAAGCTGCTGAACAGCGAAGAAATGGCGCTGCTGGATATTGCCGCTTCCCACGTCGCATAATCGCCATAACTCATCCGGCCTACAATGATTGCTGTTGCAGGCCGGATGAGCGTAGCGTATCCGGCAGATTTCCCTCTTACGCTTCCCGCTCAACCAGCTCCGGTTCTTCTTCCAGTAAACCTTCATCCTGCGCCAGCATCGCCGTTGCAATCCCGTTACCTAATACGTTGATTGCTGAACGTCCCATATCCAGGAAGTGGTCAATTCCCATCAGCAACAGGATCCCGGCGACCGGAATGTTAAAGCTCGGGATGGTTGCAGCCAGTACCACCAGAGCTGAACGCGGCACACCGGCAATCCCTTTGGACGCCAGCATCAGCGTCAGCATCAGGACGGTGATTTCTGCGAAGGATAGGTGGATGTTATAGGCCTGCGCGATAAACATGGAGGCAAATGAACAATAGACCATGGAACCGACCAGGTTAAACGAATAACCGATAGGTAGCACGAATGACACGATGTTGGGTGAGCAGCCAAATTTAGTTAATTGCTCCAGCGTTTTCGGATAAGCGGCCTCAGAGCTGCTGGTGGTGAATGCGACCAAAACCGGGTCTTTCAGCATGCTCACCAGGCGAAATACCTCTTTTTTCAGCATGACATAACCCACAGCCAGCAGAACCAGGCAGGTCAGCAAAATCGCCACATAGTAGCCGCCGATAAACGACGCATAGTTAAGCAGGATCCCCAGCCCTTGGGTGGAGATGACGGAAGAGATGGCGGCAAAAATAGCCAGCGGCGCAACGTACATCACGTAGCCGGTCACTTTCAGCATAATGTGGGAAACCACATCCAGCGCGGCAACCAGTGGAGCGTTAAATTTCTCTCCGAGCGATGCGCCACCAATACCGAAGAACATTGAGAACACTACAATTTGCAGGATCTCATTGTTAGCCATCGCTTCGGCGATGCTGGTTGGAATGGTATGCGTCAGAAAACCTTTCAGGCTCATGCCGCCCACGGCGAGACCGGTGTCGGTGGCTTCCAGTGGGATCGCCAGGTTCAGCCCGCTGCCAGGTTGCTCAAGGGAAACCACAAACAGACCGACCAGGATAGACAATATAGAAGAGCTGATAAACCAGATCATCGCTTTGCCGCCCACGCGTCCGATGGTGGACGTTTCTCCCAGGCGCATAATACCAACTGTCAGGGTGCTGAATACTAAAGGCGCGATCACCATTTTAATCAGGCGTAAAAAGATGTCGGTAAGAAGCGTAATGTTATCGGCCCAGGCGGTCACAACGCCGGGGGAGGCATAAGAGTGGATCACCGCACCCGACAGGATCCCCGCCAGCATGAAGATCACGATAAACAACGTGAGTTTGTTTGCATTTGCCACTAAAAAGCCCTCAGTAAGGATTTAACATTTATTGATCGATTACTCATTTTTTATACTTATTAAGTGGTAACGAGGTATTCATCATATAAATTGGATTAAAGCGTAAGCGGATACAACTTTTTTTAATTTTTTATCCATTTTGTTGTGGTATTTACGATGCGTATGTGTGATCTCAATCACATAAAAATGCGTACTTCGGCCATTCTGGCCGTGCTCATCGATGAAAATAAATGTTATTTACATGATAATTATGGTGTTTTTATGTGAATAATTTGTGGTTGCTGCGCACCCGTTTTATTTTCCCCTCGCCAGGCTTCACATCCCTTCAGGATTTCCTTTTCGCAAACGTAAAGTTATCTCAGCGAGTGCCGATAACGTTGATAACTCGTTTTCAGGAAGGTGCCTTATGTTTAACCGTATCCGCGTTGTCACAATGCTGATGATGGTGCTGGGGGTTTTCGCACTGCTACAGCTTGTTTCCGGTGGTCTGTTGTTTTCTTCATTGCAGCAGAATCAGCAAAGTTTTGTTATTTCTAACGATCTTCGACAGCAGCAAAGTGAACTCACCTCAACATGGGATCTGATGCTGCAAACACGAATCAATTTAAGCCGTTCTTCTGCGCGCATGATGATGGATGCGTCTAACCAGCAAAGCAGCGCCAAAAACGATCTGCTGAAGAATGCGAAAGCATCGCTGGCACAGGCTGAAACGCATTACGCAAAATTTAAAAACATCGCACCGTTGCCGGAAATGGCAGAAGCCAGCGGCAACGTTGAGGAAAAATATCAGCAGTACCATGCGGCCCTGGCAGAACTGGTTCAGTTTCTGGAAAGCGGCAATATGGACGCCTACTTTGCGCAGCCTACGCAGGGAATGCAAAACGCGCTCGGCGAGGCGCTGGGCAAGTACGCCAGCGTTAGCGAAAAGCTTTACGTCCAGGCATTTGATCAAAGCGCGCGGGATTACCATTTCGCCCAATGGCAGCTTGGCGTGTTGGCCGTCGTGCTGGTGCTGATTCTGGTGGTGGTCTGGTACGGCATCCGTCATACCCTGCTTAATCCTCTGTCCCGTGTCATTGCCCATATCCGGGAAATCGCCAGCGGTAACCTGACCGCAACTCTCGCTGTTAGCGGTCGTAACGAAATCGGCGAGCTGGCCAGTACGGTTGATCATATGCAGCGCTCCTTGACGGAAACCGTCACCCTGGTGCGTGAAGGCTCTGATGCGATTTATTCCGGTACCAGCGAAATTGCCAGCGGAAACACTGACCTTTCATCTCGTACGGAACAGCAGGCGTCTGCACTGGAAGAGACCGCAGCCAGCATGGAACAGTTGACCGCAACCGTGAAGCAAAACGCGGACAACGCGCGTCAGGCCTCGCAACTGGCGAAAAGCGCGTCCGATACCGCGCAGCATGGCGGCAAAGTGGTTGATAGCGTGGTGAACACCATGCACGAAATCGCCGATAGCTCGAAGAAAATCGCCGACATCATCAGCGTCATCGATGGCATTGCCTTTCAGACCAACATTCTCGCACTGAACGCGGCGGTTGAAGCAGCGCGTGCCGGTGAGCAAGGCCGCGGCTTTGCTGTGGTGGCGGGTGAAGTGCGTAATCTGGCAAGCCGCAGTGCGCAGGCGGCGAAAGAGATTAAGGCATTGATTGAAGATTCCGTTTCCCGGGTTGATACCGGTTCCGTACTGGTAGAAAGCGCCGGCGAAACGATGAACGATATCGTCAATGCCGTGACGCGGGTGACAGACATTATGGGCGAGATTGCCTCGGCATCTGACGAGCAAAGCCGGGGGATTGATCAGGTTGCGCTCGCGGTCTCTGAAATGGATCGTGTTACGCAGCAAAACGCCTCATTGGTACAGGAGTCAGCTGCCGCAGCGGCCGCTCTTGAAGAACAGGCCAGTCGCTTAACGCAGTCGGTATCGACTTTCCGTCTTGCGTCACGTCCGGCCTCGACAAAACCGCGCGATACACGATTACCTGCAGCCCCGAGCGCATCCTATCCGCGCCAGAGCATTGAACAAGATACCAATTGGGAAACATTTTGACTGATAGTTAAACCGCGGCCAGTGCCGCCCGATGGGAGCGTTGATGTTTAATCGTATTCGAATTTCGACCACGCTGTTTTTGATTTTGATCCTCTGCGGAGTTTTGCAGATTGGCAGTAATGGCTTGTCCTTCTGGGCATTTCGGGACGGTTTTCAGAACCTGAATCAGGTCGAACGGAGTAATCAGCAACGCGCTGCGCTGGCCCAAACCCGCGCTGTGTTATTACAGGCCAGTACGGCCCTTAATAAGGCAGGGACGCTGACCGCCCTGAGCTATCCGCCAGAGGACATCAAAACGCTGATGACCCTCGCGCGCGATAGCCTGACGCAGTCTGAATTGATGTTTAAACGCTTTATGGCGACGTCGGATTCGACGGAGCAAGGCAAGGCGCTGTTTGGCGCAACGGAGAATAGCTTCAGCCAGTGGCACAGCGCTCTCGCGCATCAGGCAACCTGGCTTGAAAACAATCAGTTGTCAGATTTTCTGACCGCGCCGGTGCAGGCGGCTCAGGATGCTTTTGATGCGAATGTGAATGCGTGGCAGAGCAACATTGACAGCGTGTTGCAAACGGCGGGGGAGCAGAGTCAGCGTAATTACCATATGTCGGGGGTGATTTTCGCCACCATGGTGGTACTGGCGGCACTGCTCACCAGCGGTGCGCTGTTCTGGTCACGCAAGATGATCGTTCAGCCGCTGGCGATTATTGGCAGCCATTTCGACAGTATTGCCGCGGGGAACTTGGCACGACCGGTAGCGGTTTATGGGCGCAATGAGATCTCGGCTATTTTTGCCAGCCTGCAGAAGATGCAAAAGGCGTTACGCGAAACGGTAAGTGACGTTCGTCAGGGCAGCTCAGCCATGCATAGCGGTATTTCAGAAATCGCGATGGGCAATAACGATTTGTCTTCACGGACTGAACAGCAGGCGGCTGCGCTGGCGCAAACGGCGGCCAGCATGGAACAACTGACCGCCACCGTCGGCCAGAACGCTGATAACGCACGCCAGGCGTCAGGAATCGCCAAAAGTGCGGCAGACACAGCGCATAAAGGTGGCGAGCAGACGTCCCGGGTCGCCAGCACCATGCATGAGATTTCTGCCAGCTCGCAGAAAATCGGCGACATTATCGGGGTGATTGACAGCATTGCCTTCCAGACCAATATCCTGGCGTTGAATGCCGCGGTAGAGGCCGCCAGAGCGGGGGAGCAAGGGCGTGGTTTTGCCGTCGTCGCCGGAGAAGTGCGCAATCTGGCAAGCCGTAGCGCACAGGCGGCGAAAGAAATTAAGGGACTGATTGAGGAATCCGTCATCCGGGTGCATCAGGGATCGCAACTGGTGGATATGGCGTCGCGCACGATGACGGAAATTGTCAGTTCGGTGACCCGGGTTAACGACATCATGGGCGAGATTGCCTCGGCATCCGATGAACAGCGCAGAGGCATTGAGCAGGTGGCGCAGGCCGTCAGCCAGATGGACTCCGTGACGCAGCAAAACGCCGGTCTGGTGGAAGAAGCCGCATCCGCCGCCGGACAACTTGCGACGCAGGCCGATCATCTTTCTGCTTGTGTCGCATTTTTTAAACTTGAAGAGCAAACCGTAGCAAAACAAGAGTTGGCGCAGCCTCAGGTTGCGCCCGTTGTATCCTGAATGTGATTGAGAAGGCGCTATGACATCATCTCTGCCCTCCGGGCAAACGTCATTATTGTTACAGATGACACAGCGCCTCGCGCTGTCTGACGCGCATTTTCGTCGGATATGTCAATTAATCTACCAGCGTGCGGGGATCGTACTGGCCGACCATAAGCGGGACATGGTTTATAACCGCCTGGTTCGTCGTCTGCGTACCCTGGGGCTGGATGACTTTGGTCGCTATCTCAGCATGCTGGAAGCTAACCAGAACAGCGCTGAGTGGCAGGCTTTTATTAACTCCCTGACAACCAACCTGACCGCGTTTTTTCGCGAAGGGCATCATTTTCCGGTGCTGTCAGATCACGCTCGTCGGCGCAGCGGTGAATACCGAGTCTGGAGCGCGGCGGCGTCAACCGGAGAAGAACCCTACAGCATTGCGATTACGCTTGCCGATACCTTAGGTATGGCACCGGGCCGCTGGCGTGTATTTGCCAGCGACATTGATACCGAAGTGCTGGAAAAGGCCAGAAACGGCATTTACCGCCTCGATGAGCTAAAGACGCTGTCACCCCAGCAGTTGCAGCGTTATTTCATGCGCGGCACCGGGCCGCATGAAGGGCTGGTACGCGTTCGGCAGGAACTGGCAGTGCATGTTGAATTTTCCAGCGTGAATTTACTGGATAAGCAGTACAACGTGCCCGGACCGTTCGACGCCATATTTTGTCGTAACGTTATGATCTATTTCGATAAAACGACTCAACAGAACATTTTGCACCGTTTTGTTCCACTTCTTAAACCTGACGGGCTGCTGTTTGCAGGTCATTCAGAAAACTTTAGCAACCTTGTGCGCGAGTTTAGCCTGCGTGGACAGACCGTGTATGCGCATGCGCCAGGTAAGGATAAAGCATGAGTAAAATCAGGGTGTTGTCGGTAGATGATTCTGCATTGATGCGTCAAATCATGACCGAAATTATTAATAGTCACAGTGATATGGAAATGGTGGCGACGGCGCCGGATCCGTTGGTCGCCCGGGATTTAATCAAAAAATACAATCCCGACGTCCTGACGCTGGACGTGGAAATGCCGCGCATGGACGGCCTCGACTTTCTTGAGAAGTTGATGCGTCTGCGTCCGATGCCGGTAGTCATGGTTTCTTCGCTGACCGGTAAAGGTTCAGAGGTCACGCTGCGGGCGCTGGAGCTGGGGGCGATTGATTTTGTCACCAAACCGCAACTGGGGATCCGCGAAGGAATGCTGGCGTATAGCGAGATGATTGCGGAGAAAATCCGCACCGCATCGCGGGCAAAACTGGCGGCCCATAAGCCCATGGCTGCACCGACGACCTTGAAGGCAGGGCCATTACTCAGTTCGGAAAAACTGCTGGTGATTGGCGCCTCAACCGGAGGAACAGAGGCAATTCGCCATGTACTCCAGCCATTGCCGCTTTCAAGTCCGGGTATTCTTATTACCCAGCATATGCCGCCAGGATTTACCCGTTCGTTCGCCGAACGACTGAACAAACTGTGCCAGATAACCGTGAAAGAGGCAGAGGACGGAGAGCGCGTACTTCCAGGGCATGCGTATATCGCGCCGGGCGACAAGCATATGGAACTGGCGCGCAGCGGCGCGAACTATCAAATCAAAATTCATGACGGTCCGCCGGTTAATCGGCATCGGCCTTCAGTGGATGTGCTGTTCCATTCGGTGGCGAAACATGCGGGGCGCAATGCCGTCGGGGTGATCCTGACCGGTATGGGCAACGATGGCGCAGCCGGAATGTTAGCGATGAATCAGGCGGGAGCCTGGACCATTGCGCAAAACGAAGCAAGTTGTGTGGTGTTCGGCATGCCGCGCGAGGCCATCAATATGGGTGGCGTAAGCGAAGTGGTCGATCTTAGCCAGGTGAGCCAGCAAATGCTGGTGAAAATTAGTGCCGGACAGGCAATACGTATTTGAATCAGGAGTTTATTTTTATGGCGGATAAAGAGCTTAAGTTTTTGGTTGTGGATGACTTTTCCACCATGCGTCGCATCGTGCGTAACCTGCTTAAAGAGCTGGGATTCAACAATGTTGAAGAGGCTGAAGATGGCGTGGATGCGCTGAACAAGCTGCAGGCTGGGGGATTCGGCTTTGTTATTTCTGACTGGAACATGCCGAACATGGATGGACTGGAACTGCTGAAAACCATCCGTGCCGATGGCGGGATGGCTTCTCTGCCGGTGCTGATGGTCACGGCAGAAGCGAAAAAAGAGAACATCATTGCGGCAGCACAGGCAGGTGCCAGTGGCTATGTCGTGAAACCGTTCACGGCGGCGACGCTGGAAGAAAAACTGAATAAAATCTTTGAGAAACTGGGCATGTGAGGGTGTGATGATGATGCAACCACAAATTAAACCTGCTGACGAACACTCTGCCGGGGACATCATCGCGCGCATCGGCAGTTTGACCCGAATGCTGCGCGACAGCTTGCGTGAACTGGGGCTGGATCAGGCCATTGCCGAAGCGGCAGAAGCGATTCCTGATGCCCGCGATCGTCTCGATTACGTTGTACAGATGACCGCTCAGGCGGCAGAGCGCGCGCTGAACAGCGTAGAAGCTTCGCAGCCGCATCAGGACGCGATGGAAAAAGGGGCCAAAGACCTGACCAAACGCTGGGATGAATGGTTCGAAAATCCGATCGAACTGTCCGACGCTCGAGAACTGGTCACCGATACCCGTCAATTCCTTGGTGATGTGCCCGGACATACCAGCTTTACCAATGCCCAGTTGCTGGACATCATGATGGCGCAGGATTTCCAGGATCTCACCGGACAGGTCATCAAGCGCATGATGGATGTTATCCAGGAAATTGAACGTCAGCTGCTGATGGTTCTGTTGGAAAACATTCCGGAACAGGGCGCTCGTCCAAAACGTGAAAACGAAAGCTTGCTTAACGGCCCGCAGGTTGACGCCTCGAAAGCCGGTGTAGTGGCAAGTCAGGATCAGGTTGACGACCTGCTGGATAGCCTCGGGTTCTGATGAGTATTTGCCGGATGTGAGGCGTGGACCTCGCATCCGGCTTACGCGCAATTCTGCTTAAAGCCATAAATCCCGTCTTTTTTACCGCTTACTCTTCCCATTGCTGGATAGCTGTTCTGGCATCATTCTCGCCTATATCTCTATCCAGGGTCTGATGCGTGGCAGAAGAAAGCGACGACGACAAAACAGAAGCCCCCACACCCCACCGACTTGAAAAAGCGCGGGAAGAAGGGCAGATCCCCCGATCCAAAGAGCTAACCTCACTGCTCATTTTGCTGGTGGGTGTGTGCATTATCTGGATAGGTGGGGAGTCGCTTGCCCGCAGACTGGCTGGCATGCTGTCGACCGGATTACGTTTTGACCACAGTATGGTCAACGACCCGAATCTGATCCTCAGCCAAATCATCCTGTTGATTAAAGACGCAATGATTGCGCTGTTGCCGTTGATTACCGGCGTCGTTTTGGTGGCTTTAATCTCCCCGGTGATGCTTGGCGGCTTGATTTTCAGCGGTAAATCCCTGCAACCCAAATTCTCGAAGCTGAATCCGTTACCGGGCATTAAGCGCATGTTTTCCGCGCAAACCGGCGCAGAACTGCTCAAAGCGATACTGAAGTCCACGTTAGTGGGAAGCGTGGCCGGATTTTATCTCTGGCATAACTGGCCGGCGATGATGCGTCTGATGGCGGAGTCACCGATTACGGCGATGGGCAACGCCCTGGATTTAGTCGGTATGTGTGCACTACTGGTGGTACTTGGTGTTATTCCGATGGTGGGGTTCGACGTCTTTTTCCAGATCTATAGCCATGTGAAAAAGCTACGTATGTCGCGTCAGGATATCCGCGATGAATTTAAGCAAAGCGAAGGTGACCCGCACGTTAAGGGCAAAATTCGTCAAATGCAGCGCGCGGCCGCTCAGCGTCGCATGATGGCGGATGTGCCGAAAGCAGACGTTATTGTCACTAACCCTACGCACTACTCAGTGGCGTTGAAGTATGACGAGAACAAAATGAGCGCGCCGAAAGTTGTTGCGAAAGGGGCCGGGCTGGTTGCGCTGCGCATCCGTGAAATTGGCGCAGAGCACCGTGTCCCGACATTAGAAGCGCCGCCACTGGCGCGTGCGCTCTATCGCCATGCTGAAATTGGTCAGCAAATACCTGGTCAATTGTATGCCGCCGTTGCTGAAGTACTGGCATGGGTATGGCAGCTAAAACGCTGGCGTCTGGCTGGCGGCAAGCGTCCACCACAACCTGAAAACCTTCCGGTGCCTGAAGCACTGGATTTCATGAACGAGAAGAATACTGATGGCTAATCTGGTCGCGATGCTGCGTCTGCCCAGCAACCTGAAATCCACGCAATGGCAAATCCTTGCCGGACCGATCCTCATCCTGCTGATCTTGTCGATGATGGTGCTGCCGCTGCCGGCTTTCGTCCTCGATTTGCTGTTCACATTTAACATCGCGCTGTCGATCATGGTGCTGCTGGTGGCGATGTTCACCCAGCGTACGCTGGAGTTTGCCGCATTCCCGACGATTTTGCTGTTTACCACATTATTACGCCTGGCGCTGAACGTCGCGTCGACCCGTATCATTTTGATGGAAGGACACACCGGCGCAGCGGCGGCGGGGAAGGTAGTTGAAGCCTTTGGTCACTTCCTGGTGGGCGGTAACTTTGCGATCGGCATCGTGGTCTTCGTGATTCTCGTCATCATTAACTTTATGGTAATCACCAAAGGTGCCGGACGTATCGCCGAGGTTGGCGCTCGCTTCGTGCTGGACGGAATGCCCGGCAAGCAGATGGCGATTGATGCGGATTTGAATGCCGGTCTGATTGGCGAAGATGAAGCTAAAAAACGACGCTCGGAAGTGACCCAGGAAGCGGATTTCTACGGCTCTATGGACGGTGCGAGTAAATTCGTCCGTGGAGATGCCATCGCCGGTATTCTGATCATGGTTATCAACGTGGTCGGCGGCCTGTTAGTTGGGGTGTTGCAGCATGGTATGAGCATGGGCAGCGCTGCGGAAAGTTATACCCTGCTGACCATCGGTGACGGGCTGGTGGCACAAATTCCTGCTCTGGTTATCTCCACCGCGGCGGGGGTTATCGTGACCCGCGTGAGTACCGACCAGGACGTAGGCGAACAGATGGTGACCCAACTGTTCAGTAATCCCAGCGTTATGCTGCTCAGCGCGGCGGTGCTTGGGCTTTTGGGTCTGGTTCCTGGCATGCCGAACCTGGTGTTTCTGATGTTTACCGCTGCGTTACTGGGTCTGGCCTGGTGGATGCGCGGTCGTGAGCAAAAAGCGCCAGATGAACCGCAGCCGGTGAAAATGCCGGAAAACAACTCCGTGGTGGAAGCGACGTGGAATGACGTACAGCTGGAAGATTCGCTGGGCATGGAGGTCGGTTATCGCCTGATCCCGATGGTAGACTTTCAGCAGGATGGCGAGTTGCTGGGGCGAATTCGCAGTATTCGTAAGAAATTTGCCCAGGATATGGGCTTCCTGCCGCCGGTGGTGCATATCCGTGACAATATGGATCTGCAGCCAGCCCGCTATCGAATTTTGATGAAAGGGGTAGAAATTGGCAGTGGTGACGCCTATCCGGGACGCTGGCTGGCCATTAACCCGGGTACTGCCGCCGGGTCGCTACCGGGTGAGAAAACGGTCGATCCGGCTTTCGGACTGGACGCTATCTGGATTGAAAGCGCATTGAAGGAACAGGCGCAGATTCAGGGTTTTACGGTGGTTGAAGCCAGTACTGTTGTCGCTACTCATCTAAACCACCTGATTGGGCAGTTCGCCGCTGAGCTGTTTGGCCGTCAGGAAGCGCAGCAGTTACTGGATCGAGTGTCGCAGGAGATGCCAAAGCTGACGGAAGATCTGGTGCCGGGCGTTGTGACGCTCACCACGCTGCATAAAGTGCTGCAGAACTTACTGGACGAGAAAGTACCGATTCGCGATATGCGCACCATCCTTGAAACACTGGCGGAACATGCGCCGCTGCAAAACGATCCGCATGAGCTGACTGCTGTGGTCCGTGTTGCGTTAGGGCGCGCCATCACTCAGCAGTGGTTCCCGGGGAATGAAGAGGTTCAGGTTATCGGCCTTGATACTCCGCTCGAGCGTTTGCTGCTGCAAGCGCTGCAGGGGGGCGGCGGCCTGGAGCCTGGGCTTGCAGACCGACTGCTGGCCCAGACTCAGGAAGCGCTGTCCCGGCAGGAAATGTTGGGCGCGCCGCCGGTCTTGCTGGTTAATCACGCGTTACGTCCGTTACTGGCGCGGTTTTTACGTCGCAGCATCCCGCAGTTGGTGGTGTTATCGAATATGGAGCTTTCCGATAACCGCCATATCCGCATGACGGCGACCATTGGAGGTAAATAATGCGTAAGTTACTGTGGTTGTTGTTTTTTCCTCTGGTGGCGCAGGCCGCTGGAGAAGGGGCCTGGCAGGCAAGTGGCATGGGGATCACCTTAAATCACCGTGGCCAATCAGCCTCGTCTGATCCTTTGGTTCCCAGCCAGCCGGTCTCAGGCTTGATGACGCTGGTGGCCTGGCGCTATGAGCTGAATGGCCCCACGCCCGCAGGTTTGCGGGTGCGTTTATGTTCTCAGTCCCGTTGTGTCGAGCTGGACGGGCAAAGTGGGACCACCAACGGGTTCAATAACGTTCCGGCCATTGAACCGATGCATTTTGTCTGGGAGGTCCCCGGCGGTGGTCGCCTGATCCCCGCGTTACGCATTCAGAGCAATCAGGTGATTGTGAACTACCGTTAACACCCACCGTCATTCAGACCAGCAGTTGAAACTGCTGGTTGTTTCAACATTTCAGTCTCTCACTCAATTAAATAGAAACGCTGTTTTATAAAATAAGTGACGTACGTTGCCGGACTCTTTGTATTCTTGCCATTTCACGAATCCTTCTGGCAGAAATAGAAAGGTTTCACTTCCTGTTAGCTTTTACTGTGACCCTATAAGGATGCCCATTGTCAAAGTGAGGATTGCGGGGCCTCCAAAAAAGCTGCTGCGCCGTAACAGGGGCAAGTCTCAGCATTGAATCCGACATTGACAGAGGTTAAGTAAATGATTGTTTACCCGGTTAAACATAGCCCGTTATTGCGCCAGCCAGAACATTTTATTGCCAGGGATGAATTAAAAACGCTGATCAAAAAGGTGACGCATAATCTGGTCAATATTCATGACGAAACCGGTGAGTTCTTGCTGCGTCTGGACGATGGTCGCGTAATTGATACCAAGGGCTGGGCGGGATGGGAGTGGACACACGGCGTCGGCCTGTACGGGATGTATCAGTACTATCTGCAAACCGGCGATGAAACGATGCGCGATATCATCGATAGCTGGTTTGCCGAGCGTTTTGCTGAAGGTGCGACCACCAAAAACGTGAACACCATGGCGCCATTTTTAACGTTGGCGTATCGCTATGAAGAGACGCGTAACCCAGCGTATCTGCCGTGGCTCGACAGCTGGGCTGAGTGGGCAATGCATGAGATGCCGCGTACCGAATTTGGTGGTATGCAACACATCACGCTGGCGGAAGAAAACCATCAACAGATGTGGGATGACACGCTGATGATGACGGTTTTACCGCTGGCGAAGATTGGCAAGCTACTCAATCGCCCGGACTACATCGAAGAGGCAACGTATCAGTTCCTGCTGCACGTGCAAAACCTGATGGATAAAGAAACGGGGCTGTGGTTCCACGGCTGGAGCTATGAAGGAAATCATAACTTTGCTAATGCCCGCTGGGCGCGTGGCAACAGTTGGTTAACTATCGTGATCCCGGACTTCCTCGAATTACTTGATTTACCGGAAAACAATTCTGTTCACCGCTATCTGGTTCAGGTCCTGAACGCGCAAATCGCGGCGCTGGCGAAATGCCAGGATGAAAGTGGGTTGTGGCATACCTTGCTGGACGACCCTCAGTCGTATCTGGAAGCATCGGCAACTGCCGGATTTGCCTATGGGATCCTCAAAGCAGTGCGTAAACGCTATGTTGGGCAAGAGTATGCGCTGGTGGCCGAAAAAGCCATTCGCGGCATTGTGCAGCATATTTCACCGGAAGGTGAACTGCTGCACACCTCGTTTGGTACCGGGATGGGACACAATCTCGATTTCTATCGCAATATTCCTCGGACCTCCATGCCTTACGGACAGGCGATGGCGATGCTGTGTCTTACCGAATACTTGCGAAAGTATTTTTGATATCGGTATTCGATGGCGATACCGCTATCGGACCTGATGGTTCAGTCGTCACTGTTTGTACCGTGTTGTCCTGCGGGGCAAACAGATGATCCATGATTTGACGCATAACCGGCGCGGCGGTGACACCATCGCTGCCGCCGTTTTCCAGAATTAACGCTACCGCGACCTTCGGGTTCTTATAGGGCGCAAATGCGGTGTAGAACACGTGGTCGCGCAAGCGGACAGGGATCATCTTCGCATTGTAGGTCTGATTTTCTTTCAGGCTAAAGACCTGTGAGGTGCCGCTTTTCGCCGCAATGCCGTAAGGCGCGGTGTGAAAGAACTTATAACCTGTACCATTGGGTTCATTTGCCATGCCGAACATCGCCTGACGCACCAGTCCCCAGTAGGGCGATGAGGCTGATGCGATTTGTGACGGAGCTTCTGGAGCCTGATACGGCGTGATGGTTTTGCCGCTCTCTTCATCGAGCAGCAGGTGAGGGACGATAACCTTGCCGTTGTTAATCAGTGCGACCATGGCTTTTACCATCTGGATAGGCGTGGCAATCCAGTAGCCCTGGCCGATGCCAACTGAAATAGTATCTCCCTGATACCAGGCTTTTTTGTGCACTTTTTGCTTCCATTCGCGGCTCGGGAGCAGGCCGTTATACTCCTCATCAAGATCGATGCCGGTCGGTTTACCGTAACCAAACTGGCTGAGCATGCTGTTAATCCGGTCGATCCCCATCATATACGCCACCTGATAGAAGAACGTATCGGCAGACTCTTCTATCGCTTTGGTGACATCCAGCATACCGTGGCCCGTTTTTTTCCAGTCACGGTAATGTCGCTCGGTGCCGGGTAGCGTCCAGGTAGGAGCACCGAAGAAACTGGTCTGCGGTGTGATCACACCGTTTAGTAATGCCGACATCGCCATATACGGTTTGACCGTTGAAGCGGGAGGGTACAACCCCTGCGTGACGCGGTTGATTAATGGCAGGTCTTTATCCTGGAGTAGCTTGTTATAGTCCTGATAGCTGATGCCTTTGACAAACGGATTAGGGTCGTAGCTGGGGTTTGAGACCATCGCCAGTACGGAACCGTCGTGTGGATCTTCAACCAAAACGGCGGCACGCTGGCCAGCTAACAGGCTCTCAATATATTGCTGTAAATGTAAATCCAGCGTCAGATGGATATCTTTTCCGGCAACGGGCGGCACATCTTTGATCAGGCGTACGATGCGTCCGTGGTTATCTACTTCCACCTCCTGATAACCGGTCTTTCCATGCAGTTCGTTTTCGTAATAGCGCTCAATACCTTGCTTACCGATGTTGTGATCGGCGGCGTAGTTCTCCGCCAGACCTTTTTGATCCAGTGCTTTCAGGTCGTTGTCATTGATTTTTGAAACATAACCCAGGACATGCGCCAGCGCCGCGCCATAGGGATACTGGCGGTCTTCGTAACTATTGATGTTGACGCCGCTAAAATGAAACTGGTTTACCGAGAAACGGGCGATTTCGACATCGGTTAGCGCATTTTTTAGCACCACAGGACGATAGCGGCTGCTGGTTTTCAGCTCATGGCGAAACTGGTCTATGTCATCAGGAGTGAGGTCAACGATCGGCGTGAGCTGCTGGAGTAACGCATTCATATCGCTGATTTTATACGGCGTAACAGAAATATCGTACCAGGTAACGTTGCGCACCAGCGGGATGCCGTTGCGATCGTAAATCATGCCGCGCGTTGGGGCGACGGGCAGCATTTTGATGTCGTTTGCATTCGACCGGGTGGTGTAATACTGGTGCTGACAGATTTGTAAGTTATACAGATTGTAAATCAGGATGCCAAAACAGATGACTACCAGGCCAAAGGCCACCAATACACGCCGCTGGAAGAGCTTTTCTTCCGCCTCAAAATCTCTGAATGTCATTGACCCGTACCCGATTAATTCGCCGCCTAATGATACGGAGGCTTAGACGGGATGACAGGCAAAAGATGTTCCATATCTCTAGGGAAATGTGTCATTCCTTGTGGGTTGTTACAAATTACAGTGAACGTAGCCGTTTCTCGTCGGCCTGATAGTGCTGCCTACGAGGGCGGTAATTCGGGGAAATAAAAAAACCCGCGACATAGCGCGGGCTTTCATATTACTTGAGGTGATTACATACGTTCTACTGTTTCGATACCCAGTGTATCCAGACCCAGCTTCAGCGTTTTCGCCGTCAGCTGTGCCAGTTTCAGTCGGCTGTTACGAATCTCTTCGTTTTCAGCGCTGAGAATAGGGCAGTGCTCGTAGAAGCCGGAGAACAGACCAGCAACGTCGTACAGGTAAGCACACATCACGTGTGGCGTACCTTCACGTGCAACGACGGTCAGCGTTTCTTCAAACTGCAGCAGACGTGCCGCCAGTTGAGCCTCGCGATCTTCGCTGATGACGACCTGCGCATTTGCCAGCGCGCTTTCGTCGATATCTGCTTTACGGAACACGGACAGTACGCGGGTATAAGCGTACTGCATATATGGCGCGGTGTTACCTTCGAACGCCAGCATGTTGTCCCAGTCGAAGATGTAGTCGGTAGTACGGTTTTTGGACAGATCCGCGTATTTCACTGCGCCGATACCGACCGCATTTGCCAGTTTTTCCAGTTCGTCGGCAGGCATGTCTGGGTTCTTCTCCGCGACCAGACGACGTGCGCGCTCCAGCGCTTCATCCAGCAGATCGGCCAGTTTTACCGTGCCGCCCGCGCGGGTTTTGAACGGTTTACCGTCTTTGCCCAGCATCATACCGAACATGTGGTGTTCCAGCGGCACTGAATCCGGCACATACCCGGCTTTACGTACGATGGTCCATGCCTGCATTAAGTGCTGATGCTGACGGGAGTCGATGTAATACAGTACGCGGTCGGCATGCAGGGTTTCGTAACGATATTTGGCGCAGGCGATGTCGGTTGTGGTGTAGAGATAGCCGCCATCTTTCTTCTGAATGATAACGCCCATCGGTTCGCCTTCCTTGTTCTTATACTCATCAAGGAATACGACGGTAGCGCCTTCGCTTTCAACAGCCAGGCCTTTCGCCTTCAGATCGGCGACGATGCCAGGTAGCATCGGGTTGTACAGGCTTTCGCCCATGACGTCGTCACGGGTCAGGGTAACGTTGAGGCGATCGTAGGTTAACTGGTTCTGCGACATGGTAATGTCGACCAGTTTGCGCCACATCTCACGGAAGTATTCGTCACCGCCTTGCAGTTTCACGACATAACTACGGGCGCGTTCCGCGAAGGCTTCATCTTCATCGTAATGTTTTTTCGCATCACGGTAGAAACCTTCCAGGTCAGCCAGCGCCATCTCCCCGGCATTTTCCTGCTGCTGTTTTTCCAGCCATGCGATGAGCATACCGAACTGAGTACCCCAGTCGCCGACGTGGTTAGCGCGAATAACGTTGTGACCGAGGAACTCCAGCGTACGCACCGCCGCGTCACCGATGATGGTGGAACGCAGGTGACCAACGTGCATCTCTTTCGCTACGTTAGGCGCGGAGTAGTCAACCACGACGGTTTGTTTAGCCGGTTGAGTGACGCCCAGACGATCGGAAGCCAGCGCCTGCTGAACGTGCTGCGCCAGAAATGCCGGATCGAGAAAAATATTGATAAAGCCCGGGCCTGCAATTTCAACTTTGCTGGCAATCCCGTTGAGATCCAGATGAGTCAGCACCTGCTCAGCCAGTTGTCGCGGCGCCATACCCAGTTTTTTAGCGACAGCCATCATGCCGTTAGCTTGATAGTCGCCGAACTGTACTTTTGCTGACTGACGAACCTGCGGTTCGCAATCTGCAGGCGCACCTGCAGCAATCATGGCCTGACTGACTTTTTCTGAGAGAAGAGCCTGAATATTCACCGGAATACCTTACATTTATGAAGCGGCCTAAAATTCACCGCACCAGTTTAAGAATTAAGGGCGGGAGTATACTGCAAATGCCCGTTGCCGTCAGCATTGTGTGTACCGCCAGTAGCCTGAATTATAAACAATGCAATGGCGTAAATTTATTCATGATGTGTTCGGAGAAAACAGCGGTTGGATGGCGCAGCGCAACAGAGTAAATTAGCGACTTTGAACATGAATATGAGCTTTTAATATGGCTAACTGGCAAACCGTTGCAGAACTACAGGATATTTCTGCAGATTTACCGCATTTCACGCAGGCATTAACGGAACTTTCTACCCGTCTTGGGCTGGATATCACAGGCCTGGAAGCCGATCACATTTCCTTGCGTTGCCATCAAAATACCACCGCAGAACGCTGGCGTCGTGGGTTTGAACAGTGCGGTGAATTGTTGTCAGAAAACATCATTAACGGCAGACCTATTTGTCTTTTTAAACTGCATGAGCCGGTTTGTGTGCAACACTGGCAATTTTCCATCATCGAGCTGCCGTGGCCGGGCGAAAAACGCTACCCACATGAAGGCTGGGAACATATTGAAATTGTTCTGCCGGGAGAGGCGGAAACGCTGAATGCGCGCGCGCTGGCGCTGCTTTCCGATCACGGTCTGAGTCAACCGGGCATTTTTGTGAAAACCAGCTCGCCAAAAGGAGAGCGTGAGCGTTTACCGAATCCGACGCTGGCGGTTAGCGATGGCAGCGTGACGATAAAATTCCATCCGTGGTCGATTGAAACCATTGTGGCAAGCGAACGTCAGGAGTGAGCATGGCTATACTGGAAATCTGCTGTTACAGCATGGAGTGCGCGCGCACGGCGCAGCAAAAAGGCGCGGATCGCATTGAACTATGCTCGGCACCCAAAGAAGGGGGCTTAACGCCGTCACTGGGCGTCTTGCGTTCCGTTCGCCAGCACATTTCGATTCCCGTCAATCCCATTATTCGCCCACGTGGAGGCGACTTTTACTACACCGAAGGTGAATTTGCTGCAATGCTGGATGATATTGCGATGGTCAGGGAACTGGGATTCTCAGGGCTGGTGACCGGCATTTTAGATGTGGATGGCAATGTCGATATGCCGCGCATGGAGAAAATAATGATTGCCGCCGGTTCGTTGCAAGTCACTTTTCATCGGGCCTTTGATATGTGTGCTAACCCACTCAATGCGCTTAAAAAATTAGCTGATTTGGGTGTTGCCAGAGTACTCACTTCAGGGCAAAAATCAGATGCGGCGCAAGGTTTAACAAAAATAATGGAACTTATTGCGCAGCCCGGTGCTCCAATCATTATGGCCGGAGCGGGGGTTCGCGCCTCGAATTTGTCCCTGCTCCTTGATGCTGGAGTGCAGGAAGTCCACAGTTCTGCCGGAGTATGGCTGGCTTCACCAATGCGTTATCGCAATTCGGGGTTGTCGATGTCTTCGGATGCGCAGGCGGATGAGTATTCGCGCTATGCGGTAGACGGGACGGCGGTTGCTGAAATGAAAGCAATCATTGCACACCATCAGGCCAACTGATTTTACCGTTGCATCATGTCGCCCAATATGATGCTTGCTCGTACCAGGCCCCTGCTATTACAGGGGCCTTTTTTTCTCCTTCATATTTCAAGCCGCAGCCGCGTTGGCCGCCTTGCTCACCCCGGTCACGTAGTTATCTACGCTCCCGGGGATTTGCTGCGTTGCCGCCTTGCTGCAACTTGAACTATTTTGGAGAAACGGTGCTATACGTAACGGGAATCCGGCAATCCATCACGGCTTACGCGCAATCAAGACCGCACGCAGCGGGGCGGGGTAACCTTCTACCGTTTTGCTGTGGTCGTTCGGGTCGAGGAAGTCGGCCAGTGACTCGGTTACCATCCACTCAGTGCGGCGCTGCTCTTCGGTGGTGGTGACGCAGACATCGGCGATGCGCACATCAACAAAACCGCATTTTTCCAGCCAGTTTTTTAAAGCCAACGCAGATGGAATAAAGTAGACGTTACGCATTTGCGCGTAGCGATCGCCAGGCACCAGTACGGTAGTTTCATCACCTTCGACCACCAGTGTTTCCAGCACCAGTTCGCCATCTTTAACCAACTGATCCTTTAACTGCCACAGATGTTCCAGTGGCGATCGGCGGTGATAAAGCACGCCCATGGAGAACACAGTGTCAAAGGCGTTGAGCGCTGGAAGTTGCTCAATGCCCAGCGGCAGCAGGTGAGCGCGCTGGTCATTGCCCAGCAGTTTACGCACCGCCTCAAACTGGCACAGGAACAGTTGCGTAGGATCGATGCCAACCGCCAGATGCGCTCCAGCGCCAATCATGCGCCACATGTGATAGCCACTGCCGCAGCCGACGTCAAGAATGGTACGTCCGGTGAGATCAGACAAGTGCGGCAGGACGCGATCCCACTTCCAGTCGGAACGCCATTCGGTATCGATGTTGACGCCGTACAGCGAGTACGGTCCTTTACGCCATGGCATCAGGTTCCGCATCAGGGTGTCGATGCGTTTAAGCTGGCCTTCGCTGAGCGGTTCTTTACTTTCTGCGGTAACGCTGTGTAGTAAGTCCAGACGATGCGGCGTCAGCTCGGGCAGAAACTCGACGGCGTTTGACCATTGCTTAAAAAGACCGTGCTGATCGCGCTGCCAGGCAGCGATTTGCGCCGGAAGCGTTTCCAGCCAATGGGACAGATGATTTTTGGCAATCAACTGATAAAAGTTACCAAAATCGATCATGCGCTAACCTCAGCTTTCAACGCCACCAGAGAGCCAAAGTTGAAGCACTGGAACCACAATTCGCTGTGCTCAAAGCCGGCCTGATGCAGTCGCGCTTTGTGCGTTTCTACCGAGTCGGTCAGCATCACGTTTTCCAGCATGCTGCGTTTCTGGCTAATTTCCAGTTCGCTGTAGCCATTGGCCCGTTTGAAGTCGTGGTGCATGTTGAACAGCAACTCGCCAACGTTAGCGTCTTCGAAACTGAATTTTTCAGACAGCACCAGCGCGCCGCCGGGATTCAACCCTTGATAAATCTTATCCAACAATGCCTGGCGCTCAGGTGGCTCAAGGAATTGCAGGGTAAAATTCAGCACCACCATCGAGGCGTTTTCGATAGTAATGTTGCGAATATCGCCTTCGACAACCTCAACCGGGGTCGGTGCCTTATAGGCATCAATATGACGACGGCAGCGCTCAACCATCGCCGGGGAGTTATCGACGGCAATAATTTTGCAATTCTCGTGATGAATATTGCGACGCACCGAGAGCGTCGCCGCGCCCAGAGAACAGCCCAGATCGTAGACCTGCGTGTTGGGTTGTACGAAACGTTCGGCCAGCATGCCAATCATAGATATGATATTGGAATAGCCAGGAACGGAACGCTGGATCATATCCGGGAAGACTTCAGCTACCCGTTCATCAAAGGTCCAGTCACCCAGACTGGCGATAGGCGCAGAAAAAAGCGTGTCGCGGTGAGACATAACGTAAAAATCCGGGAAAAATAAAGTGGCGTATTGTGCGCTAATGCAGGGAGAAAACCAACTCCCAGGGCATATACCAAAGATTCGCCAGCACCATTAGCAACAGCGAACACCAGGTTGCGCTCATGCCCGAACGGCGCCAGCGGAATAGTCGGTGGTGGAATCCGTAATAATGCATCAGACGTCCGGCAATCAACATCAGCCCGCAAATATGCACCATCCACGTCTCTGCGCCGTTCATTTCCATAAATAACAGCAGCACTAATGCGACGGGAATATATTCCACTGCATTACCGTGAATGCGGATAGCGCTTTGCAGCTCGCTAAAACCTCCATCGCCATAGGCAACGCGGTATTGCATGCGCAGGCGAACGACGTCAAAGGAGAACTTTATTAACAATAACGCACCCAATACGGCATAAAGCGCGCTTACCATACAAACTCCCTTTTAAAATGGCTGCTGGCATTGACTATGATAGGTGGCATTTTCAGAAAAGAGAAGATTGCTGTGGAATAGAGGGAGCTGATCCGATCTCTGGCAGAGCACTGTGTAAATCTGCCCATAGCGTATCAACAAGCTCCGGGGCTTGCGCGATGTCCGGCGTATGCAAAAACAGATACGGCGTCGTGGTGCGTTGCCATAGCGGCAGCTTGGTCAGCCAGACGGCAAAAAGGGCGCTGTTTTGTGCCATATCATCGCTACCGATAAAGCGTACCATCGGATGGTTTGCCGTCACCACAGCATGCACCGGAACCTTCGGTTTTTTGCGCTGAGCGTCACGTATTGCTTCAGTATGTGGGATTGCGGCATGCACCGGGCGGCTGTCCAGAATCACCCGGTTTACTCCACGCTCGTGTAAACCGCGATTAAATAGCTGTTCGGCTTCGCCTTTGGCAAAGAACTCCGGATGGCGAACTTCCACACCGTAGGTAAAGGATTTCGGGAGCGCATCGAGAAACTGCCACAGGGCAGGCAGGTCGCGTGGGCCAAAAGTCGCGGGTAATTGCAGCCAGTATTGTCCAATGCGCGATTCCAGCGGCGACATACGCGTAAAAAATTCCTGTACCAGGTCATCACAATTACGCAGTGCGGCCTGGTGCGAGATGGTCGCCGGAAACTTAAAACAAAATCGAAACGCATCGGTGGTCTGTGCCTGCCAGCGGGCAACAATATCGGCTTTAGGCAGCGCATACAGCGTGGTATTGCCCTCCACGCAGTTAACATGACGGGCGTTAGTGGTTAACTTGCTGATTTTAATAATCCTCTACTGCTAGTTTGTGGTCTATGGGGCATCAATGGGGCAAAATCACCCAGCTTCTGATTCAGCATTGCGATCTGCTCTGCGTTATTGTCTGCCATCCATGCGCCGTACACATTGAAAACCATTTGCGCACTAGCGTGCCCCATCTGACTGGCTATAAAGCTTGGATTGGCGCCAGCGGCCAGTGACCAGCACGCGTAAGTGTGGCGCGACTGGTAAGCTTTTCGATGCCTGATCCCCGCCTTTTTTAACCCTGCGTCCCACGAGTCACCAAACGAATCAACCTTGTAGATAACCCCCACATCCTTACTTCGACGGACTATCTTAGGGTTAAAGACAAATGTACAGCTGTGCTGCGTTGTTCGACCATATTCACGCAATTGCACGTTGATGTGATACTGCTGCCCGAGTCTAGTCATTTCCATCTGATTCCTTAACGCATCGATGGCTGGCTGAATGAGGTGTATCACTCTATCCGTACTGGCGTCCGTTTTCGGTAGTGTGAACTCGCCCAGTTTTGTATAATTACGGCGAATTGTTATTGTACCCGCTTCAAGGTCTATATCTTCCCATGCCAGGGAAACCAGTTCTCCGTGACGAACACCTGTGTACACCGCCAGTGACCACATGTTTTTCGTCTGCTGATGCCGGCACGCATCTATCAGACGGATGAATTCATCACGGCTGAGCGGATCTGGCTCCACCCTGGCCCTTTTTAATGGCTTTATTCCATCAAAGGGATTTGCCTTTATGTACCCATTATCGGCGGCGAACTGGAACATTCCGGCGATAGTCGTCATGTAGTAATTGACGGTGACCGCGCTCCGGCCCTTAACAGGGATCCTGCCCTTTGCCGCGCACTGATAACCCATCAAAAGCTCTTTCCTGATGTACAGCAACTCTTCTTTCTCAATCGCTGTCACCAGTCGGGTAGCCCCGATCAGCGGTACAACAACTGCCACGACCGACTCGTACCGTTTGTGCGCGTTCGCGCTGATTTCCATCTTTTTCAGATCCAGCCACTTCTCTTCGAGTTCTTTCACTGTGATTTCTTTCTTGCCCAACCCAAAACTTTTAAGGTTAGGTGAATCTGGAAACCGTTCAGCATAATCAAAGCTTCCCGTGCGGATGGCAAAGCATACCGACACCCGCAGTTCCCCGGCGATCTTCCTGTTCTTAGCGGTGTCAGGGACACCGAGGTTTTCCCTGACGCGCTTACCTTTAAAATTAAACCAGATGCGCAGACTGCCACCGTGGTTTTCGACGCCTGTTGGATATGTGATTTTATCCATTAATACCTCCAGACGCCCAAGAGCAATACGAGCTTACCTTTTTCATGGCATCAAATCATCCTGGCTGCTTGCTTTTCATTGAAGCGACCCAGGCATCTACAGCCTTTCTGTTATACATGCACTCACTGGAAGGTTTTGGATTCCCGTCAGGTGATACGTGGATATACTCCCTCCCAACCATCCAGCACTCTTTTCTGGCCCGGAGGATGGTACCGGGCTTGAGCCCGGTCACCGCGATCAGAACACTTTCACAAACCCAATCGTTAGGAGCTAACTGAATAACATTGCTCATATACCCGCCTCACACCACATTCAGACCACGGCAGTGGCACCACACATCAAACATCCGCTTAACTACTTCCCGGCAGTAAAACCCTTCAATATCTCGAGTCAGGTCATAGCGACTGCCGTACCGCTGGAGCACCCATATTTCAAATGCCTTGTTCAATGGCTACCCCCAGCTTTTCATTAACCCGACGGACGCAACGCTCAAAAGAGGATGGGGTAACAATCCGCTTCAACTCAGTAACCAGGTAATCGTTGTGTTGCTGGTGGAATTGCATGTTGCTCTCTTTTTCAATCTGGCGGAGAACTGCAAGGCGAGCCGTAATGATGCGGCGCTTTGCTTTTACAACCCGTAAAGCATTCTCTGCCTTTTTGCGCCAAACACTCCACTCACTGCTGCTATTTGACTTAGCCAACTGATCTTCAATGCTAAGCTGAGTTTCTTCAGCTATCACGAGCTGGGACAGACAGTCGTGAACTGTGTTCAGGTTTTCAGTATTGATATGCGATTTTTCCACTGTTCACCTCCGAAATTCGTCATAAATTTGTACTCAATCAACGCTCCGAAAATAGCGTCCACCAATAACAGGCCAAACAGTACTGACAGGAGAAATGACTTCATCATGCCGCCTCCCGGCATACTGTTTTGTACGCACGCAGCATGTCGCGGGATTTGCCGGACAAAACCGATTTCATGAAGAATATTCCACTGCGGTTTGCAACTATTCCTAAGGTTGAAAAAAGAGCAGTGTCGACAACCCGGTTATGCTTCCTGAATTCAAACACCGTACTGGTAACAACGATGTTCGCTACGGCGCCATAGTCCTGGTATTGGATTTTCATGCCAGGATCCTCGCCAGTAATCGGGCAACGCCAAAGAAACAGCAGACACCCGCCGCAAATCCCAGCCCCGAAAGGCTGGAGAAAAATAGAGTGAACATCACCAGTTCAGATACCTTTTTCATTGGTCTGTACCTCCTCAACTGCTGCGATATATCCTTTCCACCCGCCATAGCTGTTCACCATTTCGCCCAGGCGTGAAAGGCATGCATTCATCCAGCGGGTCCCACGAGGAGTCAGCGCCGGCACTGTTCCCCAGTCGATAAATTCCGAATTGCTGCGATGCATATATTTAATGGGGTCCAGAATGTTGATGTAATGCGCCAAGCGCCGTTCGATGTCCCACCCCTTATCTTTGAGGTAGGAGTCAATAAACCCCTGCAGTGCTGGTTGGTTAAGCGAAATATCGCCGTACTGGTGGCGGTACACCGGGCGACGGTGCAGGCTAACCAGATAGAACAGGTATGCATCGCAAACCCACGTTAAGGCCCGCTGGTGGGCCTCCTCGATAGAACCCGCTGGCATCCAGATATCGCTATTCACAGTGGCTGTCCTCGCCGAAGATCTCTTTAGGATCTTTACGCAGGATGAAGCCGCCAAACTCAGGATGCTGCCAGCGCTTGCGCTTACCTGTTGGACGAACGGATTCTTCCAGCAGCACCTGAAAGGCATGCAGGAATGATTCACGATGCACACACAGACCGCGAACGCCCGGTAGCTGTCTGGATGGCAGGTTTGAGAACTGGACAAGGCGACGGCAGGAAGGATCGGACAGACCGGTTTCCCACGAAATCTTATGCACCGGAGCAAACTCAGCATCGGTATTCACGAATTCAGTCGAACTAATTCGTTGCTGTGCCTCTGCGGGATATACGCTCGCAGCAGCAACCAGGTTAGTACCGCTGACTTCCATCACTGCTTTCATCGTCGCTGATGCGGTTGCTTCGGCCACAACGCGGGCCAGTGAAAGAATGTCATGGTTCATGCTGATTTCCTGCTGGTGTGATTTAGCTACCGGCACTTCTTTGCTGTATGTGCCTGTAGTCATGATGGCAGGGAGTACATCCTCACATACCCAGTCCTGTACGCGTTCAGCGGATGGAAGCTGGCTGCGCAGGATAAGGCGGAACAAATCGGCCTGGCCAGCAAGCTGAGTACCGCGCGGTTTTTCACCAAAACCCAATTCTAACGATTCGTTATAATCAAGTTTAATCAACGTCTTGCAGTGGTCTTTCAGCGCTTTTGCCGGGTTCGTATAACCGAGGGATTTAGCCAGTTCTACAGCGTCAAAGGCTGGCCTTCCCTCATAAAGAATTCCGCTCATCGAAAAATTGAGTTCCTCTGAGCTGAAGGTCATTAGTTGGTTATTCATCGTTATTTCCCTCAGTGTAAAATGTGCTGAACCGGTGTTGCTTCCCCAGCGCGAATGCGAGTGGCAAGATCCGTAAAGATGTCGTCTAAAAATTCTGCAAACCACGAATGACCGTCTTCTTTCAGGCGCTGATCGTTGGCGGAGTAGAACTGGAATACAGCCAGATATCTTTCCTGTGGTTTTTGCTCGATCAGTGCGCCTTCTACGTGTTCAATAAGCAGGTTCTCGATAAGCTTCCGCGTTAAGCCAAAAACAAACTCACCGGTTTTAAACTGATACTCACCGTCACGGAGGCCCCAGCGTTTTTCACATTCAATCAGGTAAAGCAGGGCGACAGTTCCGCGCATGGAGTGACAAACGGTTTCAGCCCATTCATGCTGCTCTTCAGTTGTAAGCGTACCTTTGCCGTAACGATTTTCATCGAGCATCCACGCGGGGATGTGCGTACCGGACTGCTCCTGCATTTCTTTCAGTCGGGCAACTAGCTGCTTTACGTTGTCGTTTTTGTTGGTACTCATCGTTTTAATTCTCCGTTATACGTTTCATGACTCATCACTTCCCAGTTGCGGCCATTGTCTTTCGATAGCAGCCGCCAGCGCGGATTAACCTTCAGACTGAGGAATCCGGTGCGTCGCATACGCCGCGCATATGCTCGCTTCCGTCGGTATCGCAGCAGAACCTGCATTGCCTGCAGGTGAACGCGTTCAGGTATTCGAATTGCTGTTAATGCCACCAGTTAGCTCCTGTATACGTAGCCCGGCTTCGCGGGCCATTTCGATAAAAGTGTCTAGTGCGCAAATGTGTTCGTCGTCGAGCAGCCGGCGGTCGCATGTCACACGACCTTTTTCGATATAAAGAACAACACGCCCGGTGAAATCTGGAAGCACATGCAGATCCACGTTGAGGACTGGGGGGGGGATCTGCATTCCGTGCATAATTGTTTGTTGTGAGGCCATCAGTTATTTCCTCCACATACGTATTTCTCTTTCGCGTGTTTAATTAATTCCGCAAAAATCTCGTCAATAATCATCTTTCCTGTTTCGGTCAGGTATTCGGTATGGCTGTTAATATCAAGGCTGTTCATATACGTTTTGCGTAGAAAGCTATCAGCCTCTGAGCCAAATTCTGTACAAACCTGCTTTTCGAATCGTTGCAAAAGTTTCAGCATCGATTCTTCGTTAATTTCGATAACCTGAATATTGTTGTCCGGCATATTTACAGAAAGACAATAGCCGCCAGTTTTACTCTTCAGTCTGTGCAGGGTTGCCGTGGCAATTCGACGGCGATAAATATCAATCAGGTTTGTTTTCACGTTTTTTCTCAGTGCTTTCTCTGATGAAAAGCTACACATTCATATACCGCGTCGGTAATTATCGCTAACTCAGTAATAAGCGCCGTGAATCTATCTGCTAATTCTGGAGCGACCTTATTCAGTTGCCTGTGTAGAATGTTGTGATAATCATTACTTAACTGACTGGCGCATCGGGCAGCCATACGAGCGTTGTTTATTGCTTTTTTCGTGTCGGCATCATCTCTTTGTACTGACGCCACTGGTAGTGTGCTATCTGACTGTTTAATAGAGGCGAGTTGAGTGTTCATAATTACCGTCCGTATGCTTTGCGCAGAAAAAGGTTTGCAATATGAAGATAACTATTTCCATAAGAGGCAAAGAGTTTTGCTGTTTTATGTGCCGCTTTATCTCTCAGAAATGTCATTATTGCCCCCCCCTTCGATGTATTCTCCATTGTCATTTGAGTCATGAAGCAAAGCTCATTAAGTAACGAGGTAAATCTTCCTGCTACCTTCACATCAGTGCGCGTGATGGCTGGCATCAGTAACTGGATAAACTCTGCACGTAGCTCATGCGCATATTGATTGGCGCACTCTGCGGTTTTGTGTGCCTTGTTTATATAAAGAATGTCGTCATCCTGATTAACTGAATGGATCTTGTTATTTAAGACTTCACTTTTGACGGTAATATTCATCTGCATTTCCTCAGGGTGAGTGATGCCACACCAGTCAAGGCGTTATTAAAATTTTATTTATTAACCTAATTTAGATTCGATGATTTTCAGTTCATCCTTAACTTTTCTTGCGTAGTCATATATTGTTGCTGACATCAGGCATTTTGGATCGTCACTGTCTTTATCGGTGAAATATGATTCATTGTATATATGTGCCAGTTCGTTAAGCTGGTTAACTGTAATAGCAACATTAAATACATCATCATTGATATCATCAATATTGATTCTATCTTTTGCTTCATCACTTCGAGTAGTGGTGGGTAACATCGAAACATACTCATTAACACCATCCAGTGTTTTCTGCATTGAGCGAATAAGGCAAGCAATTGCATTATCGGCTTCTGGTGGCAATTCATTGATACGGTAAATAACCTCAAGTAGTGAGGTATTCTCCACAATATCAGCTGCGATACTTTCGAGAATTTTAACTGGAGTTTTCATTTTCTATTCTCCATCTCGTTAGCATGGGCTGCTTCTGCGTATTGCTTGGCCAGAATAAAAATGCAATCACCAAGATCTGAATGGTCTTCTCCATCGGTAACCGAAATAATTAATCCCGCTTCAATCATCACCGCTATCTGATGAAAAGCGGTTTCCGGTTCGAGGGTGAGGCCTTTAAAAGTTTTCATCGCCTGCTTTGTCGGTTCTGCAACCTTGTGATTCACACGGTTTTTGATAATCTTACCACCAGCAATTACGATATCTGCCGCATCAATTTCTCTCTCAACGGCGGGGTTGAGTGCCTCACCGATGTAATCTGAACTTTCAATATGGAGTACGGTTATGTCTTCAAGCTTATTCATGGCATCCTCGGCTGATCTGTACGTTCTGCTATATAGCGAGTCTCAAAAGTGTTTTCATATTGAGACCACCTCTGCAATGATCCGAAAAAATCTTCGTATGTACCTCAATGGTAAGAGCGGTGATTACGTCACGCTTGCGATGGGCTCCTCTCGTGATGAGATGCATGATCTGAGGCGCCAGATCGTTGCTGCGCGGAATGCTGGCACTGTGATTGATGGGCTGGAGTGGCAGGAGGCTGACGATTAACCTCAGCACCCAATAACCAAATTGGATCGCACTTCAGCGCATTAGCCAGCGGAATGACCATGCCTGCTGGTGGCTCGGTGATCCCACACTCCCAGTCGGAAATGTTATCGCTGTAGGTACCCAGCAAACGAGCAAGTTCTGCTTCACCGAGTCCGAGGTTTTCGCGGGCGAGCTGGATGTGATCACCAATGCTCAAACCGGCGGTGTAGGGGGCGAATAGCGGCGTGGATTGAGTTTTAGCCGAGAGAAGCAGTTCTAGTTTGTGGATAACATCTAAAATTAGGGTGTCTGCAATATGTCGACTATCAACATCCTGCTGCACGGATAATTTCTGCAAAAACTGCAATTGCTGTACGCCGATAGAAAGCGACTCCATTAAGCAATCATCTATTTCAGGCTTCATAAGACTATCTCCTTAGGGTGTAGGGATAGTCTTAATCAAGATATCTTGAAAATCAAGCAAAAAACTTGAATTGATGTGTGGGGTTCTTTTACTCTTTGAATTTCATGGATTTTATATCTTTAATTTTCGCCACAACTTCAGAGTGATAATCTTCAAGAAGAGTCTCAGCGTACTCAACTACCTTCAAACGGTACTCGCGGGGCAATATATCAAATATGGTACTTAGCTTATCTAGATCATACTTAGTATATTTGTTTGCAACACTCCCGGAGCTAGCTGTTAAGTGCTCAAGCCCCTCAAGGAGCCATATAGGCGTACAGTCCAAGGCTTTACATAATCGGTTGATTTTATCACCAGTGGGCGAGGTATCTCCTCTCTCCCATAGCGAGACAGCCGCCATAGAAACCCCTACATCGTTTGCCAACTCCTTCAGTGTCTTGCCTTGTTCCTTCCTTCTCCGGCGGATTCGCTCCCCCATTGTCTCTAAAATTCTCTCTCCCATTCTACATTCCTCTTGGCATTAGGGGTTAACTTGATTAAACTTGAATTTAATTGATTTATTCGAGTGGATTATACCTTTATGTACAAATCAAGTGTAGTTGATTTTTTTGGTTCGCAAAGGAATGCATCCATAGCGCTTGGCGTGAGTGATCAGGCGGTCTCCCAGTGGCCAGAGCTAATCCCCAAAGGTGCAGCTCTCGAGCTGGAGAAGATCACCAATGGAGCTCTCAAGTGCGATCTGGGGTTGTATTCAGAGGGCTCGCGCCGCGGCAAGCGCAGATCGGCGGAGGCGTGACATGTCACAGAAATTAACAAGTTACGGAAAACCGAAAAGCGCCAGGATTAAGCGACGCTTTCCGGTGATGCAGATAACAAAAGCCTGCGTGATTAGCTCTTGCCTTCTTAAGGTCTGGGCCCGGCGGAGTTTCGTAAATTTTGAATGTGTCTTTGTAGATCGGAAATCAGGCTTTCAGCCATTTCTGGGGTAAGGGCGAAAAAGTGCGTTTCCTGCTCCTGCTTTGACCCCATCTCCATTGCCTGTATTGGGGAGGGCAGATACTGGAGCTTTAGAGCAAGCGTGCCATACCACGGCAATACTCCTGCTTGCCACCCAGTAACCGGGAAAACGGGAATATCGTCTTTTTGTGACATATCGAACCTCCATCGGTTCTTGGTTGTGGAAAACCAAGAGTATCACCGGAGGATGGTTCGGCACCAATGAGGAAATCAAGATGGACCCGACAGATTTCATAGCAAAACACATCACCGCGCGGCTGGCGTCAGAGGGATTTCCAGAGCAGGTGTGTCAGGGGGGGGCTGGTCGGCGTTGACCACTATCGCCGGATGTCGCAGGCAAGTCGCAAGGGGGGAGCTTTTGACAATTGTCTTTTCCGTGCTCGTCAGTGGGCTATTGGGCAGACGACAACAGCAGAACGCAAGGCAAAGAAAAGGCCGAAGAGAGGGATCAACTCGCCCAGCCTTTATTAACTTAACTACTGTTCATACCTGCATAAATCTACCTAGCGAGGTAAATCCGTGAAAAACAATATCAATAAACACCAGAACGTTTCAAGTGTTGATGCTGAAACACATTCCAGAATTTCGATTGCTAGCAGCGATATCACACTAAAACCATGTCCATTCTGCGCAACGTCTGAGGTTCGCCTCGTTGAAGTTAAATATTTTTTAGATGGTGATGACGGTTACTACGTTGCCTGTACCCACTGCAACGCTAACCAGTTTCCCGACAGCAAAGCACGCGCTATTCACGACTGGAATCAGCGCGAGAAACACGATACAGAACAGGCAGGTGCAGCATGAGCAAACTTCTTCTGAATACGGTGATGTACAACCGAGATCTGGTGCCGCTTGGTGGCATTAATTGCGCTATCTATCTTTCAACCCTCCTTTATCACTACCGGGACTGGAGTGTTAATGATGGCTGGATGATGCTGAATATTGACCTAATCCAGAACATTACCGGGCTTACTCCCGAAGAGCAGCGCGCCGCCCGCATCATCTTGCGTGATCTTGGCGTTATTCGTGACGGCATGGCTTTTGATGAGCCTGCGCTATATGTCGATCTGCGTAATCTGGACGCTTTGCTTGAGGGGGGCGCGCAATGACTACCACCACACCGACCGATACCGTCATGGCTATTGGTCAGATAAATTTTACCGGGAATGTGACGCCTGCAAGTTGGTGGCGATATATCACGCTGCCAAGTGGGCGCCCGGATCAGACCGCGATAACGTTGCTCTCCGAGATTATTTATTGGTATCGCCCTTCAGAGGTGAGGAATGAAGCGACGGGCGCACTACAGGGCTACAGAAAGCGTTTTCGGGGTGACAAATTGCAGCGTAGCTATCAATCATTCGCTGATCAGTTTGGGTTTGGTAAGCGCGAAACGGCGGATGCGCTCAAGCGACTGCGCGATGCCGGGCTGATCACGCTGGAATTGCGCACGATAGAGGCGCTTGATGGCCTGAAATGCGCCAACGTTTTATTTGTTGGCGTGATTCCCTGCGCTATCTCCGCCATTACAAATCCTGTTTCGACCGATAACGTTGACGCTGTAACCCCAGTTACGTCGGAACGTAATAGCTCTTTCAAAAACGCCACCCCTGTTACGCCAAAACGGAACACCCCCCAACGCCAAAACGGAACAGGGGGTACGCCCAATGTCGATACAAATACAGAGATTACTACAGAGATTACTACAGAGATTAAAAACACTAATGGCGCATCCGCTGACGCTCCTGCACCGGCTCGCCCTGCAAAGCAGGATTATTCACCTGAATTTGAAACAGCCTGGCAGGCATATCCAAAACGTGCTGGTGGCAATTCCAAGGCGGCAGCCTATAAAGCCTGGAAAGCCCGCCTGAAAGACGGCGTTAAGCCTGAGGATATGCTGGCAGGCGTCAATCGCTATGCGGCCTACGTCAAAGTGACTGGGAATGCTGGCACACAGTTCGTCAAGCAGGCGACAACGTTCTTTGGACCCGGTCGCCATTTCGAAGAAACCTGGCAAACTCCATCCGCTCCCGGAGGTGGGCGACGCAGTACGCTTCCGGTATCTGGCTTCAGTGAACAGGATTACGGCCAAACAGACTGCAACTGGTGACAAGGGGAACACAATGCTGAACATCAAACAACGCGAAGAAAGGGATTCACTGCTGGCGAAACGCGAAGGACTTCGCGAAGAACTGGCGTTCGCTGTAGAACATAAAAAACCGTGGCAGTGGGGAAGTTGGGATTCAGGCGAAGTCCACACCGCAGCCTGCGAAAAACATGGCGACTATGAGCGCATGTCACTCACTGGTAAAGCGTTTCGTGGCACCGAAAATGTTAAACATTCCCGGTGTCCGGGGTGCGTGCGCGATGAGCTGACGACAGTCGATGCCGGGCTGCATGCGCTGCGGGTATCTGACCTGCTGGACAACGTCGGGATCGCCCGCCGATTTGAGGGCTGTGAGTTTAGTAATTATCAAGCGGTTAATCAGGGTGCTGCAAAAAACCTTGAAGCCTGCCAGCGCTACGTCAACAGTTGGTCGGAGCGTCTTAACGCAGGAACGGGGCTGGTGATGACTGGGAACTGCGGGACAGGAAAGAACCATCTGGCGGTATCGATGGCAAAGAGCATTGTTCGTGAGTATCTGGCCAGCGTGGAAATCACCGATATTATGCGCCTTACCCGGGCTGTGAAAAACACGTGGCACCATGGTGCTGACAGTACCGAAGAAGACGTTATCGAACGTTTCGCATCACTGGATCTGCTGATCATCGATGAGGTGGGCGTGCAATTCTGTAGTCCGACGGAAATGATCATCCTGCAGGAGGTTATCAATGCCCGTTACGAGAGCGTGCTCCCGACCATCCTGATCAGCAACCTGACCTTTGAGCAACTGAAAGAGTCTATTGGTGAGCGTATCGTGGACAGGGTTACCGATGGTGGGCGGAACCGTCTGGCGTTTGGCTGGGAAAGCTATCGCGCAATTGCAGCGGGGGTAACCGCATGATGACTCCGGTATGGAAAAATAATGATCTGGAAGGTGCGGTAATTGGCGCAATTTTTCTGCGCAATACCGATCCTGAGGTTCTGGGCATTCTTTCCCGTATGCCGGCGAGCGTATTCTCCGTCCGTCAGTACCGTGAAATTTATTCTGGCATTTGTCGTCAGGCTCGCGGAACCGGAGTGATAGATCCACTGTTGCTTTGTGAGTCCATGCCAGAACACAGCGCAACGATACTCGAATCAAGTCGTATCGCCTGGGCTAAATCAGCGCTGACGTATTACGTCTCCACTCTGGAACGTAACGCTGCCGTTCGTGACGCTGAGGCTGTAATCGAGACGGCGCTGGCTGGCATTCGCAATGCTGCCAATGGTGATAACGCAGTCGAAGCATTGAAGGCCGCACAGGGGGCTATGGCTGCAATTTCACTCACTCCTGATACTGTTCAACCTGTGCATATTGATGAAATTTTACCTGCGATAATTGACCGGGTAGACGCAAGAAATCAGGGGCTGGAAGAGGCCAAACCTCTGATGACCGGTATTGAAGAACTGGACGCAAAAACCGGTGGCATTGAACCGACAGATCTGGTCTTTATCGCCGCCCGTCCGTCGATGGGGAAAACCGAGCTGGCCCTGGACATTATCGATAAAGTATCAGAGCAGGGACATGGCGTACTGTTTTTCAGCATGGAGATGGCCAACATCCAGATTGGCGAGCGAATGGTATCTGCTGCTGGTGGCATGTCAGTGTCCAGGCTCAAAGAGGCCGCGAAGTTTGAAGATGAAGACTGGGCAAGGTTATCTACAGGTATCGGGCATCTTACCGGGCGCAATATCTGGATGGTCGATGCCACAGATCTGACGCTTGAACAGATCCAGCAAACGGCAACCAGTCATCAGATTGCTCATCCTGAAACTGCGCTGGTAGTTATCGATTATCTGTTACTCATTAAGATCCAGAGCACGGCACGCTATGACCTCGCGGTGGGTGAGTTGTCGAAGGGATTAAAGCGTCTCGCCAAAACAAACCGCACTCCCGTCTTGGCGCTGAGCCAGCTTTCGAGAGGCGTGGAATCCCGACCTAACAAACGTCCTATGAACTCAGACCTGAAGAACTCCGGCGAAATTGAGGCAGATGCTGACATCATCATGATGCTCTATCGCGATGAGGTGTATAACCCCGAATCACCGGCAAAAGGGATCGCGGAAATTAACATCACCAAACAGCGTAACGGCGTTCTTGGGACCGTATACCGCCGTTTCTACAATGGGCATTTTTTGCCGATTGACCAGGAAGAAGCGAAATCAAAATCAGTCTCGCAGCAAAAATCACAACCGCGTCGGTATGCAAAAGCTTAAGGAACCAATAATGGATCGTCTAATTCACGAAATGTCTTATTTATTCACCAAAAAGCGCTTCATGGAACTCCAGGATGCTGCACGAGACATAGCTATCAGTCATAGCGACTATCCCGAATGCTTTGGTCTTATTGCTGATGCAATCGATGAGTTTCTTGAAGATAAGCCTGAGGATGAATGGCTTGAGCGGGAAAAAATATTTATGCACTACGTTGCAATGCGATCGATATCGCTATGGGGGAAAGGCCATAAAGTTACCGATATTCAGTGGGCGCATCCTGGATGGTTTGGCACTGCCGAGAAGGGAGACACTACCCAATGAAACTGGAAGCATCACTCAAACATTTCAGCCCTCAGGGAATGCATATCAGCGACGACGTGAAAGGAACCTCTCCGGATCGTATCACCGGCACTGATGTTATGGCGGCCATTGGTACCACCAGCAGCCGCGCGCGGTTTGGTCTAGCAGCCTTCTTTGGTAAGACCGGGATCAGCAAAAGCGATGAGCAGCTCGCAGTTCAGGCGCTGGCGCGTCATGCGATGGAGGCGGCACCAAAGAATGTGCGCAAAGCAGCCGGTGGTGAGTTGGGATGGTGCATGCTGATGCTGGCGCAATTTGCCTTTGCTGAATACTCGCGTTCTGCGGCAACCAGCGTGACGTGTCACACCTGCAACGGTGGTGGTCTTATTTCTCAGCATGAGGACGTGGTTAAGTACCCAGGACTCTTCAATCATGATGGTGATGAAATTGTCGCGCCAAAAATAGAACGTGAACAGGTTAAGCGTCTTTGTGCCGCCTGTAACGGTAAGGGAAAACTGGAAGCCCGATGCCGTTGCGGTGGAAAGGGCGAGGTGCTCGACCGCAAAGCCACAAACGAGCGCGGCGCACCGGTGTTTAAAATCTGTGAGCGATGCTCTGGTAATGGATTTTCTGCTATCTCCTCGGCGACGGTACACCGTGCCATTCTGAAGCGTCTCCCAGGCCTCCATCAGTCCTCATGGTCACGCAACTGGAAACCCTTCTATGAAATGCTGGTGGATACACTGCGGCAGGGGGAGCGTCACGCAGCTGTAGAATTCGAGAAGGCAACAACTTATTAATATGATCGGAGCAAATGGCGACACTTTTTTGCACGTTAGAGTTGACTTTGCATAAAACTGTCCTGTATGCTTTCTATCGTGGGATATTACGCCTGCACGACATCAAACCCGCCTCAGCGCGGGTTTTTTATCCCCTTCAAGGTTTTTACTCAGCACGTTTGCTATGTTGTGTTTTTTAACTGAGGGTCAGTTGATGAGCACAGATGAAAGCCTGTTAAGTAAAATCCAGGAAGTACGGACGGTAGATGATGTGGAGCAAGTCAATTTGGGCCTTTCTAAAGGCTGGGTGATTTTGAAGATCACCGAGAGCTCTACAGTCTGGGAAGATGGCAGCAAAAGCAGTCTTGTTACATATCACATGGGTAAGCCGAAGGCATTGCCAGTCTGATCAAGCCTTACTAAATCCAAAATTTCAATCATATATAGGTCACCTCACGGTGGCCTTTTTCATTTCAGGCTTCCGGGAATCATCCGCTACGTGCTTTGTTGATAAATCCAGCCCGTGAAGCCTGACCCTTTTGAAATCATAGGGCTATTTGTTTGCAGTTTTGCTTTATCGGTCCTAATGTTAAAGAGCATTCAGTAAAAGCTCTCGTTTGAAGTTGTTGTGATGAATCCCCCTAAGCGGAGGGGTGAAACTGACAGTAAACAGTGTCATGGAATGACATGCTTAGTGCACACGGGTCATGGTTTGTCAGCCAAAGGCCCACCGGGAGGCACCCGGCATCGCGTTAACACTTCAGCAATGAAAAATGCTCCTTTTCTGGCCCGTTCATTCGAACGGGCTTTTTTATTCCCTTTCCACACAGCGCCATCCGAAAAATCGGAGGTGAGGCTATGACCAGAATGAGCACCATTTACAGCAGACTTTCATATGGATCAGGAACCACGCTTGCCGGCTGCGGTGTATCAGCGAAGGCATATGCCGAAACAGCTAAAACAGCAAAAGAGGTGTCCTGGATGTTGGCCGACAGAATTGCAGGGTTAAGCCTGAGCGACTGGGCAATTATTGTCGGTATCGCATGCACGGTAATCACCTGTGCAGTGAACTGGTATTTCCGCTGGAAAGAACGGGAGGATCGGCGCAATGGCTATGCCACCAAAGCTGAAGAATAGCGTTATTGCAGCTATACCCGCTGGCGCTATTGCTATCGCTGCGGCATTGATTACTGGCCCAACGGGTAATGATGGCCTTGAAGGAGTGCGCTATCAGCCTTATCGGGATGTTGTTGGGGTGTGGACGGTATGCTGGGGCCATACTGGTAAAGATATTATCCTCGGCAAGACCTACACCAAAGCAGAATGTCAGGCGCTGCTGGATAAAGACCTGAATATTGTCGCCCGTCAGATTAACCCCTACATCAAGGCCCCAATCCCGGCAACAATGCGCGGTGCACTTTACTCGTTCGCGTACAACGTCGGTGCTGGCAACTTCAAAACCTCCACACTGTTACGGAAAATCAACCAGGGTGATTCGAAAGGCGCATGTGAACAACTGCGACGTTGGACATACGCTGATGGAAAACAGTGGAAGGGTTTAATCACCCGGCGTGAGATTGAGCGTGAAGTTTGCCTGTGGGCAGAAAAACCTCAGGTTCTTGGTGATGAGCTCGGGCCGCTTAACCCAGGCATTCCGGTATCAGTTCCGGGGGTATTTTGATGAGCCCGAGTAGCATTTGTTTCATTGCCTCCGGGATATTGGCGTGTTTCGGCATCTCAGGCTGGGGATGGTTCCTGTTTGTGGGGGTAATCCTGCTATGAGCATTCGTTCTCAGCTTATTGTCGTTGCGCTTCTGGTATCCGTCGCATTCATCGGCGGAAATGTCTGGAGTGATCGGGGCTGGGAAAAAAAGTGGTCAGAACGTGACAGCGCCGAATCATCGCAAACAGCGAACGCGCAGACCGCTGCCCGCATGATTGAACAAGGGCGCATTATTGCCCGTGATGAGGCTGTTAAAGATGCACAAGCGAAAGCTGCTAAATCAGCTGCCACTGCTGCTGGTCTGTCTGCCACTGTTAGCCAGCTGCGCACCGAAGCAACAAAGCTTGCCGCCCGCCTGGACGCCGCAAAGCACACCGCAGATCTTGCCGCTGCCGTCAGAAGCAAAACAACCGACGCCAGCGCCGGAATGCTCGCCAACATGCTCGGAGATATTGCAGCAGAAGCTAAACGTTATGCTGACATTGCTGACGAACGTTATCGGGCAGGAATGACATGTGAGCGCATTTACGACTCGGTGAGAGAGTCAAACAACAACCCCATAGCCTCGCAATAGCGGGGCTTTTTAACAACTGAGGAATGAGCATGACAGTAGTTCTTACAGCTAAGCAGATTGAAGACCTGGCAGCCTTCGCGAAAGAAGATGTCCAGCCCCAGTACACCATCACCACTGGGACAATCCCGGAATTCGAAGCGGATGATGGAGAGATTATCCCTGAATACACAGGGCTGATCGCATACTCCGACTCGCTGGAGCATGGAGTGTTGCAACTCGACGACTAAGCATTACAGCAGGTATTCACTGAGTGCCTGCGATAATGCTTTTTAACCATGATAATCATGGGTAATCTGGTTCACTCTGAAACAGCATTTAAGAGGGAACATATGCCAAATCTGTCAGCATTGGATTCATGGTTAAAAGTTAGCACATGGGATACGCATCATCCTCTAGACCAACAGCGCTTTTTTAAAGCAGTTTATCAATTGATATTATCAAATGATAAGCTCGTCGAACCACAGTACGTTCATGACTACATTGTCGATTATAAAGGCGGAAATAAGAATGCAGAACATGTGGATAATATCGCAACTATATACGCCGCAAAATACGACGATATTTACAGTTTTATTTATGAAAACCAAATAGAACTTAACTAATTTTTACTCCGGTAATTAAAGCCACCTATATTCATAGGCGGCTTTTTTATGTGCATCGCACGCGCACATCAAAGAGAGTCTTTCAGTAGTGAGCCTGGGTAATCCGTTAACTCTTGGCGGCTTTGCCGTGCGACAGGCTCACGTCTAAAAGGAAATCGTTATGAAGTTTCAGATCGCTAAGCTATATCGCGGAGAGCGCTTCATGGGTTATGGGCTTGCCGTAAATGGACAGCTTCTTGATAACCAGGTATCGACGGTTATAGATACTCAGAGTAGAGAACTCCCCACCGTAACAGCAGTATTTAATCTTGATAAAAACCACGCTGAAAACCAAATTTCTATTGATTTGCATAATGGTGAACCATGCCAGCGCTAATTCCTCGCGCATGTCGCAAGCGCGGTTGCCCTGGTACGACAACGGATCGCTCTGGCTACTGCGAGCAACATCGCAATGATGGCTGGCAGCAGCATCAGCAGGGTAAGAGCCGCCATGAACGTGGCTACGGCAGTAAGTGGGATATCAAACGTGCCCGCATCCTGATGCGTGATAATCATCTGTGTCAGAACTGCCTGCGTAATGGTCGCGCTGTTGCGGCCACAACCGTTGACCATATCAAGGCTAAGGCACATGGGGGTACCGATGATGATTCGAACCTCGAAAGCCTGTGCTGGCCCTGCCACCGCTCGAAAACAGGGCGCGAACGCATTAAATGATAATCATTATCATTGTAGTGGGGGGGGGGGATCAAATCCCTGTGGCCGGGGGCCCAAGGGACCGCCGCCTAGCCTTTCTTCACATCGCCGCAGGTTAGAAAACTTTTTTTGGGGTCCCCCAGCCGATGATTAATAGGAGTTTTCGATTATGTCAGGACCGCCGAAAACCCCTACCCATCTGCGTTTGGTGAGGGGTAACCCATCCAAACGGCCGATCAACAAAAACGAGCCGCAGCCACCTAAAGGGGTCCCCCCAGTTCCCAAGCATTTCGACAAGCAGGGGAAGTACTGGTTTAAGCGGATGGCCGAAGAACTAGATGCCATTGGCGTCATATCTCAGCTGGATGCCAGGGCTCTGGAGTTGCTTGTAGAGGCATATACGGAATACCGCCATCATTGTGAAACGCTGGATCGGGAAGGTTATACCTATGCGGTGTACAGCGATGATGATGCTGATGAAGGGAAAGAACGTGAAATACGCATGATCAAGCCGCATCCGGCAGCCATGATGAAAGCTGATGCCTGGAAGCGACTTCGCGCGATGTTAGCGGAGTTTGGTATGACTCCTTCCAGCAGGTCTAAGGTCAGTAAAGACAAACCAGACGATGATGATCTGTTAAGTCAATTTCTAAATTCGAGGGACTGATGGCAAAAGTTACTGATGGCATACGTTACGCCGAACGCGTCGTTGCCGGGGAGGTTATTGCCTGTGAATTTGTCCGTCTTTCCTGTCAGCGATTTCTTGATGATCTGAAGCACGGTGAAGAACGTGGCATCTATTTCAGCGAGCCCCGCGCACAGCACATCCTCAATTTCTATAAATTCGTGCCTCATGTTAAAGGTGCACTGGCAGGCCAGCCGATTGAATTGATGGACTGGCATGTTTTCATTCTGATCAACATCTTCGGTTTTGTTATACCTCTGGTAAATGAAGAAACAGGCGAAGTTGTGCTGCGTAATGATGGCAGCGGTCGTCCGGTGATGGTCCGCAGGTTTCGCACGGCATATAACGAAGTTGCCCGTAAAAATGCTAAATCGACATTATCCTCTGGCGTTGGTCTTTATATGGCAGGCGCCGATGGTGAGGGCGGGGCAGAGGTTTATTCCGCAGCGACAACGCGGGATCAGGCTCGCATCGTTTTTGAAGATGCGAAAAATATGGTTAAAAAAGCGAAACCCACACTGGGGCGACTGTTTGAATTCAATAAACTGGCGATCTACCAGGAGCAGACAGCATCCAAGTTTGAACCGCTTTCTTCTGATGCCAACAATCTTGATGGTCTCAATATCCATTGTGGCATTGTCGACGAACTTCATGCGCATAAAACCCGTGATGTCTGGGACGTTCTGGAGACTGCAACCGGCGCACGATTGCAGTCTCTTCTGTTTGGCATAACGACAGCCGGGTTTAACAAAGAAGGGATTTGTTACGAGCTGCGCGATTATGCCATTAAGGTGCTGCGTGGCTATAACAGCGAAGTGGAAGGCGCGGTGAAGGATGACACCTTCTTCGCCATCATCTTCACCCTGGATAAAGATGATGATCCGTTTGATGAAACGGTCTGGCAAAAGGCTAACCCCGGACTCGGAATCTGTAAGCGCTGGGATGACCTTCGCCGTCTGGCTAAGAAGGCCAAAGAACAAGTTTCCGCCAGGGTTAACTTTTTCACCAAACACATGAATATCTGGGTGACCGCTGAGTCAGCCTGGATGGATATGATTAAGTGGGAAAAATGTGAGTTCATAGCCCCCCGTCATGAGCTGAAAACCTACCCGATGTGGGCTGGCGTGGATCTGGCCCACAAGATTGATATTTGCGCAGCAGTAAAACTCTGGCGAGCAGATAACGGTCATGCGCACGCAGACTTTAAATTCTGGTTACCCGAAGGGCGGCTGGAAAAATGTTCCGCTCAAATGGCGCAGATGTATCGCAAATGGGCTGAGCTTGGGAAGCTGGAACTGACCGATGGTGATGTTATCGATCATGCGCAGATTAAAGCTGATTTTCTGGAATGGATTAGTGGCGAAAACCTGAAGGAAACCGGATTCGACCCGTGGAGCGCAACGCAGTTTAGCCTCGCTCTGGCAGAAGAGGGCGTGCCGCTGGTGGAAGTTCCGCAAACGGTCAGAAACTTTTCCGAGTCAATGAAGGAGGTTGAATCGCTGGTTTACGGCGGGCGCTTCCATCACAGCAATCACCCTGTAATGAACTGGATGATGTCTAACGTCACCGTCAAGCCTGACAAAAACGACAATATCTTTCCGAACAAATCCACGCCAGAAGCGAAAATAGACGGGCCTGCCGCCTTGTTTACCGCAATGAGCCGCATGCTTGTAAACGGCGGCGAACAACAGGACAGCCTCTCTGACCATCTGGAAAGTTACGGCGTCCGTTCATTATAAAGAGGCAGTTATGATCCTGATGATTCTCGCCCCACTGATCGGGGTGATGGGCGCTATTTTGCTTTCGTTTGGTGTATGGATGATTTATCCGCCTGGAGGCTTAATCAGTGCGGGTATGCTTTGCCTTATCTGGTCATGGCTGGTTTCCCGCACGCTTTCGCTGGCCGGGAAAACATCGCGAGGAGGGACTGACTGATGTTTTTCCCCGGAATGTTCAAAAAAAGTGACGCCCCTGTCACTACTCCGGCAGAACTCGCTGAAGCAGTGGGAATGACTTACGACACCTATACAGGGAAAAGGGTAAGCAGCCAGAAAGCCATGCGGCTTACAGCAGTTTTCGGTTGTATCAGGGTTCTTGCTGAGTCGATGGGCATGCTGCCCTGTAACCTGTACAAGATAACCGGAAACAGTAAACAAAAAGCGACTTCCGAAAGGCTGCATAAATTACTGACGATGAAGCCAAATGATTACATGACCCCTCAGGAGTTCTGGGAACTGGTCATTGTCTGTCTTTGTCTTCGCGGTAATTTTTACGCCTACAAAGTTAAAGCGCTTGGCGAGGTGGTGGAGCTTCTTCCCATTGACCCCGGGTGTGTTGAACCAAAGCTTAACAGCCAGTGGCAGCCGGTTTACCAGGTAACATTCCCCGATGGCTCAACAGATGTGCTTGGGCAGGATGATATCTGGCATGTCAGAACGCTTACCTTTGACGGGCTGGTGGGGCTGAACCCTATAGCCTATGCAAGAGAAGCAATATCTCTGGGAATGGCAACAGAGGAACATGGGGCGCGGTTGTTCTCAAATGGCGCGGTTACCTCCGGCGTACTCCGCACTGAGCAAACGCTCACTGATGCTGCTTACGCAAGGCTGAAAAAAGATTTTGAGGATCGTCACCTTGGGCTGAGCAACGCGCACCGACCAATGATTCTCGAAATGGGACTGGACTGGAAGTCGATGGCGCTCAATGCGGAAGACAGTCAGTTCCTTGAGACCAGGAAATTCCAGCTGGAGGAAATATGCCGCCTGTTCCGTGTGCCGATGCACATGGTGCAGAACACTGACCGCTCGACGTTTAACAATATTGAAAACCTCGGCATGGGGTTTATCAATTATTCACTCGTTCCGTATATGACCCGCATTGAGCAGCGAATCAACATCGGGCTGGTGAAGGAATCAAAGCAGGGTGTGTACTACGCAAAATTCAATGCCGGCGCATTGCTGCGCGGGGATATGAAGTCGCGATTTGAGGCGTATTCAACAGGCATTAACTGGGGTATTTACTCACCAAATGACTGCCGGGAACTTGAAGAACTTAACCCACGCGCAGGCGGAGATATTTACCTTACGCCAATGAACATGACGACGAAGCCGTCAGACAGCAGCAAGAACAAAACAACCGAGGAACAACATAATGCCGATGACTAAACAGCGGCTGGATATTCCGCTACAGCTAAAGTCTGTCAGCGACAGCGGGGAGTTTGAAGGCTATGGCTCTGTTTTTGGCGTAAAGGACAGCTACGATGATGTTGTTGTGCCAGGCGCTTTTTCGGCCTCCCTTCAGGCATGGAAAGAAAAGAATGCTCTCCCTGCATTACTCTGGCAGCACCGTATGGATGAACCCATCGGTATTTACACTGAGATGAAAGAGGATGAGGTTGGCCTTTATGTTAAAGGCCGGCTACTCATTGACGACGACCCCCTTTCGAAACGCGCACACGCCCACATGAAGGTCGGTTCTTTAACCGGCCTTTCTATTGGTTACATGCTGAAAGACTGGGAATACGACCGTGTTAAGGGCGTGTTCCTTCTCAAAGAGATCGACCTGTGGGAAGTCAGTCTCGTCACGTTTCCGTCGAACGATGAAGCGCGTGTAAGTGATGTCAAAAGCGCATTTTCCCGCGGAGAAATCCCTTCTCAAAAAAGTATTGAACGAGTCCTGCGCGATGTTGGGCTCTCACGCACCCAGGCTAAAGCATTCATGGCCGGGGGTTATAGCTCACTTTCACAGCGTGATGTTGATGAAGTGAGTACCGCACTGGATGCACTGAAAAACATCAAATTTTAATCAGGAGTTAATTATGTCAGTTGACGTTAAAGACGTAGAGCAGGTCGCGCAGGAACTGCAGGCGAAGTTTGATGCGTTCAAAGAAAAGAACGATAAGCGCCTGGAAGCAGTTGAACAGGAAAAGGGCAAGCTGGCGGGGGAGGTTGAAACCTTAAACGGCAAGTTGTCTGAACTGGATGAGCTTAAATCTGCGCTGGAAGAGGAACTGAAGCAGGTTAAACGTCCAGCTGGTGGTCCTCAGAGCAAAGCCGCAAGCGAACATAAAACCGCTTTCATTGGCTTTATGCGTAAGGGTAAAGATGACGGGCTGCGCGAACTTGAACGCAAAGCTCTGCAGGTCGGTGTGGATGAAGATGGTGGCTATGCCGTGCCGGAAGAGCTGGATCGCACGATCCTTAATCTTCTGAAAGATGAAGTGGTGATGCGCCAGGAGGCGACAACCATCACAGTCGGCGGTGCTAACTATAAAAAACTGGTTAACCTCGGCGGTACGGCTTCCGGCTGGGTTGGTGAAACTGATGCCCGCCCGGAAACCGATGCGTCTAAACTCGGTCAGATTGAGCCGTTCATGGGAGAAATTTACGGTAACCCGCAGGCGACTCAAACCATGCTGGATGATGCCTTTTTCAATGTCGAAGACTGGATCAACAGCGAACTGGCAATTGAGTTTGCAGAGCAGGAAGAAATCGCCTTTACCAGCGGTAACGGGACGAAGAAGCCGAAAGGTTTTCTGGCATACGCTTCCACGCTTGATCCGGACAAGACTCGTGCATTTGGTACTCTCCAGCACATTCTCTCTGGCGCTGCGGCAGGCGTAACGGCTGATGCGATCATCAAACTGGTCTACACGCTGCGTAAAGTGCATCGTAATGGCGCTAAGTTCATGATGAACAACAACAGTCTGTTTGCTATCCGAATCCTGAAAGATTCAGAAGGCAACTACCTGTGGCGTCCTGGCCTGGAACTGGGTCAGCCTTCCTCTCTGGCCGGGTACGGTGTGGCAGAGAACGAACAGATGCCGGATATCGCGGCTGATGCTAAAGCAATTGCATTTGGCAATTTCAAGCGTGGTTACACCATTGTTGACCGCATCGGCACCCGCATTCTTCGTGATCCCTACACCAAAAAACCATTCGTTGGTTTCTACACCACCAAACGAACCGGGGGAATGCTGGTGGATTCTCAGGCCATTAAACTGCTGCAGATCGGCACTGGCGCTTAATTCTCTGGGGCTTCGGCCCCGATTTTTCGAGGTGATTTATGCCTGAATTATTGCGTGAACTTAAGTGGTCCCCAGATGGTTGTATTGTCGAATCCATTCCCGCAGGGGTGTATTCGGACGGTGAGCTACCTGCCCGCGCTGAGGAAATTGCTGCCGAACTTGGCATTATTAAATTTGGTGGTGGCGATGTTCATGTCGCTGCAGAGTCAGATCCAGAGCCAGCGGTAACAAAACGCGGGAAAACCAAATGAAGCCATCCATACAAGAGCTTCGCTACCAATGCCGCATCGACAGTGATGACGATGCCGAAGATGTAATGCTGGAACTGTACCTTAACGCCTCTCTGAAACATGCCGAAAAAATTGTTAATCGCCATCTTTATGATGACGCTGTTCCGGAAGATGACCCGGATGGACTGGTAATTGATGACGATGTCAAGCTGGCCCTGATGTTGCTGGTATCGCACTGGTATGAGAACAGAGAGCCAGTAAGTCACGACAGCGTCAATACTATTCCATTCGGTGTTGAGGCGATTCTCAAACAGCACCGCAAAAGACCGGGAACGTAGGAGGGAGTATGCAGGCAGGTCGATTACGCCATCGCGTTACTATCCTGAACTATGTTGCTGTGCGTGATACAACGGGGCAACTGATTGAAGAGTGGCAGGAGGGAAAGACCATATGGGCGGAAGTGTTGGGTATCAGTGGCAGGGAGCAGTTGCAATCGGGTGCGGAAACGGCGCAGGCAACGATCCGGGTGTGGGTCCGTTTCCGGCGTGATGTGACTGCTGCATCAAGATTAAAGGTGCTGACAGGGCCATTCAAAGGCGCGGTACTGAATATCATTGGTCCTCCCATACCCGACAGTAAAGCCACCAGGCTGGAAATACTCTGTAAAAATGGAGCGGAAAAATGATTGATATCAGTCTGAATTTTTCTGGTCTTGAAGCGATTTCCCGCGATCTGGAGTTACTGAGCAGAGCCGAAAACAACAAAGTCCTGCGTGATGCCACGCGAGCTGGTGCTGAGGTTCTGAAAGACGAGGTGATAGCAAGAGCGCCTGAACGAACCGGCAAGCTGAAGAAAAACGTTGTGGTGCTGACGCAGCGATCACGTAAACGCGGTGATATTTCATCCGGTGTTCATATTCGTGGTCGAAACATGCGAACGGGTAACAGCGATAATTCAATGAAAGCCTCCGATCGACGTAACGCGTTTTACTGGCGATTTGTCGAAATGGGCACAGTGAATATGCCCCCACATCCTTTTGTCCGTCCTGCGTTTGATACCCGCGAAGAACTGGCGACGCAGGTTGCTATGAAACGCATGAACCAGGCCATTGATGAGGTGCTTAGTAAATGACGGAAGATGACCTTTATCTTTTGCTGAAGCCTCTGGCCGGTGGACAAGTTTATCCTTACGTTGCGCCGCTGGGTAGTGATGGCCAGCCCTCGATATCACCGCCATGGGTTATTTTTTCACTTATTTCTGATGTGACCGCTGATGTTCTTTGTGGGCAGGCCGAATCAGGGATATCGGTCCAGGTGGATGTTTACTCACTGACTCTCAAAGAGGCGCGGAATCTTCGTGATATGGCGCTTCAGGTGGTTAAGCCACTCAATCCCACCAATATAAGCAAAACCCCTAATTATGAACCAGAGAACCGGTATTACCGGGCGACGCTGGAATTTCAGGTCACTGTCTGACACATCTATTAACTCACAGACCCGCTACGGCGGGTTTTCTATTTTCAGGAGACAAATATGTCCTCACTGTATGAAAAATCGCAAGGTACGAAAATTCAGATCACCTCTGCGCCAGCGACACTGGACACGATTGGTGCCGCAACCTGGCTGGATTTGCACTGTACTATCAAAGAGGTCCAGTTTACTGGCGGCCAGAAGCAGGACATTGATGTTACAACTCTGTGCTCAACCGAGCAGGAAAACATTAACGGCCTTGGCGCTCAGTCAGAAATCTCTATGTCCGGTAACTTCTATGTTAACCCGGCACAGGATGCGCTGCGTGAAGCTTACGATAACGACACCACATATGGTTTTCGGATTGTCTTCCCGTCTGGTATTGGCTTCCAGTTCCTGTCTGAAGTTCGTCAGCACACCTGGTCTTCAGGGACAAACAGCGTGGTGGCTGCAACGTTCTCGTTACGCCTGAAAGGTAAGCCGACGAAAATTGATAACGCGCTGCGCCTGACCACCGACCTGCCTGACACCAAATCTGTTACCTCTGGTGCGGCTTTGTCACTGACGGTCGTAGCTGCCGGGGGAACGGCACCTTATTCCTACGTCTGGAAGAAAGGCGGCAGCGCGGTTAGTGGACAGACGACAGCAACGTTCAACAAGGCAAGCGCTGCTGCAGGTGATGCCGGTGATTACGTTTGTGAAGTTACCGATGCCTCCACACCTGCTGGAAAAGTCACCTCAGCAACCTGCGTCGTAACGGTAGCGTAATTCATCTTCTTTAATCAGGGATAAAAAATGGCAAAGAGTCTTAAAGAACTGGCGCTGGCTAAAATGTCAGGCTTTCGTCATAAAATCATTACGGTCCCTGAATGGGGTGGTGTGAAGGTTGTTCTACGGGAACCTTCTGGCGAAGGTTGGCTACGCTGGCAGGAAATTGCAAAATCTGGCGCAGATGAAGAAGGCGAGGTGTCTGTATCAGAAAAAGCACACCGTAATCTTTGTGCTGATGTGGTGCTGTTCATTGATGTCCTTTGCGATACCAACAAGCAACCGGTATTCAGCGTCGATGAAGAAGACCAGGTTCGTGAAATTTACGGGCCCGTTCACTCACGCCTTCTCAAACAGGCGCTTGACCTCATCAACAGCGCGGACGAAGCGCGGGAAAAGTCGCAACCCCCGGCGTAAAGTTTCTGATGGCGCTTGCGCTCCGCATGGGGCGCACGCTCTCAGAGCTTCGGCAGACCATGACGGCAAGTGAGCTTCTGATGTGGATTGAATTCGACAGACAAAGCCCCATCGGCGATATTCGTGGTGATATTCAGGCAGCTCAGATCGTCTCTGCTATCTACGGCTCACAAGGGGCGAAAGTACCGCTGGACGATGCGATCCTGCGCTGGGGCGGTGATGAACAATCAGCACCGAAGGACCCGTTTGCAGGGCTTGAGGCTGCATTAACAGCAGCAACTCAGTGACATTCATTCAGTAAGATAATAGGATTTACCTCATTGATGATGTTTAGGGGAAGGTCATGGAAATCTTACTTATTTCAATTGTTATTGGTCTAATACCTGCATTGATTGCAAGTAGCAAGGGGCGCTCTTTTTTGGGGTGGTGGATTTATGGGGCTCTGTTATTCATTGTTGCCTTAGTTCACTCTTTAGTTATTAAAAAAGATGTACAGTTTGAAGAAAAAGAGAAGCTGGAATTTGATGGTATGAAAAAATGCCCGTTCTGTGCTGAATTAATAAAAAAAGAAGCCATCAAATGCAAGCATTGTGGTAGTGATTTGTTATCAAGTGATCATCCCACAAAAACCGATGAAGAATATCTTGAGGAAGCCCGACGAAAAGTCTGGGAAAAATAATAATACAAACCGCTTCGGCGGTTTTTTTGTTTCTGGAGAATGAATAATGGCTACCTTGCGAGAACTGATTATTAAAGTATCCGCAAATTCACAATCTTTCCAGACAGAAATTTCTCGCGCTTCACGTATGGGGCAGGATTATTACAAAACCATGCAGAATGGTGGTCGTCAGGCGGCCGCTGCATCAAGAGAGACGCAGAGAGCTCTGGCAGAAGTAACGAACCAACTTAATTCTGCAAAATCCTCTGCGATGGGGCTTGCTGGTGCTTTCGCTGGTGCATACGCCACCGGGCACCTGATATCCCTTGCGGATGAATGGAGTTCGGTTAATGCACGATTGAAACAGGCCTCTCAATCAACTGATGACTTCAGCCAGTCACAACGCTCTCTGATGGATATTAGCCAGCGAACAGGAACCGCATTTTCAGATAACGCAAACCTGTTTGCTCGCTCAGCTGCATCAATGCGTGAATTCGGCTATAGCTCCGAAGAAGTATTAAATGTTACTGAGGCTATTTCTACCGGATTGAAGCTTTCTGGCGCAAGCACAGCAGAGGCGAGTTCTGTTATTACCCAATTCAGCCAGGCACTATCTCAGGGGGTTTTACGTGGTGAGGAATTTAACTCAGTTAATGAGAATGGCGATCGTGTTATCAGGGCTCTTGCCTCTGGGATGGGGGTCGCTAGAAAAGACTTAAAAGCAATGGCTGATGCAGGTCAACTTACTGCTGACAAGGTTGTTCCGGCATTAATCAGCCAGCTCGGATCACTTCGTGAAGAATACAACGCAATGCCGCAGACTGTATCTGCGGCAACAACAAAAATTGAAAACGCTTTTATGGCATGGGTTGGCGGCGCAAATGAAGCAAGTGGTGTTAGCCGGACATTGACAGGCGCATTAAATGGGATTGCAGATAATATTGATGAAGTTGCAACTGCCGCAGGTGTTCTTGTTGCTGTTGGCGCAGCGCGATGGTTTGGAGACATGGCATCCGGAGCGTTTTCAGCAACATCAGGGTTATTAAATGCAGCAAAGAGTGAGATTGCGCTTGCTGAAGCGCAAGTTAGAGGTACTCAAATATCCACGGCTCGCGCTCGTGCAGCTGTGTATCGGGCACAACAAGCTTTAATTGCTACCAGGGGAACTGATGCTCAGGCAGCAGCGGAGAAAAGGTTATCTGATGCTCAAGCATCATTAACCAGAAATATTTCGGCAAGGACCGCAGCGCAGGAAGCCCTAAATAATGTGACATCATTAGGCTCTCGGTTGATGGGGGGCGCTCTTGGGTTGGTTGGCGGGATTCCTGGTTTGGTTATGCTGGGAGCTGGTGCATGGTACACCATGTATCAGAATCAGGAGCAAGCTCGCCGATCCGCACAAGACTATGCAAATACTATTGATCAGATACGCTCTAAAACAAAAACCATGTCATTACCTGAGGCTTCAGATAATGAAGCCAAGACCAGGCAGGCATTAGACGAGCAAAACCGGCTTATTGATGAGCAGGCAAAAAAAGTTAGGCAGTTACGGGAAGAAATTTCCGGTTACCAGCACATGTTGGCCAACCCTGGTCCTACAGTTGCAGGTTACATGGTTAACCATCTTAAGAGCATAGATGATGCTACACGAGGTCTTTCTGATGCCACTAATGCTTTAGCTATTGAGCAAGAACGCCTAGCACAGATGCAGGCTAAATCGCAGTCTATTCAGGAGGTTCTTGAGGGGGTAGAGCATCGTCGCATTGCGCTTATACGTCAGCAGGCAGCAGAACAGAATTCAGCCTATCAGTCATTATTAATTATGAACGGCCAGCATACAGAGTTTAACCGTCTGCTAGGGTTGGGAAATTCACTGCTTATGTCTCGTCAGGGACTGGTTAACTCTCCGTTAAGGTCACCTCAGGCTGACCTTAATACTAAACAGGTGGATGCGATTGAAAAAAGTAGGCGTGAACTTGAATTATCTCGCCGTAAAGGTGAGGAGAGAGAACGCTTACGATTAAGTTATTCTGCTGATGATCTTGGCTTCGCTTCTAATGACCCTCGTTACCAGACCAGCCGTCAGGAGTTAATTAACAATGGCTTAGAAGAGTGGCGGAATAATCAGACTAATAAACCGCAAAAGAAAGGACCAAAGAGCGATGCAGAAAAGGCGGTAGATACCTATGACCGTTTAATTAAGCAGCAAAAAGAGCAGATCGCGCTTGAAAGCCAAAATACTGAATTAGCGAAAGTTAAATATCAGGTTAGTCAGGGGGAACTCTCGACATTAAGTCAGTCGCAAAAAGCCGAATTAATGCGCAATGCTGCACTTATTGATCAGGTTAAACTACGTGAACAATTGCGTAATTACGAGGCAAACTTAGCTGATAGCAACGCCAGTTCACGCGCCGCTAATGATGCGGAGTTACTTGGTTATGGTCAAGGCACCCGTTTCCGAGAGCGAATGCGGGAACAGTTCAATATCCGCAAAGAGTTTGAAGAGAAGAATACAGCCCTGTTACGCCAACGCCAGGCTGGTGAAATTGACGAAACGTTTTATCAGGAGGGGCTGGCTCTGAATAAACGTTATCTCGATGAACGGTTACGAGATCAGGAAGCTTACTACTCAGCCTCTGACGCTCAGCGCAGTGACTGGACAACGGGTATGCGTGAAGGTTTTGCAAACTGGGCTGACACTGCTTCTGATTATGCATCTCAGTCTGCTGACCTGGTGAATAACGCAATGTCCGGGCTGGTGGGTAACATTTCTGATGCACTGGCCGGTAATAAGGTTGACTGGGAAGACTGGGCCAGTTCTGTGCTCCAGTCTATGCAGAAAATTATCCTCAATGCGATGCTGGTGGATTCTTTGCGCTCAGCCAGTAACAGCGGTTTTTTCAGTTCGATCGGCGGTATGTTTGGGGCGGGGGCTGGCGCTGCATCTGGCAGCACTCCTTCTGGCGCTTATAACTCTGCCGCATCTGGCATAAAGCTGAATGCAAAAGGTGGTGCATATGCCTCTGAAGGTCTGAGCGCTTACAGCAACAGCATTGTCAGCACGCCTACATATTTTGCTTTTGCAAAAGGCGCTGGGCTTATGGGGGAAGCGGGGCCAGAAGCGATTATGCCACTGACACGATCAGCTGATGGTTCGCTGGGGGTTCGCATGGTTGGCAATCCGGGTTCCACGTCAGGCGGTGGCGATACGATTATTCATCAGCACTTCAACATATCCGGTAACGGAGACGCTGCACTGAAGCAGGCTATGCAGGAAGCCGCCCGTCAAGGGGCCAATGACGGCGCTAAACAGGCGCGGCAAGATATCTTGCAGGACTTTTCCAATCGAGGGCAGGCACGTCGTTTGTTAGGCGTGTAATGGCCTGCATTCTTAATTTAATCAGCCGAAAGGCGGGAGAAAGTTATGACTTTAGAACAAAGTGTTGAAGCGCTGGAAAAGTCGCTTTTGCATATGCGCCAGGCCAATAATGAGATTAACTGCGCGATTGATGAACTCAGTGCTTCTGTTCGACAGCAACTGAAAGTTAATGATAATGGACTTCAGGAGCGGGGCGACAAAGTTACATTAGCAGATGGCGGTATTACTGTTCATCTTAAAGGGGGAGGGGTTATTGTTATTAACTGTTTTAGTTCCCCTGTAAGCGAATCAGATAAATTACGCCAGGCAATGGAGAAAGCCGCTACTGCTGGTGCGGAGGCGGCTATGAAACAAATACATCAAGACTTTATTTCTCGTGGACCACTACGCCGATTACTTGACTGAGGCGGAATATAATCCATTGAGGTACTGATTAACTTCTTTTTCAAGATCCACGAGAGTGCGACTCTTCGCATCCTTAATGTATATATGATTGGTGATGCTTTCTCCGTGCTCACCATAAACGGTAAATCTGACATTTGGATCCCCGGCTTCTGGTTCGTAATCACCTGGCATTCCAATGTGTAGCAGTTGCACTTTAGACAGGTAAAACTTCATTTTATTTCCTTATCCAGAGGTAATCAGCTATCCCTCCTTAATCTGAGTGCGTCAGTGTCCCACCACTGACGGGCTGAGTAACAACCATAACCAGGTATGTAAATCAGTAACATCCTGACAAATGATCAGTAGCGCCGCTGGGCGCAGAATAATGCAGGAGAATCTATGGCTGTACTCGAATGGCCGGAAGATGTCTGTCCCGCGTCGCTGACCTGGCGACCAGAAAGTAATACCAAAACCTTTCGTTCCCCCTTCAATGGCTCATCGCAGACAGCACGCTTTCCCGGTACCCGCTGGGTCTGTTCCCTGACCTTTAATAACCTGACAGATGAAAAATCCAGACGTATAGATGCTCTGGTGGCTTCGCTTGACGGTGAGTATGGCAGGGTAAAAGTTCGTGACTGGGGGCGAAGTGGCAGAACGCCAGCGGGCGTGCCCGTTGTTGATGGCGCTAACCAGACCGGAACCCAGATCCAGAGTAAGGGCTGGACGCCGGGAACAGTGGTGCTCAGACAGGGCGATTATTTCACTGTTAATGACGAGCTGAAGATGGTTACGGCCGACGTGACGAGCGCTGCGAACGGGACCGCAATGATTGTATTTGCGCCGATGTTGCGTGGTTCTCCGCCTGCTAATGCAGTCATTGAAATCGCGAAACCCTACGGCATTTTCAAACTGAAGGATAACCAGCAGGGAGCCGGTAACCGTGTGCCGGGTGTTTTTACCAGTTATACACTGGAGCTTGAGGAGGCATTTTAATGCTGTATTCCCCCTTTTCGGATTCGATGGTGGACTGGTTATCCCGCGACAGGGTGACGGTCGCGATCGCCGCCAATATTCAGTTTGAATCCGGTACCGTCTATGTACATTCCGGTACCGGGACACTGGTTCTTGGGGGTTATGTCTATTACGGCATGGGGCGCATGGGTTCTGTTGATGATGCCAGTGAAACCAGCACGACAAGCCCCACGCAGGTCAAAATGACCCTCTCAGGTCTGGATATGGCCCTCTTTGCTACCACGCTTAATGAGCGATGCGTGGGCAGAAATGCCGAAATCTATCTGGTGGCCATGGATGATAACGGTGTTGTCCAGGTTGCCGATCTCCTGTTTAAAGGGCGGGTATCCAGTACGGGAGCTACCGCTGGCGGGACGAACGCCCTGCAGTACACCATCAGTAATATTTTTGAAGACTGGCAGCGTCCTTTCCCCGATCGCTATACCGATGAATCGCAGCAGGCTGCTTATCCCGGCGACCGCATATTCCGGTATGTGGCGCAGATGTCTGAACGTTCGATTTACTGGGGCAGTAAAAAAGATGCACCAGGATTTACCTATAAGTGAGGAAGCATGAAGCATCCGGACTGGCATAACAGATTAATTACCGTAATAAGGGCCGCTGAAAAGCGGCCTTTTTTATGGGGCAGTCATGACTGCTGCCTGTTCGCGGCGGACTGTGCTCAGGCCATGTGCGGCGAGGATTTTGCGGCAGGCTGGCGCGGAACCTACGACAGTGAGCATGGGGCGAAAAAGGCGATATTGCGAGGAGGCGGTTCGCTTGAAAAGGTGCTGTCCCGGTATCTCGATGAAGTGCCAGTGAATCTGGCGCAGCGCGGGGATATTGCCGTTGTTGAAAATGCCGGGGCGCGGTGTGCCGGGGTGGTGTATTCCGGCGTTGTGTGGGTGCCTGGCGAAACTGGTCTTGTCAGTCTGCGGGTTAAACCGTTGAGTGTCTGGAGGGTACGTTAATGCCTGCTGCTGTTCCTATTGTTGCCACCATTGCCGCAGGTGTGGCAGCGGCAAATGAAATGTATGCCATTGCGATGGTTATCACCGTTGCCGCACAGATTGCCACTCAGGCGCTGACCAAGACTCCATCACTGAATTCCTACCGTGATACGTCTGAACGCAAACAGGTTCTGCGCGCAGCGGCCAGTGCCAAAACCGTTGTTTATGGTCGTTCCACATCTGCTGGCACTCTGTTCTTTTCCGAAGAGCAGGCTGGCGAACAGGATGATGGCGAAATGCTGCATCTGGCCATAGCCCTTGCAGGGCATCCATTATCCGGTGTGCAGACTGTCTGGCTTGGTGATGAGCCGATCAGTAGTTTTCCGGAGAATGCGTCTTTTGAACTGCATATCAATCGCCAGACCGTAGATCCGTACATGCTGGCAAACTGTCCGTCATGGAAAGAAGACATGATCGGAAAGGGGATCACCTGGCTGCGTGTATCCCTCAAATTCAGTGCAGAAAAATTCCCGGCAGGTATCCCTAATATCAAGGTCGAAAAGCAGGGGCGGGCTATTTATGACCCGCGTACCGGGTTGACGGGTTACAGCAATAACGCTGCGCTGGTTATCCTGGACTATTACCGCAATTACCTGAAAGTACCCGATACCGATATTCTCTGGGACCAGTTTAAGGAAGCGGCGAATATCTGTGATGAGGATGTGATTACTGGCAGTAATACCGTTGAGAAGCGCTATACCATCAACGGTGAGTTCGATCTCAGTGAAAACAAAGTCAGTATTCTGGAGGGAATGCTGGCGGCATGCGCCGGGGATGTAACGTACACCGCGGGCAAACATGGCCTTCTGGTCGGGGCTTATTATGGTCCTGCGACAGAGGTGATCACTGAGAGCCAGCTGGCCGGTGATATCGAAATCATGCCGGAAGTCTCTCAGGCGGAACGTGTTAACACTATCAAGGGGACATTTGTCGATCCGCAGCAGGGCTATACCGAAGCGGATTTCCCTTCTGTGTCTGTCAGTGAATGGGTGACGGAAGACGGCGTGGAAATATCGCAGGATATGAAGCTGCGATTTGTGACCTCTGAATTTCAGGCCCAGCGTCTGGCAGACGTGAAGTTAAAGCGCACCCGCATCGCCAGAACCATGAACGTTACGTTAAACCTGAGCGGGTATCGTTATCGCCCGGGAATGTATGTGAAGGTGAATTTCCCGTCTATCGGTATCGTGAATGTTGAGATGCGGGTAACGGACTGGAAATTTGGCGTGCAGAACGGTGTGCAACTGACGCTGAAGCAGGAAACAGCAGATGTCTGGGGTGATGCTGTTGGTAAACCGATCGAGCGACCTCCGTTTACTCAGTTGCCATCAGGCGGTGTGGCACAACCGCAGAATCTGAAATACACCGTGGAGGAAATCGGACAGGTAGTACAGGGCATTCTGTCTTGGCAAAACATCGGTCAGGTGGTCTACAACAAAGTGGTCATTCGCCGCAATGGTCAGATGGTGATGTCCGTCCAGGCTCCGGGTACGTTCACGCGTCTTACCGGGTTACCGAAAAATACCTACACAGCACACGTTATTGCTGTAAACCAGATGGGGGCAGAGTCGCCAGAAGGGTATCTGGAATTCAGCATTGAAGCCCCGCCAGCACCTTCCCATGTTGATATTGAGCAGGGATTCTTTGCCGTCACGCTGATCCCGCGTCTGGCGGCGATCACTAATGTTTCCACACAGTTCGATTTCTGGACGTCAGGCGAAACGAAACTGCCCAATACCTCAACAGCCACGGTGGAAGGGAATGCCAGCCGCGAGGGGATGGGAACGACCTGGACAAGCAATCAGCTACAGGTTGGACATACCTATTACTGGTACATCAGAACGGTTAACGCCTTTGGTGCATCCGGTTTTATTGAAGTTCCGGCGTTGTGTTCTATGGACACTGGCGGGCTGATTGACATCATTGATGACCAGATTCAGAACTCTGATGCATTCCAGAATATTAAAAACGGAGTTGATACAAATCTGGAAGGCATTATGGAAAATGCACTGGCGAACCATGGCACCGTTGAGCATCAGTATCAACAATATGGTGAGGTACGCGCTGATATTCTGGTCGTAAAAACCACGGTGGCTACTGCTGAGCAGGGGCTCGCTGACTTATCCACTTATGTCCAGGCTCAAATAGGACCTGATGGCAGTCTGACCTCTGCTGTAAACCAGAAAATGACTGCGGTGGTGAATAGCGACGGAACAGCCAAAGCCTCCTACACGCTGAACATGGGTATCGTAAGAAATGGTGTTAAATACAACACGGGTTTCGGTATGTCCATCGAACCTGATGGAAACAGCTATAAATCTACGGTTGTATTTGCCGCCGATCAGTTCGGTATTTACTCCGGTAACAATCCAGGTAACTGGCAGGCTGCATTCTTTGTCTATAACGGGCAGGTATTTATTCGCAGTGTGCTCATCCAGGAAGCGTCCATTGATTTTGGTAAAATTACCGATTCTCTGCAATCGTCGAATTTCATTCCCGGCGTAAGAGGCTGGAACTTACCCAAGAATGCCAGCCCGGAATTCCATGGAAAGTTATATGCCGATAGTGGTGAGTTTGCATTTAACGGCGTTAATAACACTGTTGTCATCAACGGGAATGGCCTGACCGTCAATTTATCTGGCGGTGGTCGGGTTGTCGTCGGGAGGTGGTCATAATGCCGGAAGGGATATTAATCGACTATAACGATGGCCGTCCGGTGATGGCGATTACTGCGGGGCTTCGTGCCCCGAGTTTTTGCATATCGTTCTCGGGCTGGTCATCTCAGTTCATGCAGTACCCTGTCAATACGCCACTCGTTCCTGGCTCACAGGCTATTGTTGTGCCAACTAACCCTATTTACATCTATTCCTTTGCTGAATTTGATGTGGCCATTATGACCAGCGTCACCCGAAACGGTGACTCAGGGGTCATTATAGGGGCTGAGACCATCGGTGGAAAAAGTCTTGTCCCTGACTGGTCTGGCTACGTCATGGAGCTGCTGCCTGCGGCGACTTATAACGAAGGATTACTGGTTTCAAACTCGACTGACTTCACTGCCATATCTAATCAGGCCGCGCTGATGACCTGCGCCTGGTCCGGACGCATTACGGTTAACGGCAGTGCTGCGCTTCCGGTGAGCGGTATTCCTTTCGGTAAATGGGATAACCCGAATGTGTCGGTAGGGTTTGACGGCGGCAATATCATCGTGCGCGAGATTTCCTACACAGGGCGGGACGACGTGGCCGGAACGGCGACGATTGACCTGGTGATATTCAATCAGACCGCACCTGTCGGCGGCGACGGTATCACGATGACCAACGCCG
>NZ_JAOWHW010000150.1:0-12598 GCF_030332425.1 Citrobacter sp. Cpo142
TATTGTACTATAAGGACTTCCCCGGCATGTCAAAGCCGGTATTTATGGTTTCTGTCTGCTCTTCAGTAAAAATAAAGGGGAGAGACTGCGGTACTATAAACGGCCATGATGAATCGTCATCGATTCGGGCCCTGATGAAAGACGCGCGTGAGGTTCTTGTTCGTTAAGCGGATACGTATATCCTGTACAATAGCCAGATAGGCCTCACGGGGTCTAACCCTTTATCATCAACGAATTGCAGGTCAGATGGTTATACAGCTTCGAGCTTTAGTTGACTGAGTACAGCCGGAAATCATCACCGTAATGTAGTGATGCCCAACACAGCCGCGCATTTTTGGCGGCGATGGCCACAACAGCCCGCCAGTACCCTCTGCGCTCAACCAACATACAAACCCAACGGCTGAATGAGTCAGTCCTTTTCCCGGCGCCAATAAGCACTGAACGAGCCCCCTGAACCAGAAGCGTTCGCAGATACGAATCACCGGCTTTTGTGATCCTGCCGAGTTTCGACTTTCCCCCGCTGCTGTATTGTGATGGCGTCAGCCCCAGCCAGGCTGCCAGTTGACGTCCATTTTTAAAATCATGTGCATTACCGATACTGGCGACCAGTGCACAGGCCGTTGTGGGACCAACGCCCTTTAGCTCCATCAGCCGCTGACTGCGATGATCTGTTTTGGCTATGTGGGACAAAATTCGGTCATATTCAGTGATGTTAGCTTCAATGCGATCAACGTGTTCCATCAAATCATCAACACATTGCTGAACCTGAAGCGGTAAAGAGCTCTTCTGCACAGAAACCATGTGGCGCAGGGCATCAGCACTTTGTGGCGCGATGACACCGAATTCAGATATCAATCCTCGCAGACGATTATACGTTGCTGTTTTCTCTTCGATAAAACCCTGACGGGTACGATGTAAACACTGCATGGCCTGCTGGCTTTCGTCTTTCACTGGTACGAACCGCATATGCGGACGACGAACAGCTTCACAGATAGCCTGAGCATCAGCTGCATCATTTTTTCCTGATTTTCCGGCCATACGATAAGGCGATACAAACTTAGCAGCCATCAGACGTGGCTCATGACCATACTGCCGAAACAATCTTGCCCAGTAGTGAGCCCCGGAGCATGCTTCCATCCCGATAACACAGGGAGGCAAACTTGCAATTAACTCAGGAAGTGCAGCACGCGATACTTTAGGCTTAACCAGAACAGTTCTACCATTTTGATCAACACCGTGAACAGCAAACACATTTTTAGCAAGATCGATACCGACAGTCGTGATAGTCATAACGAATTCCTCCGGGACGATGTGTACCCCATGATTGCACAAGAGTTAATCAGGCGCATAATCAGGGGAAGTCCCTTCCATTCGTTAAGGCTGTTTTTTGACCTTCCGACTTTAGCTGGTCTCAACCGACGAAACTTACCGGAAGCCGGTATCCGGTTGCTTTTCCAGATATAATCACCTGTCAGATTGATGTGCTCCCAGCCTAACGGCGACAAATGCGACAGCAGTTGTTCGTTGATCTTTAGTCCTTTACGCTTCAGGGCATCGATCGCCCTTTCCATATACACAGTATTCCACAGCGAGATCGCAGCCGTCAGAAGCGTCAGTCCACTGGCGCGATAGCTCTGATTTTCAGGCTTTCTGTCCCTGATTTCTCCCAGCCGGTGCATAAATACCGCCCGCGCCAGTGCGTTACGTGCCTCACCTTTATTCAGCCCCGCCTGTACTCGCCGACGCAATGCAGGATCGCGGAACCAGTCAAGCATAAATAGCGTTCGCTCAATGCGCCCAAATTCTCTCAGTGCTTTGGCAAGTCCGTTTTGCTTGGGGTAGCTCGCTAGTTTTTTCAGCATCAGAGATGCTGTCACGGTTCCCTGCTTTATCGAGGTCGCCAGACGCAGTACTTCACGCCAGTGAATTTCGATCTCTTTCAGATTCAGGCTGGTCGTTGATATCAGTGACTGAAGCGCCGGGTACTGGTCCGCTTTCCCTTTGATAAACAGCTTTTTGTCGTGGAGATCCCTGATTCGCGGACAGAACGCAAACCCCAGCAGATGCATCAGGGCAAAGACATGATCGGTGAAACCTGCGGTATCGGTGTAATGCTCTCTGATTTCCAGGTCGCTTTCGTGGTATAGCAGGCCATCGAGAACATGGGTTGAATCCCTGACCCGACTGATTATGCAGGTGTAAAACGGGCTGTATTGATCCGAAATATGGGTGTAAAACTGACGTCCAGGCTCCTGCCCGTATTTCGGGTTAACCTGCCCTGCGTAGCGGCCAGAGCTGCCTGTTCTGAAATTTTGTCCGTCTGATGATGACGTTGTCCCGTCTCCCCAGAATGCCGCCAGTGGTCTTTTCCCCTGCGCGTTTACCAGCTCTGCGAGGGCGGCTGAATAGGTTTCGTCGCGGATGTACCATGCCTGGATATCTTCCAGTGATGATTTGGTGCTTCCGGGACAGGCTTCCGCCATTTTGGTCAGACCAAGATTGATGCCATCCGCAAGGATGGTGGTGAGGAGCAGGCGGGTATCGGGACGGGTAATGTCGTTTTTTATATGCGAAAAATGTCGGGTAAACGTCGTCCAGCTGTTTACCTCATCGAGAATTTCCGTGATTTTAGGGCGCGGTAGCATGCTGTAAACCAGCTCTGCCAGCGGTGAAACCTGCACCGGGACGCAGTTATCCAGCGGAGAGACTTTTACTCCCCTGTCAGATATTTCCACATCGGGCAGTTCACCAAGGGCTGCCATGGCATTGACCTCTTCAAGTCTGGACTGAAGCAGAGTCATACGGCTGGTAATGTACTCATGATTATCAGCTGATACGGGCAGGGGCAGCGCCGGTGTGAGTTTGTCAAAGTCCTTTTCGGGAATGAGGTAATCATCAAAGTTTTTGTAGCGGCGTGAGCCTTTAACCCAGATGTCTCCGGAGCGCAATGCCCCCTTAAGCTCGCTGAGCGCACAAAATTCATAGTACTGCCGGTCAATACCCGCAGGTGTAATCACCACCTTGCGCCAGCTTTCAGGGACAAACTCAAGCGGCGCTGTCGCCGGAACTTTACGTGACTGCTTCCGGTACATATCCTGGATCACAACCAGCGCATCAGCCAGAGGTTGCGCTGCCGGGGTGGCGACTAACTGTAAAGCAGACAACATGCGCGGGGCATATTTCCGTAATGTGCTGTATTTCTCAGTAATAATATGCAGCGGATCAAAATTATTTTTTCTGGCGAGATGGCGCGTTTCTTCCAGACTGGCGACAAATTCAGGCCATGGCAGTATGTTTTCTATTGCGAGCCATGGATCGCCACCGGAATCACGAGCTTCAAACAGTGCCTGGCCGATATCTATGTACTGCCTCAGTTTTGACTGGATCAGCTTTCCGGTCTGCTGAAGGCGCTCAGCCTGTGTTCTTTTGGCTTTGCTGAACAGGCTGTTCAGCATGCGTTCATGCAGCTCAATCACTTCATCTGTCAGTGTGGCTCTGGCTTCTTCCAGCACGCACACCAGGATCGCATGACGCCGGGCTGCTGAAAATCGGGTCAAATCCCGGCTGCTCATCTTTCGGCCTTCCCGCGCCAGTTTCAGCAACCGGTTCTGGTGAATGGTACGATCTATACCTTCAGGTAATGCCAGCAATTCAATGCTACTGAGCCGATCAAGGTGTTGCAGCACGTTCTTACCATTGATTTTACCCGGCGGTTGCAGAAGCCATGTCAGTCTGGAAGACTTATTATCTGAGGACTCAAGTAAACGATCCAGGGCATCCCTGTGAGCCGGAGTTAACGGGGCATTCAGGGTCTGAAATACGATTTCATCGCCGCCAGCCATGGCCTCCGCACAGGTACGCTCCACGACATCAATCGCGGGGATTATCACGTTGTTCTTCCGGAGCCAGACCAGCAGTTCTTCGGCCAGAAGAATACCTTTATCGGTGCGCGTCGCCATCGGCAGCAGGTGTGTAATACAGTCCTGCTGTATTTTGCCGGTGAACGATTTTACGCCAAGGTAGCGGTACAGTTCGGTTAAATGTTCGCGTCGCGTGGTTTCCCTGCCGGAAAGGTAAGCAGGCCAGAGATCCCCGGTAAGTTTTAGCCTGCTGGCGATATGCTTCAGCAGCATATCAGAGGGTGGGATTTTTTTATCCGGTGCAAAGCCGACATTTTTCAGATAGCAAAGAAGGACAGCAAAACCAAAACGGCTGGCGGGTTTACGGTGAGCACTGATAAGCGCCAGATCATGTTCACTGAAATAGGCCATTCGTGTCAGCGTTAACTCATCGTCCGGTAATGCCAGTAATGATTCTCTTTCCGACAGAGAAAGAATCTGCCTCCTTGCCATATAGTTTCCTTCATAAATTATTCTGTGCGGTATTTTTAACAAAAATGCTTATCGCATAAGGGTACACCCTGACGCTATAACTAAAACGTGACGGCACATCATGAATGAAATAACCTATATGCGATAGATTAAATGCAATAACCTAAATGCGATAACACGGTGAAAAAATGTTCATCAGAGCTTATTTAAGGGCATCGACGGAAGATCAGTTCGCCGATCGGGCAAAAGAGATGCTGGAGCAGTTCGTTCAGGAACGAGGCTATAAAATAGCCAGTTACTACCGGGAGAACATCAGCGGAACAAAACTTGACCGCCCGGAACTGGGACGCTTACTGATGGACAGTCACCACAGTGATATTTTGCTGGTCGAGCAGATAGACCGCCTGACCCGTCTGAGTAACAGCGACTGGATGACGCTGAAAAAGCAGATAGAACAACATGAGCTGCGGATTGTCAGCCTGGATGTCCCCACGTCATGGCAGGCGCTGTCAGATAAAGACCCTTCACAGACTGACCCAATCACCTGCGCAGTGATAACAGCTATCAATAATATGCTTATCGACCTGATGGCTGCGATGTCGCATAAGGACTGGCTGAGCCGCCGCCAGCGGCAAAAACAGGGAATTGAACGGGCCCATATACTGGGGAAATATCGAGGCAAACAGGCTGATCAGGAACGACATCAGAAAGTTCTGTACTACCGGGAGGTCAAGAAACTGAGCATCCGTGAAACGGCAGAAGCAACAGGCTACAGCACTTCACAGGTTTGCCGAATCCAGGCATATCATCGAGATAAGTTAGATTTTAAATCAATAAGTAATAAATAATGCAAGTTCCATTCAATAACACATGATAATAAATTTACATTTATTTACATAAATTCACTTTGTGCATACATTTTGGTCATGTAATAGTGAAACAGCACTTTATGTTAAAATTTATAAGAGGGATTTTTATGTCAAATATCAGAGAATTGAGTTTTGATGAAATTGCATTAGTCAGTGGTGGCAACGCAAACAGTAATTATGAAGGAGGCGGAAGTCGTAGTCGTAACACCGGAGCCCGTAACTCACTGGGACGAAATGCACCGACACACATTTACAGTGACCCGAGCACAGTTAAATGTGCTAATGCTGTCTTTAGTGGAATGGTTGGTGGTGCCATTAAAGGTGGTCCTGTAGGAATGACCAGAGGAACTATTGGTGGGGCAGTTATCGGCCAGTGTCTCTCCGGTGGAGGAAATGGTAACGGAGGCGGAAACAGAGCTGGTTCCAGTAATTGTTCAGGAAGTAACGTCGGTGGTACCTGTAGTCGATAAGTAAGTATCAACGGAGGATACTGCAGTGTTTATTAAATTATTGTCTTTTATATTAAGTTTATTACTGGGTTTTGCGCTATTAAGTGGTTCCTCCATTATTGATTTGTCATGGTTTTCGTTGCCTGAGGAATTTTCAAAAATAGTAATTACATTGATCACCTTGTTTTCCACTGCTAAATTTACAGATATAGTTTTAGCAAAAATAATAACCTTCATAAAGTGATGTTTTGTAATGGATGAACGTTCGAGCCAGTTTAGATATAGTAAATACAGCGCTATTATTTTTCTTGCAGTGGTTATTATATCAACTATTGTAACATTATCGCCAACCTTTACACTGCGTTATGTTGGACTGGATATTGCATTTTTCATTGTGTTCATTACAGAGATTCTAATTTCAACTCTTGTTTACTTATTTTACCTAAAGGAATTTCCTGAGTGTAGAATAAAAATAAGAACAGACTCAGCTACAGTTAAATTTTCAGCCCTGTCATTCCTTATAATTATTCTGATACAGTTAGCTGTTTACTGCTACAGAGACTATTTATATCATTACGAACCATCACAGATAAACTGGATAACAGTTTTAGTGATGACACTGGTCGTACCCTACTATGAGGAGATCGTATACAGAGCCTGTGCCTTTGGATTTCTGCGTTCAATTTTCAAGGAAAACATTATCATTCCCTGTGTGATAACATCTTTGTTTTTCTCTCTGATGCACTTTCAGTATTATAATGTTCTGGATCAATCAGTCCTTTTTGTTGTATCTATGCTGTTATTAGGGGTCAGAATTAAAAGCAGATCCCTTTTTTATCCTATGTTAATACATTCAGGCATGAATACCTTTGTTATATTATTAAATATTCAAAATATTTTATAACCATGAGTATATTCAGGGAGGAAGCATTAGAACATAACAGTGATACAGAGTACGGAGATATTGTCTTACCCGCGTCATTTGGCATGTCAATATGCGCCGTTGCTACATTACTTATATTTCTGAGCGTCTCATTATTAGTTTATTATGGTAGTTATACCCGCAAGGCTCATCTTACAGGTATAGTGATGCCTTCATCAGGACTGGTGAAAATCACACCGCAATATGCCGGATACGTCACCCGACAGACTGTTTCAGAAGGTCAGCACGTAGCTGCCGGTGAGCCTGTTTACCATATCAGCGGCGAGCATTACAACGGGCAGGGCACAGGTACACTGGCAGCCATGAGCATGTCCCTGAAGACTCAGTATGCCATGCTGTCTTCCCAGCAGACTCTGGAATTGCGTGACAACAGTCAGCAGCAGCAGGCCATACTACAGCGAATTGCCTCCCTGAAACCACAGATTAAAAGTGCAGAGCTGCGCCTGTCGCTTGCCGGGCATCAGGCCACGCTGGCCGTGTCCGTCATGGAGCGCTATAAAAAACTGGCTGGAACGCATTACGTATCAGATATCGAATACCAGCAGAAGCAAATTGACGTTTCTACGTCACTGCAAAACGTTGAGGATCAGCGTCAGGGGCTTCTGCAACTACACACTGCAATGGAGGCTGCTGAAGAAGATCTTAACCATCTCATCGTTCAGGGGGAAAGCCGTAAAGCTGAGCTGGACAGGCAGTTGCAGGGGATCAGGCAACAGCAGGACGAACTGGCCGGACAGGAGAACTTTACGCTGACGTCACCGGTATCCGGAACCGTTGCTGCCGTGCTGATCAGACAGGGACAGTCTGTCAGGGCATCTGAACCGGTCATGACTCTGGTTCCCGACAATGCTCGTCTGCAGATAGAACTCTATGCCACCAGTCAGAATGCCGGTTTTATTCAGCCGGGGCAGCGTGTTGCACTTCGGTTCGCCGCATTCCCCTATCAGAAGTTTGGCGTTCAGTACGGGACTATCCGAGAGATAAGCCGTACAACGCTGACCCCTTCGGATTTACTCTCCGTATCCCCTGTGACCTGGAAAGAGAATGAAGGGCACTACCGCGTCATCGTCGAACCTGAGAATACCTTCATTCTGGCTTATGGAAAACAGGAACCCCTGCGCCCCGGCATGACCCTTGAGGGGGATGTCAGCCTGGATACCCGCCATTTGTGGGAGTGGCTGACCGAGCCACTCTGGAGCCTGAAAGGAAAACTGTAATGGATACCCTTAAATGGACCGGGAGAAAACAGCTCCCCCTCATCCGGCAGACAGAGTCTGCGGAATGTGGTCTGGCATGTCTGGTCATGATGGCCTGCTGGCATGGTCTGCAGACAGATTTACCCACCCTGCGCGAACGTTTCAGTATCAGCACACAGGGGATGACCCTGCAGAGGCTGATAGAGTGTGCAGCCGGTATCCGGTTGTCCTCCCGGGCCGTCCGGCTGGAGCCGGAAGACCTGAAATCCCTTTCTCTCCCGTGCATTCTCCACTGGAACATGAACCATTTCGTCGTGCTTTATAAAGTTCGCGGGAGCAGGCTGGTTATCCACGACCCGGACAAAGGGAAGATAACGCTCTCCCTGCAGGATGCAGGAAAACATTTCACCGGTGTCGCGCTGGAGTTGACGCCGGCCAGTGATTTTACCGCCCGGGATGAAAGAAAAAAAATTCGCCTGCGCCAACTGACAGGCAGGACACCCGGGCTGCTGGCCGCGATGTCGCGCATCATCATTTTTGCCCTGGCGCTGGAAATCCTGACGCTGAGTAGTCCACTTCTCAACCAGCTGGTAATTGATGAAGTGCTGGTTGCCGCCGATCGAAGTCTCCTGACCGTTATAATCATTGCCCTGCTGCTGCTGTCAATGACCCAGATGCTGCTGTCGCTGGCACGCCAGTGGGCCAGTATAACTCTGTCCGTCAATTTTAACATGCAGTGGACAGCCCGGGTTTTCCATCATCTGGTGCGTCTCCCGCTGGGCTGGTTTGATGCGCGCAGTAAGGGAAGTATCAATGCCCGTTTTGAGGCCGTGGATACCATCCAGGAGGCGCTGACCACGCAGGTACTGGAAGGTATTCTGGACGTGTTGCTCGTGATAACTGCGCTCTGTATGATGCTGCTGTACAGTCCGGAAATGACGCTGATAGCCGTACTGGCAGCCATTATCTACGGTGTGCTGAGGGCGTTGTGGTATCCGTCCCTTCGACAGTCGGCAGAAGATGCCTGGGACGCAGGTGCCAGGGAGTCCGGGCATTTTCTTGAAACCCTCAACGGTATTCTGAGCCTGAGAATTAACGGCGTGACAGCGCACCGTGAGGCCGCCTGGCTGAACCTCAACATTGTTCGCAGGAATACGCAGCTGCGACAGAGCCGTCAGCTGATGTGCTATGACATTGCACACACCCTGACCGGCAGCGTGGTATCAGCGATTATTTTGTGGAAAGGTGCCGGGGAAGTACTGAACGGTACCTTCACCGTCGGCATGCTGGTTGCTTATTTGTCCTACCAGATGCGTTTTTCATCCAGTATCAGCAGCCTGACCGATAAGTATTTTTCCTGGCGTATGCTTGATATCTACAACGAACGCCTGGCTGACATTGTGCTGACCCCGACAGAAGACTATCAGCAACAACCCGCTCAGGAAGACAATGATACTTCTGTCTTCCCGTCCGTATTCCGGGGGGATGTGGCCGACGATGCCCGTGTTCCTTTATCCCTTGAGCATATAACCTTCAGCCACAAGGGAGGGAATAAACCGATACTCCGCGGGGTGTCGCTGACACTCCATCCTGGCGAGGTGATGGCCATTACCGGTCAATCCGGATGCGGGAAATCGACACTGGTGAAGCTTATCCTGGGGATCCACATCCCGGATGAGGGAACAATCAGGGCATTTGGCATACCGCATACCCACCCGGATTATTTTCAGGTACGTCAGCGAATCGGTACCGTACTGCAGGATGACCATCTTTTCAGGGGCTCCATTGCAGATAACATCATTTTTTTCAGTGGAGACCGCAATCATGAACGAATGATCCAGTGCGCCAGACTGGCACTTATCGACAGCGATATCATGTCTATGCCGATGGGGTATCAGACGCTGATTGGTGAAACCGGTGGAGGGCTTTCCGGAGGGCAAAAACAACGCATTCTGCTGGCCAGGGCTTTGTACAAGAAACCGGGATTTTTATTACTGGATGAAGCGACCAGCCATCTTGATGTTGAAAGTGAAATTCAGATAAGCCAGACACTACGTCAGCTGGGGCTTCCTGTCCTGCTGATAGCCCATCGCCCGGAAACCATAGCCTCTGCAGACCGGGTTCTGTATCTGGCAGACGGCTGCTTTATGGAGCTGAGGCACAAGCGCACCATTGATGATGGGCTGAACAAAAATTAACCTTAACGTACAATAATTTTCGATATCCAAACTGCCCCCAACTAAATCGGGTGACATAAAAAATTTCGAATGCTAAGAGGGCCGGCAGTCACCAGTAAAACCATAATGAGTAACTGCCTGATTAAAGTTGTGGGGATGTATAATTAAAGATTAACGACTTCACCATCTTCAGGGATACTAACCTGGTCAGTAATCTTATTAAGATCTACATACTCATGGATTTCTTTTCGGGTTTGTCCAAAATGATTTACAGATTCCATATGTGTGGAAATAATATGTGCTTTTGGAAGTATGTTATGTGTCCTTAGCACATCTTCTTTACCCATGATAATAGGCCCCAGATTTTCCACCTGCGCATATCCCGTATTCAGGATAACGATATCAGGCTGATATTTATGCATAACCTGCTCTACATCATTAATCCAGATAGTATCACCAACTATATAGATAGTCTTTTCGCCATCAGACTGGAGAATAACCCCCATAGCTTCACCTAATAGCTCTGCCGCAGCGGGGTTGCGGAATGCCTCATCACTACCATGTTGACAGTGAGTTGGAATTAAGCGAATTCCGGCGTATTCAATTTCATTATCAAGAACTTGTAGGTTAATAAATCCATCGCGGGCCAGTTCGTTTTTGTCTTCAGTATTCTGTACAAAAATAAGCATATCGCGAGGGATCAGCGCCCGGGCAGCAGCATCCCAGTGGTCATCATGCGTATGAGTAACAATAATAGCATCTACATCAATAACCTCTGATACCGGAAGAGGTAAGTCAACAAGAGGGTTCCGTAAATGGCGGTTCATCGTCAATGGAAAACCAGGGAATGAACCTTTTGCTGATAACATCGGGTCAATCAGGATTTTTTTTCCTGCATAATGAATAATTGCAGTGGCGTTACGGATCTGATGAAATTTCATAATAGAACTCCAGTTCTGTATTAACAGAACACAGTAAGAGGATTAATTTACTTTCCAGCTGGCAGAAGTTTTATATCGCTTCTGAACCCCTGAATGTTTTTCGCCATACGGACGGCGATACGCCAAATTTTGCGATAAACTTTTCCCGTAAAGATGTTGCGGAACTAAAACCAACCAGCTCAGATACCTTCTGTACAGAGTGGGCTGTAGATTCCAGTAATACCTGCGCTTCTCTCAGACGCTCCGTTGTTAACCAGTCAACCAGTGTCATGCCCGTCGACTGTCGGAAGCGGCGTGTAAAGGTTCGTCGGCTCATGCTAACGACTTCACAAAGTTCATCCAGCGTCCAGCGTCTGGCCAGGTCCTGGCGCAGCGTTTCAACCAGCAGAATTATCTGGCGATCCTTTGTTGCAGATGGAAAAGGCATCTGAATATACTGAGCCTGTCCCCCGTCCCGATGAGGCGGGATCACCATTCGCCTTGCTATCTGATTGGCAATATTGCTCCCGTACAACTCCCTGACCAGATACAGACAGCAGTCCATACCCGCAGCTGTACCGGCAGAAGTAATAATATTATCGTCAGCTACATAGAGCGCATTCATATCCAGGTGGGTATTCGGAAACCGTGACTGAAAATCACTCTCATACAACCAGTGTGTCGACGCGTTTCTTGCATCCAGTAGTCCTGAATAGGCCAGAGCATAGGCACCAAGGCACAAACCCACAATGGTGGCATTATGCTGTGCAGCTTCCCGGAGTGCTTCCGTTAACTGTGGCTCCGGTACAATGTCAGGCGATGGCCAGAAAGGAACTATAACCATGTCAGCAGTACGTAACACCGATAAGTCATATTCCGGTGTAATATGCATACCATGTGAGGTTTTTATAGTCTTTCCCTGCACGGAGCATAAAACAACGTTAAATAATGAATGGTCCGGGATAATATCTGCAAAAATTGCCAGTGGTACGGAGAGATGAAATGCACTGATATCATCGGTTATCAAAATGGCTATCTTTTTCATTTCATACTCTCCTGTAAGATTAACTAATCTGACGTACGATATCGTTATAATCAAAGTGCGCACGTTTTTCCTTAATTTTACCGCCTTCAATAGTCAGCAGCATCATCAGAGAAATACGTACTTTTTTCCCGGTTGGTTTATATCCGTGCATTTCATTATTGTGGATACCTTCAAAAACAACATAAGCTACGACTTTATCCGCTTCACTGATAAGAACTTCAGGCTTCATGCTGAAGCCCCGGAATCCATCAAGTGTGGCAGTTTCAGATGCGATAAAACCGTCAACTCCATGAATGGGGTTATCTATCTGTGAATAGAAAACAAAGTCACTGGAGCAAAGTGATTTAAGGGTTAAAAAATCATAACCTTCAAGAGCCTGATAAAAATCATGTACAAGTTTTTCATTTGAGTTTTTCATGGTCATTCACCTTTTTGTCTGGAGTAAGGACATTCTACGTGGTGTACACAAGTGAGTGCGAGTGACCAAAAAGACATTAATCAACATGATTGGGCCATTGTTATGAGAAAAAGGCTCCCCCCGCTGGGTTTCAACATCTGCCTGTGTTAAGCCCGCTCATAGCACATAGCAGGGCACTGTTGCAAATAGTCGGTGGTGATAAACTTATCATCCCCTTTTGCTGATGGAGCTGCACATGAACCCATTCAAA
>NZ_JAOWHW010000150.1:12648-20647 GCF_030332425.1 Citrobacter sp. Cpo142
AAAAATCGGCCCAGATCCGCGAAATTTTAATCAGCGAGTCAGCTTGGGAAGAAATGACCTGCTTATTCGCACCTTCCCTTCCTCTACTGGGGATGTGAAACAGAATTCATTCCGAATGCCTGTCCTCACCTTCCAGTTTGAAAGCTGATTATTGCTTCCTGTTCGGTGATCACTTACGCTATGCTACCAACTAGATGGTAGTTTGCAAGAATTTTATGAGGTCTCACTGAATGGCCAATTGCGCGCTCATTCTTAAAATATCCCTGGCAATGCTGGCGTTTGCTGCAAACTCTATTCTGTGCCGTCTGGCCCTGCAGGGAGGCCACATTGATCCCCTTTCATTCAGCAGCCTCAGGCTGGCCAGTGGTGCACTCGTCCTGTCACCTTTCTTGTTTTATCACGCAAAAACTACATTATCGCTGTGGCGTCCGCTGAGCGGATTTTACCTCATGGTGTACGCAGTGCTCTTCTCTGTCGCCTATATCCATCTCGATACCGGGGCAGGTGCGCTGTTAATTTTTGGTGCCGTACAGTTTGCGGTGGTGATCCACGGATTATTTAAAGGGGAATCACTCTCCGTTATGCGGGCTTGCGGTTTAGTTATTGCTCTGGCAGGAATTGCTGCCCTGCTGTTACCCGGGGCGAAGGCACCGCCGCTTTACAGTGCACTTATGATGATCGTTGCCGGATTAGCCTGGGCCGCCTATTCCGTCAGGGGGAGGGCGGGCCAGGCGGCCGGGGCTTCAACGGCGGCAAATTTTGTACTCGCCACGCCGATGGCTCTCGCTCTTTCGTTGCTGTTTATGAAGCAGGGTCACTATGATGCTGCGGGCATTGCTTTGTCATTGCTGTCCGGTGCCGCCGCCTCAGCCGGTGCATATGTATTGTGGTATACCCTTTTACCCCCTCTCGGCTCTATCACCGCCAGTACCCTTCAGCTCAGCGTTCCCTGTCTGGCAATGCTAGGGGGTGTGGTATTCCTGGATGAATCACTGACGGTCAGAACGATATTTTCTGCCCTGGCGGTGCTGACTGGCATTGTGATGGTGACACGCGAGAAATCCCCCCGTAAGTCGATGACAAAGGCGAGAGAACCTTAATAACGCAATTAATTCATGCAGTTGTGATGATTCTCTTATGTTAATCACACGAGCCAGTTTTCCCGCTCCGGCATCAGACAGACAGTAATACTGAGGTCGACGTTTCTGACTACACCTAAGGCAGGTTTATGAAATGAAATATGATTTTGATGAGTACGTAAGCAGAGAGAAAACAGACAGTCTCACCGTGGACGGCTGGCGGGAATACCTGTTTTCGGGACAGTCCGAATTTGCAATGCGGTATCCGGCAGAAGGGCTAATCAACCTCTGGGTTGCTGACATGGCTTTTGCCACACCAGAGCCGATTCTTCAGGCCATCAGAGACCGTCTGGATAGAAAAATACTCGGCTACACTAAAATCTACGACGAAGAATACTATGAGATCTTTGGCAGCTGGTGTGAGCGACAATATGGTCACCGTTTCAAAACGGAAGACATTGTGCTGTCTCCGGGCATTATTCCCGCGCTGAACCGTCTCGTCCCGCTTCTGACCGACATGGATGACAGTATTCTTATTATGACGCCTTCATATGGCCCGTTTAAAAAGGCGGGTGAATACAGTCAGCGTCGCGTGGTGTACTCGGCGTTAAAAAAATCAGCAGGCGGCTGGGAACCTGACTGGGAAGACTTTGCACGCAAAGCCAGTCAGGCCGATTTACGTGTGAAAATTCTTTTCCTGTGTAATCCGCATAACCCGACCGGACGAGTCTGGCGGCCTGATGAACTTAAGCGGATTATTGAAATTTGCCTGGCCAATGACATCTGGGTGATATCTGACGAAATTCACTGCGACCTGTCCCGAAGCGGTATCGGTCATACACCGGCCGCCTCTCTTTTCCCTGATTCTACACGCATTATTACCTGCATGTCCTCGAGTAAAACATTCAATCTGGCCGGGAATTTGTTGGCAAATATTATTATTCCGGATCCCGGTGTCAGAAGCGAGTGGCGTCTCAGACACGACGAGTTCATCTCTCCACTGAGCCTGGCAGCAAACAAAGCGGCGTGGAGTGAATGTGATGACTGGCTTGTCCATCTGAGGGAATATATTGACGGAAATTTCCAGTACCTGCACGACTATCTCAAAAGCTATTTACCCGAAACCAGGTTCTCGATCCCCGAAGGGACATATCTGGCCTGGATAGATATTAGCCGCTACCTGCCCGACACCGCAGGTGAGGATTTATCGCTGTATTTTGCCCGGGAGTCAGGGGTCCTTCTTGAAGGGGGCTTGCTGTTTGTCGACAATGGGGACGGATATATCCGGTTAAATCTGGCCTGCCCACGGAGTATGCTGACAGCAGGGATGAAAAGAATTTCACAGGTACTGCGGATACCGGCTCCTCATCGTGTATAACCCCTTTCTCTCTGGCCGTTTTGTCCTGTCAGGATGTCGTCAGAACCCGGCATAACACCCTGTGCCGGGAACACAAAAGGCACGGATGAACAGGTCGTGAATATTCTTAGTGAAGCCTGCTGATGACATGTCTGGCGACAAAAAAATGCCGCCCTTAAGGGGCGGCTTATGCCAGCGTCACGGGGTTATCGTCTGACCGCCATGATGCCCGCATCGACATCCCAGATAGCGCCCGTCACCCATGAGGTTTTGTCAGACAACAGGAAGAGAATAGTGTTTGCCACATCTTCGGCAGTTCCGACGCGTCCCAGCGGGTGGAAATCGTTCAGCGACTTCATAGCATCTGCGATATCCGCTTTGTCCATGAAGCCTTCGTATATCGGCGTATGAACAATCCCGGGAGACACCGCGTTGACACGAATACCCGCGCTGGCCAGCTCAATCGCCAGATTACGCGTCAGGGCATGCAGACCCGCTTTTGCCATTGAATAGGCCGAGGCCGGCGAGTCACCCAGTGCAGCCTGAGCACCAATCGAACCGACGTTGACGATAGACCCTTCGAGCTTCGCGGCGAGCATGTTCTTCACGACATCCTGTGTAATAAAGAACGTGGCTCGGTTCAGCGAAAGATACATGTCATAATCGGCAAAGCTGTGCTCGGTAAATCCTTTGGGCATGAAGATACCGGCGGCATTCACCATCAGGCTGATATCGCGATGGTGAGCATTAATTTCCTGACGGATAGTTTCCATACCTTCTTCGGTCATCAGGTTCGCCGCGATGACCGCAACCGGTCCCAGAGGGCTCAATTCTTTTTGCACCGCTTCGGCTTTGTCTTTTTTATTCCCGGTCAGCACGACACTGCCGCCCGCTTCCAGTACCATGCGTGCCACGGCCAGGCCCATGCCGCTGGTACCGCCGACGACGAGCAGTTTTTTACCTTTGAAAAAAGTGTTCATTTTCTGACTCCATTACTGGTGGGTAAGACGTTGCCGGCAGCGTGAAACTGCCGGCGGTTGACGGATTAAATACTGCAGCCATCCGTTCCGCAGGTCTGACCCGCAGTGGCTGAAAATTCGGTTTGCTGTTCATCCCAGACCTGACGCAGGGCATTCAAAAAGTTATCTGCTGCCTGAGCCCCGCTGATGGCATATTTTTCGTTCATCACAAAAACCGGAACGCCGCTGAGGCCAATAGACTGTGCGTGGGCTTCATCGTCGGAAACGGTGGCGCGAAAATCGTCATTTTCCAGGGCGGCTGCAGCGTCAGCTTTCGGCATACCGGCTTCTACGGCCATGGCAACGAGCTGCTGACGGTCAAAGAGAGAGCGACCTTCGGTGATACTGCCATGATAAAAACGTTCTTCCACCGCGTCCGCAATTCCGGCCTTACGCGCGGCAACCAGCAGGGTGTGTGCATCTTCTGTATCACCAAACATCATGCCGTCGAAGTTGTAGATCAGACCTTCAGATTTACCGGCGGTGCCCACCTGATTCATCATCAGCTCCGCTGAATGCTGACTGCCCAGCTTTTTAACGATGGCATCCTTAAAAGGCATCGCGGGAGTACCACCGGCCAGACGGTAGCTGTGATGGCGGATCACCACCTGGTCGCGAAATTCAAAGCGATTCAGACCCTGTTCAAATCTTTTTTTAGCAATCCAGCACCACGGGCAGACCAAATCTGACCAGATATCGATGGTAAGGGTGGGTTTCAGCGTTTGCATAATGATTCCTCAAAGACGTTGGGCGGTCGGATCTCACTTATCAGAGAACCGCGACCGTATGGGATTTATTGCGCCTGCCAGACCGGGTAATCGGTATAGCCTTTTTCCGGGGAACCACTGACGCCGTAGTAGGTGGCGCGGTCACTTTCTGCCAGTGGCCAGCCGTTTTGCATTCTTTCAACCAGATCCGGGTTAGCGATGTAGGGCACACCAAATGCCACCAGATCCAGCTCATCATCTTCCAGAGCCTGCTCTGCGATATCACGGGTAAAACCGCCGGCAGCGATGATGGTGCCTTTAAACGTGTTGCGAAAACGGCGGCGGAAGCCTTCCGGAAGTGGCGCTTTGGTGTACACCGGTTGATAGTAAAGGTGTACGTAGGCCAGTTCCCGCTGACCGAGCGCGTCGGTGATGGCTGACCAGGTTTGCTCTTCACCTTCATACGGCGCGAGGTCATAAATGCGGCCGAACGGTGACAGGCGCACGGCAACGTGGCTGTTACCCACGGCTTCCGCCACGGCGTCAATGGTCTCCAGCAGGAAACGCTGACGATTTTCCACCGAGCCGCCGTATTCGTCGGTGCGGGTGTTCAGTTCGCTACTGAGGAACTGGTCAAAGATGAATCCGTTTGCCGCCATGATTTCCACGCCGTCAAAGCCGGCTTCCATCGCCAGGCGTGCGGAGTGCACGAAGTCTGCAGTGATGCGTTTAACTTCATGCGTTTCCAGCGCGCGTGGCTGGCTTGGTACAACCGGGCCCGGTTCTCCGGATTCGGTCAGCGCAAAAACGGTGGTATTGACCGCCTGAACGGTGCCCGCTGAAACCGGCGCTATGTGGCCTGGCTGAAGAGAGACGTGAGACATACGGCCGACGTGCCAGAGCTGCGCGAAAATACGGCCACCTTTGGCGTGAACCGCTTGTGTCACCTTACGCCAGCCCTGGACGTGTTCGTCGTTGTAGATACCAGGGGTATAAAGGTAACCCCGGCCTTCTTCTGAAACCGGCATCCCTTCGGTGATGAGCAGGCCAGCAGAAGCACGCTGTGCATAGTACAAAGCCACGACCTCATCCGGCACGTCATTCATGGTGCGGGTGCGGGTCATCGGTGCCATGACTACACGGTTTTTTAACGCCAGGCCAGACAGATTGTAGGGGGTGAAAAGCTTACTCATCGTATACCTCACAAAAAACAAAAAGGAGTATCCCGGCAGGGATTTGCACAGCCCGGCAGTATCATCGACTGGACGTCGCGCACTGGAGTTGCATAAACATCTGATGGGTGGCAATATACCAACCATCTAGTAGGTAGGTCAATGGCTGTGTCGTATTTTTTTGTCATAACGCAGCCATTTCTGAATTGTCACTCATTTTGCGAGGTCATCACCATGCGTACATTAACAGCTTATAACGAAGATAATTTCCGCCAGATAGAGCAGTACAAAGGAATATCGGTGGTACGTTTCTCTGCACCCTGGTGTCCGCCCTGTCAGGCCAGCGAAGAAATGTTCAGTCAGTTTGCAGACCGGCTCGATAGAGATATTCAGGTGGGGAAAGTCAATGTAGATCAGGCGCCGGTGCTGACAACCAAATACGAGATCTGGGGGCTGCCGTCTGTGCTGATATTTCATGAAGGGCAATTAGTTAAACGCATACCGGGTGTGAAACCTGCATCGGTATATGCTCAGGCTATTGCGGACATAAAAAAAGGGCAGTAATGCCCTTTTAACGTGGAATTTATTAATGCTTAACCGCGTGCCTGACCGACGGCATCCAGAGTGCGGGCTGAATAAATGACCGCCGCGCCAGCGTTGAGGTTAATCGCCACGCCCAGCGCTTCAGCAATTTCAGCGTCGGTTGCACCGGCTTTCACAGCTGCGTCGGCGTGAAAAGCAATACAGCCGTCGCAGCGGGTTGTGACTGCGCACGCCAGGGCAATGAGTTCACGCACTTTTGCGCCCAAAAGGTCAGTTTTGTTACCTGCGTTGCCCAGGGCAACCACGCCTTTCATGGTCTCGGGGGTCAGTTTGCCCAACTCGCCTAAACGTTGCATTAACTCTGAGCGATAGTTGTTCCAGTCCAGCATAGTGTCATTCTCCTGAATGAGGGGTATTAAGAAGCAGTTTTATATACTTAAGGCTGTTGGCGAAGACTTCGGGTCTGGCCGTTGCATGCGCCACTACGCTTGAGCCTTCACAGACATTAATGATCATCAAAGCAATATCTGATGGTTCGGCATGGGATGAAAACTCACCTGACTCCATGCCCGCCCTGACGACTTTTGTGAGCCACTCGATTTGCATATCGAAATAAAGTGATGTCTGTACAGTAATTGCCTGAGGCAGATTGGCGGTCTCTGCTGACAACGCACAACACAGTGGCAGTAGCGAAGCTTTATGGCTTTGCGCGAAGATATCGATGTAAGCCGCAATTCTTCTCTCCGCGCTTTTCTCAGTCGCCTCTATCTGCTCAAATACGCGTTGTGTATCAGAGAACGCCTGTATTACCACCTGCTCACCCAGAATATCTTTGGTCGGGAAATGGTGATGAATACTGGCCTTGGTGATACCCACTATTTTTGATAAATCAGCATAGCTGAATGCTGAATACCCTTTTTCGCGCATCAGGTGTTCTGCTTCGCTGAGCAGCCGTTCCCTTGTCATGGTTGTCATAATTACTCCATATAATCTACTAGTTGATAGATTATATTGTTGCTATTTTTCCGTAGCAAGTTGTATCACTGACTCAGTATCGTGCAGAGCTGAACGTCACTGCCATCCTGCATTCTGAATGGCAGCATTACATCTCTGACATCACGCCAGGCGTGTAATCATTTCAACCGGATTAGCCAGAGTATCGTGGATTGGCGAATTCTTTTGCATTTCGCTGACCAGCGCTTCTAACTCCTCGCGACTGGCGGTCTTGCTCGTAAGGTGAACATCGACGCGAATAGATTTCGCACCTTTACGCACGTTGCTGTCCAGCCCAAGGAAGCCGTTGAGGTTGATATCGAAATTAAGATCCAGCTCGATACCGTCCAGGTCGATCCCTTTTTCAGCAGCCATCATGGTAAGGGTGGCGGTATAACAGCCAGCCAGCGCCTGCATGATGTATTCAGTCGGGCTCATGCCGGTATCGGTGCCGAGTAAACCTGCGGGTTCATCACCGATATTAGAAAATTTCCCCACACGGCTGGTATCGATAACGCCGTTCTGGATTGTGGCGCCGGTCTCTGTGCGAACGGTTAATCCGCCGCTGGAACGGGCTTTCATCTGGAAAGTCAGGTTACCCAGGCCAGGCTGGCTGCGAACTGCTTCACGGGTATTGTGGATCGCAGCTGCGTCTGCAGAAGGTTTAACGGTAGTAGACATAATGGCTCCTGTAATTTCTTGATAAAAGGTATAGCTGGTGTAATCAGTACCAATCATCTAGTTGGTAGATTAATATCGCGAACCTCTTTTGTCTACTCTTTTATAAAAAATAGGGCACTGTTGCAAATAGTCGGTGGTGATAAACTTATCATCCCCTTTTGCTGATGGAGCTGCACATGAACCCATTCAAAGGCCGGCATTTTCAGCGTGACATCATTCTGTGGGCCGTACGCTGGTACTGCAAATACGGCATCAGTTACCGTGAGCTGCAGGAGATGCTGGTTGAACGCGGAGTGAATGTCGATCACTCCACGATTTACCGCTGGGTTCAGCGTTATGCGCCTGAAATGGAAAAACGGCTGCGCTGGTACTGGCGTAACCCTTCCGATCTTTGCCCGTGGCACATGGATGAAACCTACGTGAAGGTCAATGGCCGCTGGGCGTATCT
>NZ_JAOWHW010000151.1:0-113058 GCF_030332425.1 Citrobacter sp. Cpo142
GCTTGTAATCCGTTGTTCCGTGTCAGTGGAGGCGCATTATAGGGAGTTATTTCAGGCTGACAAGGGGAAATTTAAAATAACTTTCCGAGTGCGTGTTTTTTCACCAAAACAACCATTAACATGCCATAAAATAAGCAAATTGCCGTTTTTGCAGCCGCAATCACACTTCCTGGTGGCATACTAATGAATAAGAAAAAGAGTAAGGAAGAACATTCATGCCGTTAAATGCCCAACAGCTAGCCGCACAGAAAAACTTGTCCTACGTTCTGGCCGAAAAGCTGGCTCAGCGAATATTAAAAGGTGAATACGCGCCGGGTGCGATATTGCCTGGCGAAATAGAGCTGGGCGATCAGTTTGGCGTGAGTCGCACCGCGGTAAGAGAAGCAGTAAAAACATTAACGGCAAAAGGTATGGTATTACCGCGCCCACGTATTGGTACACGCGTCATGCCGCAAGCAAACTGGAACTTCCTTGACCAGGAGCTGCTCACCTGGTGGATGACAGAAGATAATTTCCCGCAGGTCATTAAACATTTTCTGGTGATGCGTATCAGCCTGGAGCCTCAGGCGTGCTTACTGGCAGCGACCATAGGTACGGCTGAACAGAAAGCGCACCTCAACACGCTGATGGAAGAGATGGTCGAGCTGAAAAGAAACTTCAGACGCGAACGCTGGATTGAGGTTGATATCGCCTGGCATGAGCACATCTATGAAATGAGTGCGAATCCGTTCCTTATTTCCTTTGCATCTCTGTTCCATTCGGTTTACCAGACCTACTTTACCTCTATTACCTATAACGATGTGGTGAAACTGGATTTGCACCAGGCCATTGTCGACGCAATAGATGATAACGATGGCGATCGCGCCTTTGCTGCCTGTCAGGCATTGCTGATAGCACCGAACGTGCTACCGGATAAATAACATGTCAGAAAAGAAATCACGCAGTATGGCCGGGCTACCGTGGATAGCAGCCATGGCCTTTTTTATGCAGGCATTAGACGCCACGATCCTCAATACCGCCCTACCCGCAATAGCACATAGTCTTAACCGCTCTCCACTCGCCATGCAGTCGGCTATTATCAGCTATACCCTGACTGTCGCGATGCTGATCCCGGTAAGTGGTTGGCTGGCAGACCGATTTGGTACCCGACGCGTCTTTATGATTGCCGTTAGCCTGTTTACATTGGGATCGCTGGCCTGTGCGCTGTCCAGTTCCCTAAGCGAACTGGTGATTTTCCGTGTCATTCAGGGAATCGGTGGCGCCATGATGATGCCCGTTGCCCGTCTGGCGTTATTGCGTGCTTACCCCCGCAGCGAACTGCTTCCCGTGCTTAACTTCGTCACCATGCCAGGACTTGTGGGGCCGATTTTAGGTCCGGTATTGGGCGGTGTACTGGTTACATGGGCCAGTTGGCACTGGATCTTCCTGATTAATATTCCAATTGGCATTGCCGGTATCTTCTATGCCCGCAAATATATGCCGAACTTCACCACGCCACGCCGCAGTTTTGATATGACCGGTTTCTTTCTGTTTGGTTTGAGCCTGGTGTTGTTTTCCAGCGGCGTTGAATTGTTCGGTGAGAAGCTTGTCGAGACCTGGGTCGCACTCGGTATTATTCTTGCCAGTGTGTGGTTACTACTCGCCTATATTCGCCATGCGCGTCGCCACCCAACGCCGCTGATATCGCTTCCGATATTTAAGACTCGGACCTTTTCTGTTGGGATCGCCGGAAACCTCGCCACTCGCCTGGGCACAGGCTGCGTGCCCTTCTTAATGCCGCTGATGTTGCAGGTAGGATTTGGATATCCGGCTCTGATAGCCGGCTGCATGATGGCGCCAACAGCGTTAGGTTCAATTCTGGCAAAATCCATGGTGACGCAGGTTCTGCGCAAACTCGGCTACAGGACCACATTGGTGGGTGTTACGGTATTTATCGGCCTGATGATTGCGCAGTTCGCTTTGCAATCTCCTGCCATGCCGGTCTGGATGCTAATCCTGCCGTTGTTCATTTTAGGTATGGCGATGTCCACCCAGTTTACTTCAATGAATACCATCACTCTGGCGGATCTGACCGATGAAAACGCCAGCAGCGGCAACAGCGTATTGGCCGTTACTCAGCAGTTATCAATCAGTTTAGGGGTTGCCATCAGCGCCGCCGTTCTGCGTATCTATGAAGGTATGGAAGGAACCAATACGGTCGAGCAGTTCCACTACACCTTTATGACGATGGGCGCTATCACGGTAATATCCGCGCTGATGTTCATGCTGCTAAAAGCCAAAGATGGACGTAACCTGATCAAAGATCGGCACAAACCTAAACCGACCCCCGCTCCATCAGAACAGGAGTAAGCTGCAAACGCTGTTGCTGTAATGCGGGCTGCGCCATCCGGTGAATTAATACATCGATGGCCAGTTCGCCCAATTCATCTTTTGGTTGGTGGATGGTCGTCAGGGGCGGCGTCATATAGCGCGCCAGCTCGATATCATCGTAACCCACCACAGCCATATCCTGCGGAATGCGCAATCCTGACTGGTACAGAGCCTGATACGCGCCAACTGCCATTGCATCATTGCCTGTAAAAACGGCCTGCGGTCGCTGTTTATGCGACAGCAACGTTTGCATAGCTTCAAAGCCGCCGCCGAACTCAAAGTCACCGGTAATCTCGTAGCCTTCCGGAACAGGCAACCCCGCCCGCTTCATTGCTGCCCGATATCCTTCCAGACGCAAACGCGCCGGGGTTTTATCCAGCGGCCCGGTGATGCAGGCAATGCGCGTAAAACCTTTTTCGATAAGATGTTGCGTGGCTAAATCCCCGCCCAGCAAGGAATTATCCTGAATCAGATCGCTTTCACCATCAAAAGGCGACCAGTCCATCATCACGGTCGGTATAGAAGGATAACGCTGCATTATCTCTCTGGAAGGCTGATGTGTTTCGGTGCAGAGCAGCAACAAGCCGTCCACACGTTTTTGCATCAGAGTTTCCAGATTACGGTTCATGCGCTGTTCATCGCCTTCGGTATTGCACAGCACCAGACTGTAGCCGCGCTCAAAACAGCTACGTTCAACGCCGCGCACTAGTTCAGAATAGAAGGGATTGGTACTGGCAGTGATTAACATGCCAATCGTGCGGGTCTGGTTTAACTTGAGGCTACGCGCCAGCGCTGAGGGCGCGTAGTTCAGCGCTTTAATTGCAGCTTCTACTTTGTCAGTGACGGACTCACTGACAAAGCGATCTTTATTAATGACGTGAGAAACCGTCGACGTGGAAACACCCGCCAGGCGGGCGACGTCCTTCATTGTAGCCAAGCGTTACCTCTGTTGACTTAAAAACGCTTCTATTTCTTCGCGCCACGGAACGGAAGGCTGTGCGCCTTTACGGGTAACCGCTATCGCCGCAGCGGCATGCGCAAAACGGATCGCTTCAGGCAGCGGAGTCTCTTCCAGCAACGCTGTAATTAACGCGCCATTAAAGGTGTCTCCAGCGGCAATAGTATCAACGGCTTCCACTTTAAAACCGGGCACACGCTGACCTTCGCCATTAACGCTGGCCCACACACCGCGACTACCTAAAGTAATCAGTACAGTATGGATACCTTTAGCGTGCAATGCCTGCGCCGCTTTGGCCGCGTCTTCATCATTTTCGACCCGGATCCCCGTCAGCTTTTCAGCCTCGGTTTCATTCGGGGTAATAATATCCACCAGCGCCAGCAGTTCATCAGAAAGTTCACGTGCCGGTGCCGGGTTCAGGGCGACCATGGTCTTATTTTGATGTGCAATCTTTGCTGCAGTCAGTACGCTTTCGATCGGCGATTCTAACTGCATAAGTAAGGCGGACGCCTGAGCAATACGCTCATGCTGCGCTTCCACCAGCGCTGGCGAAAGAGCTGCGTTCGCTCCGGCATGAATGCCGATAACGTTCTCACCTTCACCATTCACAAAAATCAACGCCACACCGGTCGATTCCCCCGAAATTACGCTAATCGGCGCAATATCGATGTTATCTTTGGCTAACTGTTTACGTACACTTTCGCCAATATCATCATCGCCCGTACAGGCAATGAATGCGATATTCGCGCCACTACGACCCGCAGCAACAGCCTGATTCGCGCCTTTACCGCCAAATGCGACCTGATAATGGCTACCAGTTACGGTTTCACCAGGTGTCGGGAAAGAGTTAAGGTTAAGGATGTGATCGGCATTGATACTGCCAAGAACAACGAGGTTGCCTGCGGTTTTCATATTTGGTGTTCCAAGTCAAAGTGCGCCACCGGGTTAGGGTGGCGCGTGCCCTGCTTTTCTTTTTACGCTTTCATCCCCAAAATCAGATACGGGGATGGCGTATTTATGTCTCCATCAGGCCGCGAGCGACCTGAATCGGTATTACTGCTTGATGACCAGCTTCAGGTCAACCGGATATTTAGCCTGAACCTTCTCGCCTTTCAGGACTTTATCCGCAGTCTCAACGCCTTTCGCGCCGATCTGATCCGGCAACTGAGCAATAGTCGCAGCCAGTTTGCCATCATTTACTGCTTTTTCGCCATCTGGAGTGCCGTCAAATCCAACCACCATCACATCAGATTTACCCGCGGTTTGCAGTGCGCGCAGCGCACCCAGCGCCATTTCATCGTTCTGGGCAAATACGGCCTGCACATCAGGATGCGCGGTCAGCAGGTTCTGCATGACGTTCAGACCTTTGGTGCGGTCGAAGTCTGCCGGCTGGCTGGCCAGTACGTTAAATTTGTGTGCCGCAACGGCCTGCTGGAAACCTTCACCACGCTCACGCGCCGCTGAAGTTCCGGCAATCCCCTGCAGTTCGATAACTTTCGCGCCTTCACCGGCTTTCTTCGCGATGTAATCACCCGCAATTTTGCCACCCAACACGTTATCAGACGCAATGTGGCTTACCACTTCGCCTTTGGAGGCAACACGGTCAAGGGTAATAACCGGAATTTTTGCCTGGTTAGCCATCTTCACCGCATTACCAACGGCATCAGAGTCAGTCGGGTTGATCAGCAGAATTTTAGTTCCACGAACCGTTAAGTCCTGAACGTTAGCCAGCTCTTTCGCCGGGTTATTCTGCGAGTCCAGAATCACCAGGTTGTAACCCAGCTTATCCGCCTCTTTTTGCGCCCCATCCTTCAGAGAAACAAAGAACGGGTTGTTGAGGGTGGAGACCACCAGCGCAATGGTATCTTTCGCCATCGCATTCGCGCTCACGGTGGCGCTCAGCGCAACAGCAGAAACCAGGGTAGCCAGTTTTTTCATGTTCATATTTAAGATGTCCTGTAATCGTTGTTACTGCTTTTTGTTGTCTACCAGTACCGCCAGCAAAATCACCACCGCTTTGACGATCATCTGGTAATAGGAGGATACACCTAACAAATTCAAACCATTATTGAGGAAACCAAGAATCAATGCGCCGATCAGCGTCCCAACAATACGTCCTTTACCACCCGCCAGGCTGGTACCGCCTAACACCACCGCTGCGATCGCATCCAGCTCATAGCCAGTACCTGCTGTTGGTTGCGCAGAGGAGAGGCGCGCGACTTCAATGATGCCCGCCAGCGATGCCAGCAGACCGCACAGTGAGTAAACGATAATTTTGATTTTACTGACGCTGATACCAGACAAACGCGTTGCCGCTTCGTTACCGCCCAGCGCGTAGATATAACGGCCCAGACGAGTGTGGTGCAGCATGTACCACGCCGCGAGGAAGACAATCCCCATGATCCACACTGGCGTAGGGATGCCTAACGGACGACCAATACCAAACCAGCCAAACAGATCGGCATTGTCAGTAAATCCGGTATTAACCGGACTGCCGTTGGTGTACACCATGGTCACGCCGCGCAGCAGCAGCATCATCACCAGCGTTGCAATAAACGCCTGCACCCGACCTTTCGCAACAATCACCCCGGTGACTGCACCAATGGCAGCGCCGAGCGCCAGGGCTGCAGCAACAGCCACCAGCGCATTGACCTCAATCCCTACAATTGAAGCCGCAACCGCGCCGGTAAGCGCCAGCAAGGAACCGACGGACAGATCGATACCTGACGTCAGGATAACCAGCGTCATGCCAACGGCCATGATAGCGTTCACCGACGTTTGCTGGAGAATGTTGAAAAGGTTATTAACGGTAAAAAAGTTAGGGCTCATGGTGGAAACAATCGCGATCAGCACTAACAGAGCGATGAGCGACTTTTGCTCCAGAAGCCATGCTTTAGTGAAATAACGGCGACCAGAAACAGCCTGGGTAGTCATCTTTTTTACTCCTGATTCACGCGATTAAGCTTGCCCACAGCGGCAGCCATTAATACTTCCTGAGTGGCCTGCTCGCGAGTGAACTCACCGCCGAGATGCCCTTCATGCATAACGATAATTCGATCGCTCATGCCCAATACTTCTGGCATCTCAGAGGAGACCAGAATGATGCTCAGCCCGTCAGCCTTAAACTGGTTGATAAGCTGATAGATTTCTTTCTTGGCTCCAACGTCAACGCCGCGCGTTGGTTCATCAAGGATCAGCACTTTTGGCCGCGTCATCAGACCGCGCGCAATCGCCACTTTCTGCTGGTTACCACCGGACAGCAGGCCGATAGCCTGTTCCATTGATGGTGTTTTAACATTGAACAGACGAATAAAATCACCCACCGCCTGCTGCTCATCTTTATGTTTCAGGCTTCCACCGGCACGGCTGAAATAACGCAGTGCGGTCAGTGACATGTTCTCTTTCACCGACATGCCCAGCACTAAACCATCGCGTTTACGGTCTTCAGAAATATAGACGATGCCGTTAGCCAACCCATCCTGCGGCGAACAGGTAACCACTTCATGGCCATCAAGCGTGACGTAACCGCTGGTGCGCGGCAATGCGCCGTACAACACTTTCATCAGTTCGGTTCGTCCGGCCCCCATCAGCCCGGATACGCCAAGGATCTCGCCTTTACGCAGCGTGAACGAAACATTGTTTACGCCAGGGCCACACAGGTTATCGACCTTCAGGCGAATATCACCCGGCGCTTTTTCCAGGCGCGGGTATTGATCTTCCAGTTTACGTCCCACCATCATTTCAATCAGCGAGTCTTCGGTCAGCGAGGCAACTTCACGTTCGGCAATAAACTGCCCGTCACGGAAGACGGTTACGTCGTCGCAAATCTCGAAGATCTCTTTCATGCGGTGAGAAATATAGACAATGCCGCGTCCCTGGGATTTCAGTTCGCGAATGACGCGGAACAGGGATTCGGTTTCGGTATCGGTGAGGGCATCCGTCGGCTCATCCATAATGATGACTTTCGATTCAAAGCTCAGCACTTTGGCAATTTCGACCATCTGCTGATCGCCAATCGATAGCTCACCAACCAGTCTGTCGCTTTTAAAGCGCAGATTCAGTTTGGCGAGCAGCAGATCGGCTTCGGCGTACATCTTCTTCCAGTCAATTTTGCCAAAGCGATTCACAAACTCACGACCGAGAAAAATGTTCTCAGCGATGGTGAGTTGCGGGATCAGGTTCAGCTCCTGGTGGATGATGCCGATTCCAGCTTCCTGGGAGGATTTAGGGCCATTAAAGGTGGTTTCTTTCCCCAGCCACAATAAAGAACCGGCATCACGGGTATAGATCCCGGTCAGCACTTTCATCATGGTGGATTTGCCCGCGCCATTTTCGCCCACCAGCGCCATTACGCGGCCAGGGTAGACATTCAACGCGGCGCCGGATAGCGCTTTTACGCCCGGGAACGCTTTATCGATCCCTTTAAGTTGCAGTAATGCGTTCATGATGGCCTCAGAACGTGACGCCAGCACAGAGAATGATATTCGCATACGGAGAACATTCTCCGCTGCGAATTACCGCCTGACTGTCTGCGGTTTGTTTTTTGAATTGTTCATGCGTGGTGTAACGAATTTCTATGGTGTTTCCCTGGTGTTGTTGCAGTTGCTCAATGTGGCTGAGCAACGTTTCGTGGAGTTGCGGATTATGTTGTTTAATTTCCGACGCGAGAATGGCCGCCTCGACCTGCATTTCACGTGTGACCACATCCAGTACCTGCATAAAAGAAGGTATGCCCTGGGTTAATGCCATATCAATACGCGTTGTGCTGTTCGGGATGGGTAAACCTGCATCACACACCACCAGCGTATCGGTATGCCCCAGACGGGAGATCACCGTTGAAATTTCAGAGTTGAGTACCGTGCCTTTCTTCATTTTCTTTCCCCACTAGCGAAACGTTTCGCTGGAGATAAGTGTATTGCGAAGAGTGGACAGAAAACCACCGCGACGTTACGAAAATGTGATCGCCATCGAAACGTTTCGCAAGGATTATCATTCGATGAAATGAAAACTGAGAGGGGCAAAACAAAACGCCCCCTTTCGCGATGAAAGAGGGCGTCGATGAGATTAAATCTCTACCTGAGTACCAAGCTCAATAACCCGGTTCGGTGGGATTTCAAACTGGTCCGGCGCGCGCAGCGCGTTGCGCTGTAGCAGCAGATACAGCTTGCCGCGCAGACGCAGGTACCATGGCCGCTTGCCAACAATCAACGACTCATGCGACATGAAGAAGGACGTTTCCATCATCCGACAGCTTAAGCCTTCCAGACCGCAGCGATGGAACACTTCCTCCACGTTCGGCGTTTCGCGCCAACCGTAGCTGGCCACCACGCGCCAGAAGGTGGGCGATAACTGCTCAATCTGCACTCTACGCACGTTGTGAACATAGGGCGCATCTTCCGTGCGCAGCGTCAGCAGAATAACGCGCTCATGCAGCACCTTGTTATGCTTGAGGTTATGCAGAAGTGCAAACGGGATGACGTTCAGTGCGCGGGACATATACACCGCCGTTCCCGGCACGCGTACCGGTGGCGATTTCTCCAGAGAAGCAATCATCGCCTCCAGAGAGTTACCGTGCTCATGCATGCGACGCAGCAGACGGAAGCGTTCGCTTTTCCAGGTGGTCATGATGGTGAACATCACCAGACCCAGCGTCAGAGGCAGCCAACCGCCGGAAATAAGCTTATCGAGGTTCGCGGAGAACAGCGGAACATCGACGCACAAGAACGCCACCAGGATCAGGAAGACGAAGTATTTATTCCAGTGCCAGTTTTTGCGCGCCACGGTGGTCGACAGAATTGAAGTCAGTACCATCGTCCCCGTTACCGCAATCCCATACGCCGCAGCAAGATTACTGGAGTGTTCAAAGCTCACTATCACGATAACTACCGCAAAATAGAGCATCCAGTTAACGAAAGGAATGTAAATCTGGCCCGATTCCATTTCCGAGGTATGGATGATACGCATCGGCGATAAATACCCCAGACGTACGGCCTGACGCGTCAGCGAGAAGACGCCGGAGATAACCGCCTGAGAGGCGATGACCGTTGCCAGCGCGGCGAGGATCAACAATGGAATTAATGCCCAGTCCGGCGCCAGCAGGAAAAACGGGTTTTTGATTGCTTCAGGATGCTTTAACAGCAACGCGCCCTGCCCAAAATAGTTCAGCACCAGTGAAGGCAATACCACGGAGAACCATGCCAGACGAATCGGCAATTTACCGAAGTGGCCCATATCCGCATACAGCGCTTCAACACCGGTAATCGACAGCACCACCGCACCCAGCGCGATAAAGGACAGCGTTTTGAATTCGAGGAAGAAATGCACCGCCCAATACGGATTGAGCGCCTGCAGTACTTCCGGATTGCCAATAATACTGCGCACGCCTAATACCGCGAGCGTCAGGAACCATAGCAGCATAATCGGCGCAAACAGCTTACCGACCATACCGGTACCGTGTTTTTGAATCAAAAACAGCAGGGTCAGCACAATTATTGAGAGCGGAACAATCCAGGTATCCAGTTGCGGGGCAACTATCTCCAGACCTTCAATCGCAGACATCACCGAAATGGCTGGCGTAATCACCACTTCACCATAAAAGAAGCTGCCGCCTATCAATCCCATAATGACCAGCATGGAGGTTGTTCGCGCCGAGGTATTGCGCCCGGCCAATGACATCAGCGTCAGGATCCCGCCTTCTCCGGCGTTATCTGCGCGCATGACAAACGTCAGGTATTTAATGGAGACAACAAAGATCAGCAGCCAGAAAATCAGCGAGAGAAAACCAAATACGGCATCACGTTCAACGCCAAAACCAAACTGGCCGGACAAACATTCACGAAGCGTATAAAGTGGGCTGGTACCAATATCACCGTAGACAACCCCAATGGCCGCAAGGGTAATCGCAGACAATGATTGTTTATTATCAGTGCTCATAGACTCGTCTTTCGTTTATACACATCATCTTTCAAGCCACTCCGTGTGGGCTGCATTCGTTATTCCCCCCATCCCAGAAGAAAACTCCATTGCCGCCTTGGTGCAGCTTGATTGATTTGGTGTATATATAAGAAATGTGTGCGTCGTCCCTTGGCCCACAAAAAGGCGCACAGTATGCACGATTAATCACAAAATCGTACCCCTAAATGAGACCAGATTAATCTGGCTCAAAGAAAAATAAGCGCACCTTCAGTCTATTACTGCAATGGTGTGAAGCATCTATACTCGCAGTTTATGCAGTACATTTGGCGAAAGGACGCCACTTCATTATGGCTCACCCACATTTATTAGCGGAAAGAATTTCCCGTCTGAGCAATGCGCTGGAAAAGGGACTTTATGAACGTAGCCACGCCATTCGTCTGTGTCTGCTGGCAGCACTCAGCGGCGAGAGCGTTTTCTTATTAGGCCCCCCGGGGATCGCAAAAAGCTTAATTGCCCGCCGACTGAAGTTTGCCTTCCAAAACGCACGCGCTTTTGAATACCTGATGACGCGCTTCTCTACGCCCGAAGAGGTGTTTGGTCCGCTGTCCATTCAGGCGTTAAAAGACGAAGGTCGCTATGAACGCTTAACGGCGGGCTATCTTCCTGAAGCTGAAATCGTTTTTCTCGATGAAATCTGGAAAGCAGGCCCGGCAATTCTTAACACCCTGTTGACCGCCATTAACGAACGTCATTTCCGTAACGGCGCGTATGAAGAAAAAATTCCGATGCGTCTGCTGGTGGCTGCTTCCAACGAACTGCCTGAAGCCGACAGCAGCCTGGAAGCGCTGTACGACCGTATGCTGATTCGTCTGTGGCTGGATAAAGTTCAGGACAAGGCCAATTTCCGCTCCATGCTGTTAAGTCAGCAGGATGAAAGCGACAATCCGGTCCCGGCATCATTGCAGGTGACGGATGAAGAGTATCACCAGTGGCAAAAAGACATTAGTGCGATCAAGCTTCCCGATCGCGTGTTTGAGCTCATTTTCACGCTGCGCCAGCAGTTAGACGTGTTACCGAATGCTCCTTATGTGTCCGATCGTCGCTGGAAAAAAGCGATCCGCTTACTCCAGGCAAGTGCTTTCTTTAGCGGACGCGATGCGGTAGTACCTATCGACCTGATCCTGCTGAAAGATTGCCTGTGGTACGACGCGCAAAGCCTTAATCTGATGCAACAGCAGCTTGAAATATTGATGACCGGACACGCCTGGCAACAGCAAGCCATGCTGACGCGCCTGGGCAGCATTGTGCAGCGCCGCATTCAGCTCCAGCAGCAGCAAAGCGACAAAACGGCGTTCACGGTAATCCGTCAGGGCGGAATGTTCAGCCGTCGTCCTCATTATGATTTACCGCCAGAAGCCTCGTCTTCTGTCGTGACATTACTGCTGCAAAAGCCTTTAAAACTGCATGATATGGAGGTTATCCATATAGCTTTCGAACGTGGCGCACTGGAACTGTGGCTAACAAAAGGCGGTGAGATCCGCGGAAAACTAAACGGAATAGGCTTTGCCCAAACGCTGAATATGGAAGTCGATAGCGCACAGCATCTGGTTGTGCGCGATGTCAGTTTACAAGGTTCTCGCCTGGCGCTGCCGGGTGCTTCGCAAGAGAGTATGCCCGCAGAGATAAAACAGGAGCTTGAGGCGCTCGATAACGAGTGGCATCAGCAGCACAGCGCATTCAGCGAACAGCAAAAATGCCTGTTTATTCATAGCGACTGGTTAGGCCGCATTGAAGCCAGCCTGCAGGATGTCGGGGCGCAAATCCGCCAGGCGCAACAATGCTGACCCTTGATACACTCAACATCATGCTGGCAGTCAGCGAAGAGGCGATGATCGAAGAGATGATCGTCGCCCTGCTGGCTTCTCCAAAGATGGTGGTCTTTTTTAAAAAATTCCCGCGCCTCAAAAAAGCGATCGCTGAAGATATACCGCGCTGGCGTGAATCTTTGCGTAGCCGCCTCAAAGATACCCATGTGCCGCCAGAGTTAGCAGAAGAGGTCATTTGTTATCAACAAAGCCAGCTCCTCTCTCATGCGCAGTTTATCGTTCAGCTACCGCAAATATTATCGCTATTGCACCGCCTCCATTCGCCGTGGGCCGGGCAAGCGCAGCAACTGGTCAATGACAACAGCACCTTTACGCCCGCCCTACATACGCTTTTTCTCCAGCGCTGGCGCCTGAGCCTGGTGGTGCAAACCACAACGCTTAATCAGCAACTGCTGGAAGAAGAGCGCGAGCATTTGCTCAGTGAAGTACAAGAACGGATGACCCTCAGCGGGCAACTGGAACCCGTTCTGGCAGAAAATGACAACGCAGCAGGCCGGTTGTGGGATATGAGCGCGGGCCAAATCAAGCGCGGTGATTATCAGTTGATGGTGAAATACGGCGAATTTCTGACGCAACAACCCGAACTCCAGCGCCTGGCCGAACAGTTAGGTCGTTCCAGAGAGGCGAAATCCGTGCCGCGTAAAGATGCGCCAATGGAAACCTTCCGTACGCTGGTGCGCGAACCGGCAACCGTCCCGGAGCAGGTGGATGGCATCCAGCAAAGTGACGATATCCTGCGCCTGCTACCGCCAGAGCTGGCCACGCTGGGCATTACCGAACTGGAATACGAGTTCTACCGACGGCTGGTGGAAAAGCAACTGCTCACCTACCGCCTGCACGGCGAAGCATGGCGTGAGAAAGTAACGGAACGTCCGGTGGTGCATCAGGATTTTGACGAGCAGCCGCGCGGGCCTTTTATCGTCTGCGTTGATACCTCGGGATCGATGGGCGGATTTAATGAGCAGTGTGCGAAAGCCTTTTGCCTGGCGCTAATGCGCGTTGCCCTTGCCGATAACCGGCGCTGTTTCATTATGCTGTTTTCAACAGAAGTGGTGCGCTATGAGCTTTCCGGTCCGGAGGGCATCGAGCAGGCGATCCGCTTTTTAAGTCAGCGCTTTCGTGGCGGCACTGATATTGCCAGCTGTTTTCGCGCCATTATTGAACGCATGCAGGGTCGGGAATGGTTTGATGCCGATGCGGTGGTTATCTCAGATTTTATCGCTCAGCGATTGCCCGATGAAGTAGTCAGCAAAGTGGGAGAATTACAGCGGGTGCACCAGCACCGTTTTCATGCGGTAGCGATGTCAGCACATGGCAAACCCGGCATCATGCGCATTTTCGATCATATCTGGCGCTTTGATACCGGGATGCGAAGCCGCCTGCTCAGACGCTGGCGGCGTTAATTGTTACAGCAGAGAAGCGACGCTTTCACGTACCTGGGCCGGCCATACGCCACACTGAACCTGACCAATGTGCGGTAATTGCAGCAACAGCATGGTCAGACGCGACTGCCCAATGCCGCCACCAATTGTCTGCGGCATTTCACCGCGCAGCAGCGCCTGGTGCCACTCCAGACTCAGGCGATCTTCATCACCGGTCAGAGACAGCTGGTGTTTCAGGGCGTCAGCATCCACACGGATCCCCATAGAAGACAGCTCAAACGCATCTTCCAGAACCGGGTTCCAGACCAGAATATCACCGTTCAGACCGGCATGACCCAGCTCGGACGCTGAACTCCAGTCATCATAATCCGGCGCACGTACGTCATGACGGTGACCGTCACTGAGCTTGCCGCCGATCCCCACCAGGAATACCGCACCCAGCTCTTTAGCGATCGCACGTTCACGACCTTTTGCATCAAGATCCGGATAACGAGATAACAGCTCCTGGCTATGAACAAAGTGGATCTGCTCTGGCAGGAACGGTGCCAGACCAAACTCTTTGCTAACCGCAGCTTCGGTGGCCTTAATTCCCGCCCAGATAGCCTCTACCGTGCTTTTCAGAGTGGAGAATTGACGCTCACCGTCGCCCATCACGCGCTCCCAGTCCCACTGGTCAACGTACACTGAGTGCAGCGGGGAGAGGCGATCTTCATCGGGACGCAGGGCTTTCATGTGCGTGTACAGCCCCTCGCCTGCGCTAAAGTCGTGTTGTCCTAACGTTTGACGCTTCCACTTCGCCAGTGAATGAACCACTTCGAATTGAGCGTCTGGCAATGCTTTAACCTTCACCTGCACCGCTTTTTCACAGCCTGACAAGTTATCCTGCGTGCCATCTCCAACGCGGCTGAGGATCGGCGCCTGAACTTCGATCAGGCCTAAACGCTCTTCCAGCTGGCGAGAAAAATGAGATTTTACGAAGCTAATTTGACGTTGTTTGGCAATGTAAGCGGTTTTCATTATGTGTACTCCTGTGTCCTGTTGCCTATGATTAAGCAACAGAATGGAGGTAATATTCAATAATCAACAAACAAAAAGCCGACTTCGATTTTGATTCGTTAAAAATTACGTCTAAAATAGAGGGAATCATTAATCTACATAAGAAAAACCTATGGAAAATTATCAGATCGACAATCTGGACCGCGGCATTCTTGACGCCTTAATGGAAAATGCTCGTACCGCCTACGCAGAATTAGCCAAACAGTTCGGCGTCAGCCCAGGAACAATTCACGTTCGCGTAGAAAAGATGAAGCAGGCGGGGATTATTACCGGCGCGCGGATTGATGTCAGTCCCAAACAATTGGGTTATGACGTCGGCTGCTTTATCGGCATCATCCTGAAAAGTGCGAAAGACTATCCGTCAGCGCTGGCCAGACTGGAAAGCCTCGATGAAGTGACCGAAGCGTATTACACCACCGGGCACTACAGCATCTTTATTAAGGTGATGTGCAAGTCGATCGACGCATTGCAGCAGGTACTTATCAACAAGATCCAAACAATTGACGAAATTCAGTCCACTGAAACCCTGATCGTCCTGCAAAACCCGATCATGCGTACCATCAAGCCATGATCGGTTTTTTTAATCCCCTATTTTTCCACAGGTAGATCCCAGCTCGCTCACAGCGTACAATACGCCCTCTTTATAAAGGTGGGCGATCATGGCAGACATCACTCTTATCAGCGGTAGTACGCTTGGCAGTGCGGAATATGTAGCAGAGCATCTGGCTGAAAAGCTGGACGACGCTGGTTTTTCCAGCGAAATACTGCATGGGCCAATGCTTGAAGAGGTTCCGACTGACGGGATCTGGCTGATTATCAGCTCCACGCACGGTGCGGGAGATATTCCTGACAACCTACAGCCTTTATATGATGCGTTACGCGAGCAAAAGCCGGACCTGTCACAAGTGCGCTTTGGTGCAATCGGGATAGGCAGTCGTGAATATGACACCTTTTGCGGCGCAATCGACAAGCTGGAAGCCGAATTGAAGGCCTGTGGGGCAAAACAGATCGGCGAAACACTCAGGATCAACGTACTGGAACATGAAATTCCGGAAGATCCGGCTGAAATTTGGCTGGGATCGTGGCATCCGTTGCTCAGAGATTTGTAAAGATCGTACTTTTTTATGTGGATAACTCTGGTTAAAAGCTTGGATCAACCGGTAGTTATCCCAAGAACAACCGTTGTTCAGTTTTTGAGTTGTGCATAACCCTTCATTCTGATCCCAGCTTATACGGACCAGGATCACCGATCATTCACAGCTAATGATCCTCAGCAACCTGTTGATCTTACTTAAAGGATCGTCCTTATCCACAGAAAGGTGCGATCCTAATAAGAGATCACAATAAAACAGATCTCTAAATAAAAAGATCTTCTTTTTAATACCCAGGATCCCAGGTCTTTCTCCATCGACTAAAGTTGAGTAGAATCCACGGCCCGGGCTTCAATCCATTTTCACACCGCGTTATGCGAGGCAATTACCATGTTTTATCAGGATCCTTTTGACGTCATCATCATTGGCGGGGGTCATGCAGGCACCGAGGCCGCAATGGCCGCGGCGCGAATGGGTCAACAGACTCTGCTTTTGACACACAATATCGACACTCTGGGGCAGATGAGCTGCAACCCGGCGATCGGCGGTATTGGGAAGGGACACCTGGTAAAAGAAGTGGATGCGCTTGGTGGGTTGATGGCAAAAGCGATCGACCACGCAGGTATCCAGTTTAGGATACTAAACGCAAGCAAAGGGCCAGCCGTTCGCGCTACCCGAGCTCAGGCCGATCGTGTGCTCTATCGCCAGGCGGTACGCACTGCGCTGGAGAATCAACCCAACCTGATGATCTTCCAGCAGGCGGTTGAAGATCTGATTGTCGAAAACGATCGCGTTGTGGGTGCAGTAACCCAAATGGGACTGAAGTTCCGTGCCAAAGCGGTCGTATTAACCGTGGGGACTTTCCTCGACGGCAAAATTCATATTGGTCTGGATAACTACAGCGGTGGCCGCGCTGGCGATCCGCCGTCCATCCCGCTGTCACGCCGTCTGCGTGAACTGCCGCTGCGCGTCAGCCGCCTGAAAACCGGTACACCGCCGCGTATCGATGCGCGCACGATTGATTTCAGCGTGCTCGGCCAGCAAAACAGCGATAACCCGATGCCGGTCTTCTCATTCCTGGGCGATGCTTCTCAACATCCGCGCCAGATGCCGTGTTACATCACGCATACCAATGAGAAAACCCATGACGTGATCCGCAATAACCTCGATCGTAGCCCAATGTACGCTGGCGTGATCGAAGGTATCGGCCCACGCTACTGCCCGTCGATCGAAGATAAAGTGATGCGCTTTGCCGATCGTAACCAGCATCAGATCTTCCTCGAACCGGAAGGGCTGACCTCTAACGAAATTTACCCGAATGGCATCTCCACCAGCCTGCCGTTCGATGTGCAGATGCAAATTGTCCGCTCCATGCAGGGGATGGAAAATGCCAGAATCGTCCGCCCTGGCTACGCGATTGAGTATGATTTCTTCGATCCGCGTGATCTAAAACCTACTCTGGAAAGCAAATTCATCCAGGGTCTGTTCTTTGCGGGCCAGATTAACGGTACAACTGGTTATGAAGAAGCCGCCGCACAAGGCATGCTGGCTGGTCTGAACGCCGCGCGTTTGTCTGCTGAAAAAGAGGGGTGGGCACCGCGTCGCGATCAGGCTTATCTTGGCGTGCTGGTGGACGACCTGTGTACGCTGGGTACCAAAGAACCGTACCGTATGTTCACATCTCGCGCTGAATACCGTTTGATGCTGCGTGAAGATAACGCCGACCTGCGTCTGACCGAAATTGGTCGTGAACTGGGTCTGGTGGACGATGAGCGCTGGGCTCGCTTCAACGAGAAACTGGAGCGTATCGAACAGGAACGCCAACGTCTTAAATCAACCTGGGTGAATCCGTTAGCGGAGTCCGCAGCAGAAGTGAATGCTCACCTGGCTACACCTCTGTCACGTGAAGCGAGCGGTGAAGATCTGCTGCGTCGCCCGGATATGACCTATGCTCAGTTGACCTCTTTATCTGCGTTCGCACCCGCGCTTGATGATGCTCAGGCCGCAGAACAGGTTGAGATTCAGGTGAAATACGAAGGGTATATTGCCCGTCAGCTGGAAGAAATTGAAAGACAACAGCGCAATGAAAACACCCTGTTGCCTGCAACGCTGGATTATCGCCAGGTTTCTGGCTTGTCGAATGAAGTTATCGCTAAGCTGAACGATCACAAACCCGTCTCGATCGGTCAGGCATCGCGTATTTCCGGCATAACGCCTGCCGCCATCTCCATTCTGCTGGTATGGCTGAAAAAACAAGGTATGCTGCGCCGCAGCGCTTGATAACACTATTTTGGCGGGGGCGCTTCGCTTGCCCGCCGTACGAATTTGTAGGCCCGATAAGCGAAAGCGCATCGGGCATTTGATTATTAACAGGTAACGACCGTGCTCAACAAACTCTCTCGTCTGCTGGCTGATGCCGGTATTTCTCTTACCGATCACCAGAAAAATCAGCTGATTGCGTATGTCGATATGCTGCACAAATGGAACAAAGCGTACAACCTGACGTCGGTGCGGGATCCCAACGAAATGCTGGTACGCCATATTCTGGACAGCATTGTCGTTGCACCGTATCTGAAGGGTGAGCGTTTTATCGATGTAGGTACGGGACCGGGCCTGCCGGGAATTCCGCTTTCTATCGTGCGCCCAGAAGCGCATTTCACACTGCTCGATAGCCTGGGAAAACGTGTTCGTTTCTTGCGTCAGGTGCAGCATGAGCTTGCGCTTACTAACATCACTCCAGTGCAAAGCCGTGTTGAAGAATTTCCTTCAGAACCGCCGTTTGATGGGGTGATTAGCCGTGCTTTCGCTTCACTCAATGATATGGTTAGCTGGTGTCACCATTTGCCGGGCCAGAATGGGCGTTTTTATGCGCTAAAAGGGCAGTTGCCTGCAGATGAAATTGATTCGCTGCCAGCAGAATTCAGCGTTGAGTCCGTCGAAAAATTACGCGTTCCGCAGTTGGATGGTGAACGTCATTTGGTGGTTATTAAGCCAAACAAAATTTAATTTTTATCAAAAAAAATAGAGAAAAAACGGCTTTTCAGGTGTTAAAAGTCATAGGTAATAGTGTGGTTAAATGTCGTTACATTTCACTAGTGCCTTACGGTTTTGCATCATAACTATAACGTACCGTTTTTTGTTAAAAGCGAAACAAGTCAGCTGTGAAAATATCAGTCTGCTAAAAATAGAACGTAAGAATCACCGTTCGTGTTAATTTTTTATTATAAATGTCAATGAGCGGTTTTTTTGTTGTTAGGCGTTGTTTTTGAAATAGTGGCTATTTTTACGCTTAAATATCAAAAAGATGAAAAGGCATCAATTGCCACGTAAATAAATTATGCGAAGGTGAATATGTTCAATATGTGATCTGGTGCACGCTTTGACGCCAGTGTTTTCGCGGTATTTGCAGTTTTGCATGATCGTTCACAGTTTGCCTAAAAGTAATAAATGTGGGGCAGCGAAAAATATTTAAACATTTATTCACTTTTTAGCTACTTATTGTTTGAAATCACGAAGGCGCACCGTATAATTTGTCCGCTTTTTGATGCTTGACTCTAAGCCATAAAGAACGTTTTATACGACACGCGGCATACCTCGAAGGGAGCAGGAGTAAAAACGTGATGTCTATGTCGCTCTTGAGTCGAAACGTTGCTCGTAAGCTTTTGCTCACACAGCTTCTGGTTGTAATAGCAAGTGGATTGCTGTTTAGCCTCAAAGACCCTTTCTGGGGCATCTCCGCGTTGTGTGGAGGATTGGCAGTGTTACTGCCTAATGTGTTGTTTATGATATTTGCCTGGCGTCACCAGGTACATACACCAGCGAAGGGCCGAGTAGCCTGGTCGTTCGCTTTCGGCGAAGCCTTCAAGGTATTAGCGATGCTGGTGTTGTTGGTGGTGGCGTTGGCTGTTTTGAAAGCGGTATTCATGCCGCTGATCGTTACGTGGGTTTTGGTGCTGGTGGTTCAGATACTGGCGCCGGCTGTAATTAACAACAAAGGGTAAAGGCATCATGGCTTCAGAAAATATGACGCCGCAGGATTACATAGGACACCATCTGAATAACCTTCAGTTGGACCTACGTACATTCTCGCTGGTGGATCCGCACAACCCCCCAGCCACCTTCTGGACGCTCAATATTGACTCCATTTTCTTCTCGGTGGTTCTGGGTCTGTTGTTCCTGCTTATGTTCCGTAGCGTAGCCAAAAAGGCGACCAGCGGCGTACCAGGTAAATTTCAGACCGCGATTGAGCTGGTAATCGGCTTTGTGCATGGTAGCGTGAAAGACATGTACCATGGCAAAAGCAAGCTGATTGCTCCGCTGGCCTTGACGATTTTCGTCTGGGTATTCCTGATGAACTTGATGGATTTGCTGCCTATCGACCTGCTGCCGTACATCGGTGAGCATATCTTTGGCCTACCGGCTCTGCGTGTGGTTCCGTCTGCTGACGTGAACATCACCCTGTCGATGGCGCTGGGCGTATTTATCCTCATTCTGTTCTACAGCATCAAAATGAAAGGCATCGGTGGCTTCGCGAAAGAGTTGACGCTGCAGCCGTTCAATCACTGGGCGTTCATCCCTGTCAACTTAATCCTTGAAGGGGTAAGCCTGCTGTCCAAACCAATCTCTCTTGGTCTGCGACTGTTCGGCAACATGTATGCCGGTGAGCTGATTTTCATTCTGATTGCTGGTCTGTTGCCGTGGTGGTCACAGTGGATCCTGAATGTGCCTTGGGCCATTTTCCACATACTGATTATCACGCTGCAAGCCTTCATATTTATGGTTCTGACGATTGTCTATCTGTCGATGGCATCTGAAGAGCATTAATTTACCAACACTACTACGTTTTAACTGAAACAAACTGGAGACTGTCATGGAAAACCTGAATATGGATCTGCTGTACATTGCTGCCGCTGTGATGATGGGTCTGGCGGCAATCGGTGCTGCGATCGGTATCGGCATCCTCGGGGGTAAATTCCTGGAAGGCGCAGCGCGTCAACCGGATCTGATTCCTCTGCTGCGTACTCAGTTCTTTATCGTTATGGGTCTGGTGGATGCAATCCCAATGATCGCTGTAGGTCTGGGTCTGTACGTGATGTTTGCTGTCGCGTAGTAAGCGTTGCTTGAATTAAGAGCAATATCAGAACGTTAACTAGATAGAGGCATTGTGCTGTGAATCTTAACGCAACAATCCTCGGCCAGGCCATCGCGTTTGTCCTGTTCGTTCTGTTCTGCATGAAGTACGTATGGCCGCCTTTAATGGCTGCCATCGAAAAACGTCAAAAAGAAATTGCTGACGGCCTTGCTTCTGCAGAACGAGCACATAAGGATCTTGACCTTGCAAAGGCCAGCGCGACCGACCAGCTGAAAAAAGCGAAGGCGGAAGCTCAGGTAATCATCGAGCAGGCGAACAAACGCCGTGCTCAGATCCTGGACGAAGCTAAAACTGAAGCAGAGCAGGAACGTACTAAAATCGTGGCACAGGCGCAGGCGGAAATTGACGCCGAGCGTAAACGTGCTCGCGAAGAGCTGCGTAAGCAAGTTGCTATCCTGGCTGTTGCTGGCGCCGAGAAGATCATCGAACGTTCCGTGGATGAAGCTGCTAATAGCGACATCGTGGACAAACTTGTCGCTGAACTGTAAGGAGGGAGGGGCTGATGTCTGAATTTATTACGGTAGCTCGCCCCTACGCCAAAGCAGCTTTTGACTTTGCCGTTGAGCACCAAAGCATTGACCGTTGGCAGGATATGTTGACGTTCGCCGCTGAGGTGACAAAAAACGAACAAATGGCAGAGCTTCTCTCTGGCGCGCTGGCGCCGGAAACGCTCGCTGAGTCGTTTATCGCCGTGTGCGGTGAGCAGCTGGACGAAAGCGGCCAAAACCTGATTAGGGTTATGGCTGAAAATAACCGTCTGAATGCGCTCCCGGATGTTCTTGAGCAGTTTATTCACCTGCGTGCAGCCAGTGAGGCTATCTCTGAGGTAGAAGTCACTTCTGCCAATGCACTGAGTGATGAACAGCTTACGAAGATTAGTGCTGCGATGGAAAAACGTCTGTCACGCAAAGTTAAGCTGAATTGCAAAATCGATAAGTCTGTAATGGCAGGCGTAATCATCCGAGCGGGTGATATGGTCATTGATGGCAGCGTACGCGGCCGTCTTGAGCGCCTTGCAGACGTCTTGCAGTCTTAAGGGGACTGGAGCATGCAACTGAATTCCACCGAAATCAGCGAACTGATCAAGCAGCGCATTGCTCAGTTCAGTGTTGTGAGCGAAGCTCATAACGAAGGTACTATTGTTTCTGTAAGTGACGGTGTTATCCGCATTCACGGCCTGGCCGATTGTATGCAGGGTGAGATGATTTCCCTGCCGGGTAACCGTTACGCTATCGCACTGAACCTGGAGCGCGACTCCGTAGGTGCAGTAGTGATGGGTCCATACGCTGACCTCGCCGAAGGCATGAAGGTTAAGTGTACGGGTCGTATTCTGGAAGTTCCGGTTGGCCGTGGCCTGCTGGGTCGTGTGGTGAACACTCTGGGTTCCCCGATTGACGGTAAAGGTCCGGTTGATAACGATGGCTTCTCGCCGATCGAAGTTATCGCACCAGGCGTAATCGAACGTCAGTCCGTCGACCAGCCAGTACAGACCGGTTATAAATCTGTTGATGCCATGATCCCAATCGGTCGTGGCCAGCGTGAGCTGATCATCGGTGACCGTCAGACAGGTAAAACTGCGATGGCAATCGATGCCATCATCAACCAGCGTGATTCCGGCATCAAATGTGTGTACGTGGCTATCGGCCAGAAAGCGTCCACCATTTCTAACGTGGTTCGTAAACTGGAAGAACACGGCGCACTGTCCAACACCATCGTTGTTGTGGCGACCGCGTCTGAATCTGCTGCACTGCAATACCTGGCACCATATGCCGGTTGCGCAATGGGCGAATACTTCCGTGACCGCGGTGAAGATGCACTGATCGTTTACGATGACCTGTCTAAACAGGCCGTTGCGTACCGTCAGGTTTCCCTGCTGCTGCGTCGTCCGCCAGGACGTGAAGCATTCCCGGGCGACGTATTTTACCTCCACTCCCGTCTGCTGGAACGCGCATCCCGCGTAAACGCGGAATACGTTGAGAAGTTCACCAATGGTGAAGTTAAAGGTAAAACCGGCTCCCTGACCGCTCTGCCGATTATCGAAACCCAGGCGGGTGACGTTTCTGCGTTCGTTCCGACCAACGTAATTTCCATTACCGATGGTCAGATCTTCCTGGAAACCAACCTGTTTAACTCCGGTATTCGTCCGGCAGTTAACCCGGGTATCTCCGTATCTCGTGTTGGTGGTGCAGCGCAGACCAAGATCATCAAGAAACTGTCCGGTGGTATTCGTACCGCTCTGGCACAGTATCGTGAACTGGCTGCGTTTTCTCAGTTCGCTTCCGACCTGGATGAAGCTACTCGTAAGCAGCTGAGCCATGGTCAGAAAGTAACTGAACTGCTGAAGCAGAAACAGTATGCGCCAATGTCTGTTGCACAGCAGGGTGTGGTGCTGTTTGCGGCTGAACGCGGTTACCTCGAAGATGTGGAACTGGCGAAAATCGGTAGCTTCGAAGCCGCTCTGCTGGCTTACGTTGACCGTGACCACGCTCCGCTGATGCAAGAGATCAACCAGTCCGGTGGCTATAACGATGAAATCGAAGGCAAGCTGAAAGCTATCCTCGATTCCTTCAAGGCAACCCAGTCCTGGTAACGTCTGGCGGTCTGCTTTAGGGCGGACCGCAAGGCATTGAGGAGAAGCTCATGGCCGGCGCAAAAGAGATACGTAGTAAGATCGCAAGCGTCCAGAACACGCAGAAGATCACTAAAGCGATGGAGATGGTCGCCGCTTCCAAAATGCGTAAATCGCAGGATCGCATGGCGGCCAGCCGTCCTTATGCAGAGACCATGCGCAAAGTGATTGGTCACCTTGCGAATGGTAATCTGGAATATAAGCACCCTTACCTGGAAGAACGCGACGTTAAACGCGTGGGCTACCTGGTGGTGTCGACCGACCGTGGTCTGTGCGGTGGCTTGAACATTAACCTGTTCAAAAAGCTGCTGGCGGATATGAAAACATGGTCCGATAAAGGCGTTCAGTGCGATATCGCAATGATCGGCTCTAAGGGCGTGTCTTTCTTTAACTCCGTTGGCGGAAACGTGATCGCTCAGGTAACCGGCATGGGGGATAACCCTTCCCTGTCCGAACTGATCGGTCCGGTTAAAGTGATGCTGCAAGCCTACGATGAAGGTCGTCTGGACAGACTGTACGTTGTCAGCAACAAATTTATTAACACCATGTCTCAGACGCCAACCATCACCCAACTGCTGCCTCTGCCGGCATCAGATGATGATGAATTGAAGCGTAAATCCTGGGATTACCTGTATGAACCAGACCCGAAAGCGCTGCTGGATACCCTGCTGCGTCGTTATGTCGAGTCTCAGGTTTATCAGGGCGTGGTAGAAAACCTGGCCAGCGAGCAGGCCGCACGTATGGTGGCGATGAAAGCCGCGACCGACAATGGCGGCAGCCTGATTAAAGAGCTGCAGTTGGTATACAACAAAGCTCGTCAGGCCAGCATTACTCAGGAACTCACCGAAATCGTCGGTGGTGCATCCGCGGTATAACCAGGTTAATTCGTAGAGGATTCAAGATGGCTACTGGAAAAATTGTCCAGGTAATCGGCGCCGTGGTTGACGTCGAATTCCCTCAGGATGCCGTACCGCGCGTGTACGATGCTCTTGAGGTTATGAATGGTAAAGAGAGCCTGGTGCTGGAAGTTCAGCAGCAGCTCGGCGGCGGTATCGTACGTACCATCGCCATGGGTTCTTCCGACGGTCTGCGTCGTGGTCTGGAAGTTAAAGACCTCGAACACCCGATCGAAGTCCCGGTAGGTAAAGCAACCCTGGGTCGTATCATGAACGTCCTGGGTCACCCGATCGACATGAAAGGCGATATCGGTGAAGAAGAGCGTTGGGCTATCCACCGCGCAGCACCTTCCTACGAAGAGCTGTCCAGCTCTCAGGAACTGCTGGAAACCGGCATCAAAGTTATCGACCTGATGTGTCCGTTCGCTAAGGGCGGTAAAGTCGGTCTGTTCGGTGGTGCGGGTGTAGGTAAAACCGTAAACATGATGGAGCTGATCCGTAACATCGCGATCGAACACTCCGGTTACTCCGTGTTTGCGGGCGTAGGTGAACGTACTCGTGAGGGTAACGACTTCTACCACGAAATGACCGACTCCAACGTACTGGACAAAGTATCCCTGGTATATGGCCAGATGAACGAGCCGCCGGGAAACCGTCTGCGCGTTGCACTGACCGGTCTGACCATGGCTGAGAAGTTCCGTGACGAAGGTCGTGACGTTCTGCTGTTCGTTGATAACATCTACCGTTACACCCTGGCCGGTACAGAAGTATCTGCACTGCTGGGTCGTATGCCATCAGCGGTAGGCTACCAGCCGACCCTGGCGGAAGAGATGGGTGTTCTTCAGGAACGTATCACCTCTACCAAAACCGGTTCTATCACCTCCGTTCAGGCGGTATACGTACCTGCGGATGACTTGACTGACCCGTCCCCAGCAACCACCTTTGCTCACTTGGATGCAACCGTGGTACTGAGCCGTCAGATCGCTTCTCTGGGTATCTACCCGGCAGTTGACCCGCTGGACTCCACCAGCCGTCAGTTGGATCCGCTGGTTGTTGGTCAGGAACACTACGACACCGCGCGTGGCGTACAGTCCCTGCTGCAGCGTTATCAGGAACTGAAAGACATCATCGCCATCCTGGGTATGGATGAACTGTCTGAAGAAGATAAACTGGTGGTAGCACGTGCGCGTAAGATCCAGCGCTTCCTGTCCCAGCCGTTCTTCGTTGCGGAAGTATTCACCGGTTCTCCGGGTAAATACGTTTCCCTGAAAGACACCATCCGTGGCTTTAAAGGCATCATGGAAGGCGAATACGACCACCTGCCAGAGCAGGCGTTCTACATGGTTGGTTCTATCGACGAAGCCGTGGAAAAAGCCAAAAAACTTTAACGCCTTAATCGGAGGGTGATATGGCAATGACTTACCACCTGGACGTCGTCAGCGCAGAGCAACAAATGTTCTCTGGTCTGGTCGAGAAAATCCAGGTAACGGGTAGTGAAGGTGAACTGGGTATTTTCCCGGGTCACGCACCGCTGCTCACCGCCATTAAGCCTGGTATGATCCGCATCGTTAAACAGTTCGGTCATGAAGAGTTTATCTATCTGTCCGGCGGCATTCTCGAAGTGCAGCCTGGCAGTGTGACCGTACTGGCTGATACCGCGATTCGCGGACAGGATCTCGATGAAGCGAGAGCCCTGGAAGCGAAGCGTAAGGCTGAAGAGCACATTAAGAGCTCTCATGGTGACGTGGATTACGCTCAGGCATCTGCGGAACTGGCCAAAGCGATCGCGAAACTGCGCGTTATCGAGTTGACCAAAAAAGCGATGTAACACCGGCTTGAAAAGCACAAAGGCCAGTCTGGTTTCCAGGCTGGCTTTTTTTATGGATTTGTTTCAGTAAAAGTGGAACTAAAAAGCTGTTTTATTATTTTGTGATTTACATCACAAAAAATGTTGATCGGTTAAAAAATGAGGCGTAGACTCTTTTTATGTGATGTGTGTCACAAAATTAATTCAGATAAAAACAGGATACCAACATGAAATTGTTTAACAAGATCATCGCCCTTTTCAGCAGCATGGACGTTTAGTCGTTCCCTACCTGTTCTGTGGCGCGATGCTTAATACGGTTATCAGCTAGCGCCATCGTTATTAAATCCCCCCTCCTTCGCTGTATCATTTGTTCTCTATCTTTCCCCCTCTATTTTCTCTACCCATTTTTCTGCTTCTCACTGAATCACATAAATAAAATCGTACTATGCTGATGTAATGCTTTATTCATGCGGTAAAAAAATAGCAAAAACATTAACCTAAGGCTTTAATAAGAGCAGACTCCGGGTTTTTGGGAGACAAAAGACGCCGAAATAGATGAAAATAGAGAGCTATCAGAGGGGGAATTTCCCCGATTGAACGTTTTATCTTCGGTCCATTTCACGCTGAAAAAAATGTAGTATTTTCAATGTGAAACGGTATAAATTCGTTCTCAAATTACAGTCAGGACGTGTATGTTGAATAATGCTATGAGCGTTGTGATCCTTGCCGCAGGCAAAGGCACGCGTATGTATTCCGATCTTCCTAAAGTGCTGCACACCCTCGCAGGAAAGCCGATGGTTCAGCATGTCATTGATGCAGCTAATGAATTAGGTGCGACTCATGTACACCTTGTCTACGGACACGGTGGCGATCTGCTTAAGCAAACGCTGAAAGATGGCAATCTGAATTGGGTTCTGCAGGCTGAGCAGTTGGGTACCGGCCATGCAATGCAGCAGGCGGCGCCATTCTTTAGTGATGACGAAGACATTTTAATGCTCTATGGCGATGTGCCGCTGATCTCTACAGATACCTTACGTCGCCTGCGTGAAGCCAAACCGCAGGGTGGTATCGGTTTGTTAACGGTAAAACTGGACGACCCTTCCGGCTATGGGCGTATTACGCGCGAAAACGGTAACGTCACAGGGATCGTCGAGCACAAAGATGCAACTGACGAGCAGCGTCAAATCCAGGAAATCAACACAGGCATTCTGATTGCCAACGGCGCTGACATGAAGCGTTGGCTGTCTAAACTGACCAACAACAACGTGCAGGGTGAATACTACATCACTGATATCATCGCGATGGCGTATCAGGAAGGACGTGAAATTGCTGCGGTACATCCGGCACGAATCAGTGAAACGGAAGGGGTAAATAACCGCCTTCAGTTATCCCGTCTGGAACGTGTGTATCAGTCCGAGCAGGCAGAAAAACTGCTGCTGGCGGGCGTGATGCTGCGCGATCCTGCACGTTTTGATCTTCGCGGTACGCTGATTCATGGGCGCGATGTTGAAATTGATACTAACGTTATCATTGAAGGTAACGTAACCGTTGGGGATCGCGTCAAGATTGGCACTGGCTGCATCATCAAAAACAGCGTGATTGGTGAGGGTTGTGAGCTTAGCCCGTACAGTGTGGTGGAAGATGCCCATCTGGAAGCCGCTTGCACCATCGGTCCATTCGCGCGTCTGCGCCCGGGTGCTGAGCTGCAGGAAGGCGCACACGTGGGTAACTTCGTCGAAATGAAAAAAGCGCGTCTGGGTAAAGGCTCTAAAGCTGGTCATTTGACCTATCTGGGCGATGCGGAAATTGGCGATAACGTGAATATCGGCGCGGGTACGATCACCTGCAACTACGATGGTGCCAATAAGTTTAAAACCATTATTGGTGATGATGTGTTTGTGGGTTCTGATACTCAGCTGGTGGCGCCTGTCACCGTGGGTAAAGGTGCGACGATTGCCGCCGGAACCACCGTAACGCGTAATGTCGCCGATAATGAACTGGTATTAAGCCGTGTACCTCAGGTTCATAAACAGGGCTGGCAGCGTCCGGTGAAGAAGAAGTAATTTATTTTTGCCGGATGGCGGCTTTGCCTTATCCGGCCTACGTGCGGTGACGTTCTGTAGGCCTGATAACCGTGAGCGCCATCAGGCAGACAAGAGATGAGGGGATAATATAATCCTCCGCTCAACAAGCAGTACCTATAAAAATAACCCCACTCTCTACAAGGCTCGGGGCGCCCGGAATACGGGTATCAGGTTGACCGACAACGACAGGCACAATGCCTAAATTCGGAATCAAAAAATATGTGTGGAATTGTTGGCGCTATCGCGCAGCGTGATGTAGCTGAAATCCTTCTCGAAGGTTTACGTCGTCTGGAATATCGTGGTTATGACTCTGCTGGTCTGGCCGTTGTCGATGCTGAAGGCAACATGACCCGCCTGCGTCGTCTGGGTAAAGTGCAGATGCTGACTGCTGCTGCGGAAGAACATCCGCTGCATGGTGGTACTGGTATTGCTCACACCCGCTGGGCGACACACGGTGAACCTTCAGAAGCGAACGCGCATCCCCATGTTTCTGAACACATTGTTGTGGTGCATAACGGCATCATTGAAAACCATGAACCACTGCGTGAGCTGTTGAAAACGCGTGGCTACACCTTTGTTTCTGAAACCGACACCGAAGTGATTGCTCACCTGGTGCACTGGGAGCTGGAACAGGGTGGTACGCTGCGTGAAGCCGTGCTGCGTACTATTCCGCAGCTGCGCGGTGCCTACGGCACGGTGATCATGGATACCCGTAACCCGGAAACCCTGCTGGCGGCCCGTTCTGGCAGCCCGCTGGTGATTGGTCTGGGTATGGGTGAGAACTTTATCGCTTCCGATCAGCTGGCACTGCTGCCGGTAACCCGTCGCTTCATCTTCCTGGAAGAGGGCGATATCGCGGAAGTGACCCGTCGTTCGGTCTCTATTTTCGACAAGTCTGGCGCGGAAGTGAAACGTCAGGATATCGAATCTAATCTGCAATACGATGCGGGCGAAAAAGGTATTTATCGCCACTACATGCAGAAAGAGATCTACGAACAGCCGAACGCAATTAAAAACACGCTGACCGGCCGTATCAGCCACGGTGAAGTGGATTTAAGCGAGCTGGGTTCGCATGCCAACGAGCTGCTGTCTCAGGTTGAGCATATCCAGATTATCGCCTGTGGTACGTCGTACAACTCCGGTATGGTGTCCCGCTACTGGTTTGAATCGCTGGCTGGCATTCCTTGTGATGTCGAAATTGCTTCCGAATTCCGCTATCGCAAATCCGCCGTGCGTCGTAACAGCCTGATGATCACCCTTTCCCAGTCAGGTGAAACGGCAGATACCCTGGCGGGTCTGCGCTTATCCAAAGAGTTGGGCTATCTGGGCTCGTTGGCTATTTGTAACGTACCGGGCTCTTCTCTGGTGCGCGAATCCGACCTGGCGATGATGACCAATGCTGGTACCGAAATCGGCGTGGCCTCCACGAAAGCATTTACCACTCAGCTGACCGTTCTGCTGATGCTGGTGGCGAAACTGTCTCGTCTGAAAGGCCTGGATGTGGCTATTGAGCAGGAAATCGTTCACGGTCTGCAGGCGCTGCCGAGCCGTATTGAGCAGATGCTGTCTCAGGACAAACGCATTGCCGCTCTGGCTGAAGGTTTCTCTGATAAACACCATGCGCTGTTCCTGGGCCGTGGCGATCAGTACCCGATTGCGCTGGAAGGCGCGCTGAAGCTGAAAGAGATCTCTTATATTCACGCTGAAGCTTATGCCGCAGGCGAACTGAAACACGGTCCGCTGGCGCTGATTGATGCCGATATGCCGGTTATCGTAGTCGCGCCGAACAACGAACTGCTGGAAAAACTGAAGTCCAACATTGAAGAAGTTCGCGCCCGTGGCGGTCAGCTGTACGTCTTTGCTGACCAGGATGCTGGCTTTACCAGCAGCGAAAACATGCACATCATTGAGATGCCGCATGTGGAAGAGGTTATTGCACCGATCTTCTACACCGTTCCGCTGCAGCTGCTGGCGTATCATGTGGCGCTGATTAAAGGCACCGATGTGGATCAGCCGCGTAACCTGGCTAAGTCGGTTACCGTAGAGTAATCCGTACCTTACTGAACTGAAAATGCCCTGCTATAAGCGGGGCATTTTTTTAAACTTGTTCTGTTTTTAATCAATTATCCCGCCTGTTTTATGTGACAAACCGTCATCTTCAGCTACTGTTTGCAGTGTCATAAAAAGAAAATTTTAGCGAAATATTATTGTCATGGTAATAGTTAACGTTTTGTTTTAAATGTATTTTTAGATAAATAGCTTTCCGTATTTTTCATTGTCATAAAACTGTCATATTTCGTACATTTAACTGTCACCTGTTTGTCCTATTTTGCTCACAGTAGCAACTCAAACAACAATTTACGAAAACCGTGCAGGAGACATTATGAAAGTTATGCGTACCACTGTCGCAACTGTTGTCGCCGCGACCTTATCCATGAGCGCGTTCTCTGCGTTTGCAGCAGCGAGCCTGACAGGTGCAGGTGCAACCTTCCCTGCGCCAGTGTATGCCAAATGGGCAGATACCTATCAGAAAGAGACCGGTAGCAAAGTAAACTACCAGGGTATCGGCTCCTCCGGTGGTGTAAAACAAATTACGGCCAATACCGTTGATTTCGGCGCTTCTGATGCACCGCTGTCTGACGAGAAACTGGCACAAGAAGGCCTGTTCCAGTTCCCGACCGTTATCGGCGGTGTGGTGCTGGCGGTGAATATCCCTGGACTGAAATCCGGTGAGCTGGTGCTTGACGGTAAAACGCTGGGCGACATCTACCTCGGTAAAATTAAGAAGTGGGATGACGAAGCCATCACCAAACTGAACCCAGGTCTGAAGCTGCCTTCGCAAAATATCGCCGTTGTACGTCGCGCTGATGGTTCTGGTACTTCCTTTGTCTTCACTAGCTACCTGGCGAAAGTGAACGAAGAGTGGAAATCTAAAATTGGTTCCGGCTCTACCGTTAACTGGCCGACCGGTCTGGGCGGTAAAGGTAACGACGGTATCGCCGCGTTCGTACAGCGTCTGCCGGGTTCTATCGGTTACGTTGAGTACGCTTACGCTAAGCAGAACAACCTGGCGTACACCAAGCTGGTCTCTGCTGATGGCAAACCGGTAAGCCCGACCGAAGAAAACTTTGCCAACGCCGCTAAAGGCGCTGACTGGAGCAAAACCTTCGCTCAGGATCTGACTAACCAGAAAGGTGACGATGCGTGGCCAATCACTTCCACCACCTTCATCCTGGTCCATAAAGAGCAGAAGAAGCCTGAGCAGGGCGTTGAAGTGCTGAAATTCTTCGACTGGGCATACAAAAATGGTGGCAAACAGGCTAATGACCTGGATTACGCCAGCCTGCCGGACAGCGTGGTTGAGCAGATTCGTGCTGCATGGAAGACCAACGTGAAAGACAGCAGCGGTAAAGCGCTGTACTAATAGAATATCTTTAACGAGTTGGCGGATGGCGCTACGCTTATCCGCCCTACAGTTCCGACTGTAGGCCCAATTTGTAGGCCGGATAAGCGTAGCGCCATCCGGCAGGGCAATTTCGTAAACGCGTTTAACTTAAAGAGTGATTTATGGCTGCAACCAAGCCTGCTTTTAACCCACCGGGTAAAAAGGGTGACATGATATTCAGCGTGCTGGTAAAACTGGCTGCGCTGATTGTGCTATTGATGTTGGGTGGCATTATTGTCTCTCTGGTTATCTCCTCCTGGCCAAGCATTCAGAAATTTGGTTTCTCCTTTTTGTGGACCAAAGACTGGGATGCGCCGAACGATATCTACGGCGCGCTGGTACCTATTTACGGTACGCTGGTCACCTCGTTTATTGCATTGCTGATTGCCGTTCCGGTGAGTTTCGGCATTGCGCTGTTCCTGACTGAACTTGCACCTGGCTGGCTGCGTCGCCCGTTGGGTATCGCTATTGAACTGCTGGCAGCAATTCCGAGTATCGTATACGGCATGTGGGGCCTGTTTATCTTTGCCCCGCTGTTTGCGACTTACTTCCAGGAGCCGGTCGGGAACATCCTTTCCAACATTCCGTTTGTTGGCGCATTGTTTGCCGGCCCGGCGTTTGGTATCGGTATTCTGGCGGCTGGTGTGATCCTCGCTATCATGATCATTCCGTACATTGCTGCGGTTATGCGTGATGTGTTCGAACAAACGCCGGTGCTTATGAAAGAGTCAGCCTACGGCATCGGCTGTACCACCTGGGAAGTTATCTGGCGTATCGTCCTGCCGTTCACCAAAAATGGTGTGATCGGCGGTGTGATGCTGGGTCTGGGCCGCGCGCTGGGTGAAACCATGGCGGTGACCTTTATCATTGGTAACACCTACCAGCTCGATAGCGCCTCGCTGTACATGCCGGGCAACAGTATTACCTCTGCGCTGGCGAATGAATTTGCCGAAGCGGAATCTGGCCTGCACGTTGCTGCGTTGATGGAACTGGGTCTGATTCTGTTTGTGATCACCTTCATCGTACTGGCGGCGTCTAAGTTCATGATCATGCGCCTTGCGAAGAACGAGGGGGCACGCTAATGGCTACGCTTGAAATGCAAAACACCACTGCGCTGGCGGAGTCCCGCCGTAAAATGCAGGCACGTCGCCGTCTGAAGAACCGCATCGCGCTGACGCTCTCTATGGCGACCATGGCGTTCGGTCTGTTCTGGCTCATTTGGATCCTGATGTCCACGATCACCCGTGGTATTGACGGTATGTCGCTGGCGCTGTTCACAGAAATGACGCCTCCGCCGAATACAGCGGGTGGTGGTCTGGCGAACGCCCTGGCCGGTAGCGGACTGTTAATTCTGTGGGCGACCGTGTTTGGTACACCGCTTGGCATTATGGCGGGTATCTACCTGGCAGAGTACGGACGTAAGTCCTGGCTGGCTGAGGTTATCCGCTTTATCAACGACATTCTGCTGTCTGCACCATCAATCGTGGTCGGTCTGTTCGTTTACACCATCGTGGTAGCAAAAATGGAACACTTCTCTGGCTGGGCAGGCGTTATCGCGCTGGCGCTGCTGCAGGTGCCCATTGTTATCCGTACCACGGAGAACATGCTCAAGCTGGTGCCGGATAGCCTGCGTGAAGCCGCCTATGCACTGGGTACGCCGAAGTGGAAAATGATTTCTGCGATCACCCTGAAGGCGTCTGTCTCGGGGATCATTACAGGCGTTCTGTTAGCGATTGCTCGTATCGCAGGTGAAACGGCTCCGTTGCTGTTTACGTCGCTCTCCAACCAGTTCTGGAGCACCGACATGATGCAGCCTATCGCCAACCTGCCGGTCACTATCTTTAAGTTTGCGATGAGCCCGTTTGCTGAGTGGCAGCAACTGGCCTGGGCCGGGGTACTGATTATTACCCTGTGCGTACTGCTGCTGAACATTTTGGCGCGCGTCATTTTCGCGAAGAAGAAACACGGTTAATTTTTACGGCGTGGCTGATGCGGCGCCGAATGAGGAAGAGATTGAAATGAGTATGGTTGATACTGCCCCGGGTAAGATTCAGGTTCGTGATTTGAACTTCTACTATGGCAAATTCCATGCCCTGAAGAACATCAACCTGGATATTGCTAAAAACCAGGTAACGGCGTTTATCGGGCCGTCAGGCTGTGGTAAATCGACGCTGCTGCGTACGTTCAACAAAATGTTTGAACTGTACCCAGAGCAGCGTGCGGAAGGTGAAATCCTGCTGGATGGCGACAATATTCTCACCAATACCCAGGATATCGCTCTGCTGCGTGCCAAAGTGGGCATGGTATTCCAGAAGCCAACGCCGTTCCCGATGTCCATCTACGACAACATCGCTTTTGGCGTGCGTCTGTTTGAGAAACTCTCGCGTGCGGATATGGACGAGCGTGTGCAGTGGGCATTGACCAAGGCCGCATTGTGGAACGAAACCAAAGATAAATTACACCAGAGCGGGTACTCTCTCTCGGGTGGTCAGCAGCAGCGTCTGTGTATTGCGCGTGGCATCGCCATTCGCCCGGAAGTGCTTCTGCTCGATGAGCCATGTTCAGCGCTCGACCCTATTTCTACCGGGCGTATTGAAGAGCTGATCACTGAGCTGAAAGAGGATTACACCGTTGTTATCGTTACCCACAACATGCAGCAGGCTGCGCGTTGTTCCGATCACACGGCATTTATGTACCTGGGCGAGTTGATTGAGTTCAGCAACACGGACGATCTGTTCACCAAGCCCGCGAAGAAACAAACTGAAGATTACATCACCGGTCGTTACGGCTGATTCAGGAGCTTGTTGTGGATAACCTTAACCTTAATAAACATATTTCCGGCCAGTTCAATGCAGAGCTGGAAAGCATCCGTACCCAGGTGATGACCATGGGCGGCATGGTCGAGCAGCAGCTTTCTGATGCAATCACGGCGATGCACAACCAGGACAGCGAGCTGGCGAAGCGCGTCATTGAAGGCGATAAGAACGTCAACATGATGGAAGTGGCGATCGACGAAGCCTGCGTGCGTATCATCGCCAAGCGTCAACCGACAGCGAGCGATCTGCGTCTGGTGATGGCGATTATCAAAACCATCGCTGAGCTGGAACGTATTGGCGACGTGGCGGACAAAATTTGCCGTACCGCGCTGGAGAAGTTCTCGCAACAGCACCAGCCGCTGCTGGTAAGCCTGGAATCACTGGGCCGCCATACCGTACAAATGCTGCATGACGTTCTGGATGCGTTTGCACGTATGGATCTGGACGAAGCAGTGCGTATTTATCGCGAAGATAAGAAAGTTGACCAGGAATATGAAGGCATCGTGCGTCAGCTGATGACTTATATGATGGAAGACCCACGTACCATTCCAAGCGTGCTGACCGCGCTGTTCTGCGCACGTTCCATCGAACGTATCGGTGACCGCTGCCAGAATATCTGCGAATACATCTTCTACTTCGTGAAGGGACAAGACTTCCGTCACGTGGGCGGCGATGAGCTGGATAAGCTGCTGGCGGGCAAAGATCCGAAAGAATAAGCAGTTTGTTGCGTTCGCCGGGTTCCCCCGGCGTCGCTATTGTAGGCCGCATAAGGTGTTACGCCGCATCCGGCATTCTGCGCCATTCGCCTGATGGCGCTTTACTTATCGGGCCTACTGTTTATTCGACGATATTCCAACCCCGAGCCTTCCACAATTCCGGCAATTGTGCCAGATCGGTAAACGTCGTCACTTTTGGATGATCGATCGGTTTGTTATGTGGATCGGCGCAGAAGTAGAACACTTCCATCCCGGCGGCAATCCCCGCCTGCGCACCTGCGCTGGAATCATCAACCAGAATGCAGTTCTCAACGTTAACGTCCATCGCTTTCGCCGCATGGAACATCAGGGCCGGATCGGGCTTCCAACGCTGAATATCGTAGCCGCTGAACAGTAAATCAGGGAAATGGTGCAACATGCCCAGCTTACCCAGCGAATGCTGCATTTTGCTGACTGGACCGTTAGAGACCACACACATTGGTACGGCCATGCTGTCCAGTAGCGCATTGGCACCGGCAATCACCTCCAGTTCCGTATCGAACAGACGTGCGACCTCAGCGCGGTAAACCGGTTCTAAATCGGCTTTTGCCAGTTCGACACCGTGCTCTTCGTTGATAATGTCGATGATCTCGTACAGCTTTACCCCCTTGAAGCGTTTGAAAATTTCTTCAAGATCGAGCGTAATGCCAAACGCCTGGAACATGCTGACATACGCGCGAGAACAAATCACTTCACTGTCGACAAGGGTACCGTCACAGTCAAAAAATACGGCTTCTATCTGGGACATGTCATTTCCGTTTTAACAAGTTTAACGTTTTCGTAATGCATTATTGGGCGACGCAATCGTTGCCGTATAAGCAAAATCAATGAAAAAAGTTGCTCATAACCCAACCCTATTGTCGCATTTTGGTATAGGATAGCGACGAATTTTCCCTCCTTGTTCGGAAATTGATAATGAGTCAACAACACACAACCCAGGCTTCTGGCCAGGGGATGCTGGAACGCGTGTTCAAACTGCGCGAACATGGCACGACGGCACGGACCGAAGTGATCGCCGGTTTAACGACCTTCCTGACGATGGTGTATATCGTTTTTGTTAACCCGCAAATTCTTGGCGTGGCTGGCATGGATACCAGCGCTGTCTTTGTTACCACCTGCCTTATTGCTGCATTTGGTAGCATCCTGATGGGCCTGTTTGCCAACCTGCCGGTCGCACTTGCGCCTGCTATGGGCCTGAACGCATTCTTCGCTTTCGTGGTCGTTGGCGCGATGGGGCTGTCATGGCAGATTGGTATGGGCGCTATCTTCTGGGGCGCTGTTGGTCTGCTGCTGCTGACGATTTTCCGCGTTCGTTACTGGATGATTGCCAATATCCCGGTTAGCCTGCGTGTGGGGATCACCAGCGGTATTGGTCTGTTCATCGGCATGATGGGGCTGAAAAACGCCGGTGTTATCGTCGCCAACAAAGACACGCTGGTGTCTATCGGTAACCTGACGTCCCACAGTGTACTGCTCGGTATCCTGGGCTTCTTTATCATCGCGATTCTGGCGTCACGTAACATTCACGCGGCGGTGCTGATTTCTATCATTGTAACCACGCTACTGGGCTGGATGCTGGGCGATGTCCATTACAACGGTATCGTTTCTGCGCCACCGAGCGTGATGTCTGTTATCGGACATGTCGACCTGGCCGGTTCGTTTAACATTGGCCTGGCGGGTGTGATTTTCTCGTTCATGCTGGTTAACCTGTTCGACTCCTCCGGTACGCTGATTGGCGTTACGGATAAAGCCGGTCTGGCGGATGCGAAGGGCAAGTTCCCGCGCATGAAGCAAGCGCTGTATGTGGATAGCGTGTCGTCGGTTACCGGGGCGTTTATCGGGACTTCTTCCGTTACTGCGTATATCGAATCTTCTTCCGGGGTTTCGGTCGGTGGACGTACCGGTCTGACCGCCGTGGTCGTTGGCCTGCTGTTCCTGCTGGTTATCTTCCTGTCGCCGCTGGCGGGGATGGTACCGGGTTATGCAGCCGCTGGTGCGCTGATTTACGTTGGCGTCCTGATGACATCAAGCCTGTCGCGCGTGAAGTGGGATGACCTGACAGAAGCGGTTCCGGCGTTTATTACTGCCGTGATGATGCCCTTTAGCTTCTCAATTACCGAAGGTATTGCACTGGGCTTTATTTCTTATTGCGTGATGAAGATTGGTACCGGAGGTTTCCGCGATCTCAGCCCGTGCGTCATCATTGTCGCGCTGCTGTTTGTGCTGAAGATTGTGTTTATCGACGCGCACTAATCGCTGTTTATTTGCCCATATGTAAACAAGCCCGGCATATCGCCGGGCTTTTTCTTTTACGCTTTCACGCGCTGAATGTAGTCGCCAAATGCGGTCAATTGACCGGTCAGATGGTCCAGCGTGCTTTGGTCGATCACTTCACCTGTCTGCGGGTCTACTTTGTTCTGAATGACGCCGCCCATAAATTCCGGCTTGTTCATTACCATGGCGTCGAGGAATACCAGGATCTGACGCAGATGATACTGGCAGCGCGCGCCGCCAATAGCGCCCATAGAACTGGTCTGGATCAGCACCGGCTTACCCGATAATGGCTGATCGGGCAGTCGGGACAGCCAGTCGATGGCGTTCTTCAGTCCGCCCGGAACAGAATAGTTATATTCAGGTGTGACGATGACGACACCGTCAGCCTTTCTGATTTGCTCAGCCAGTGCTTCTACGCTGGCCGGAAAACCTTCTTCCTGCTGGAGGTCGGCATCGTACAGAGGGATATCACCAATCGACGGCAGCGCGTTCACTTCCATTCCCGCTGGAGCAATCTTGGGCAGCGTACGGGCAACCATTCCATTAAACGAACCTTTGCGCAGACTTCCCAGTAACGTAACAACATTCAATGTTTCAGACATGGTGGCTCCTGTTTCATCATGAAGGTTAAATCAAAGCGTATGGCTCTTCGCTGCACATAATTGAGAGAACCGGATCAGACGACCCGTTGGCTCATTGGCGCGAGTCTGGATATCAGGCAAACTTTTCCAGTCCTGTTTACCATCAAACTCCCAAACCTTGAGTTTTTCAATGGTTGGCGTAACCGCAACTGACCACACCAGTACATCTTCCGCATCGCAAATGGCTTCAACCTGCGCCACATGGGCACATTTCAGACGCCCTGCGCCGGGTAAAAGCTGGAGCTCACGCGGATCGTCATTGCACACATCGCCAGTGAGTTTGAGTACGCTCTGGCGCAATGTAATGAGCTGCGCGCGTGCTTCGTTGGGATCGTTTTGGTTATTGATCCACAGGTTTTCGTTACTGGAGAAGCGCCACGTTTTCGCTGAATTTGGATTGTGAAACCCGCGGGTGGCCCGCTGAAGTTCCATATCCAGGCCGCACGTTCCTTCAGTTGTTAGCACAACGCCGACGATATTCCCGGCATAGGAAATCGAAAAACCCGGCAGGTTCTTATCGCGAAAAACGGGCTTACCTTTGGCCTGAGTAACAATTTCGGGCAGCGTGCTGGTGCCGTAAAGCATAAACATCAGTTCAGCGAGAAGACTTCGGGAAGCCAGGAAACGTGTCCGGCGATGAGCGGGTAGATCTCTTGCTTCGATATGACATGGAGAAGGGAGGCGAGCTGAAACCAGGTGTCCCTCCGTAAGAATCCCTCTGGCAAAATGTGTCGCCATTTGTCGCTCCGTGATTAATGGTCCGTGATTATTACCAGAGTAACATTTACACGGCCTCCGGGCAGGCTTTGCTGCCCAAAAACTAAGCGAAAATGGGAGACATTACGCGATATTTACATTTCTGTTGCCAGAATGGTCGATTTAGCAACACCAAAATGAAGGATCGTCAGGAGATATCGCGATAAAGCGCCTTGATCGTGTCTTTTAGCCAGACGATCTTAGGATTGTGGCTGTTGCGTTTATGCCAAAGAAGAGTGAACGGTACGCGCATTTTTTCCAGTTGCGCTGTATCAAATGGCATCGGTCGCGCCACGAGCGGGAGCTGGTGGAGTTGGTTATAACGCTGACAATAGACCGGTGCGGTGGCTATCAGCGCGTGATCCGGCTGCGCGGCCATAAACAGCGATTGCTCAAAACCGGGCAGACATAACGCGATATTGCGTGCGCGCCCCATTTCTTGCAGGACTTCATCCAGCGCCCATGTATCGCTTTGCTCCCAGCTAATGCTGATGTGCGGATAGCGCAGAAAGGTGTCCAGATTCCACTCTTCCTGCAGTGCGGGATGATCTTCACGTAGCCAGACGCAGGGCAGATCGGAAAACAGCACTTCATGGTCGATCGACAATGGCAACAAACTCAGTAGTTCGCGCGAACGCGGATGACTTTCGCGCCCGGTAAAGCCGATATCCACTTCACCGCGAATAATGGCATCCAGCGAATCATAGTCCCAGTTGCGTATTTTGATCGTCGCCTGGGGATAGCGCTGGTAAATCTGCCGGGAGAGCGAGTTGAACATGATCATCACTAACGGCGTTTCGGCCACCAGATCAAACTTCAGCCCGCGCGGAGACTCATGGTGCGGCTTATCGAGCAGCTGATTGCCCATCTGCATCCATTCAGCCAGGTTCTGCTCCATGCTGACCATCAGCGGCGTCGGCGATAGCCCCAGCGGGGTGTTCACAAACAAGGGATCGTCAAACCAGGCCCGCAGCTTCGACAGCGATTTACTGACCGCCGACGGTGTGACGTTCATCCGTTTGGCGGTTTTAGTGACGCTGCGCTCCTGCATCAACAGCTGCAGGCAGAGCAATAAATTAAGATCGAGACTGCTGAGGGATTTCTTCATGAGTTGGCGCGGACCGGTTAGGTGCAACAGTGATAATCAGCATGATACTCACTATGCTACAGCCAATCAGAATCCCGATCAGCATATTCAGCGCATCAAGGCCAAGAACCGCCGCCAGCCAAATCCACAACGAGGAACCGCAAACCTGCGCAATACCTAATGCCGAGCTGGCGACGCCCGCGCGCAGCGAGAACGGCCCCAGCGCCTGGCTCATTGCAACACCGAAGCCGACCGAGAATCCAGCGCAGATTAACGTCAGCCCGAAAAGCGTTACTGCGTGTGAAGTGGCAAGGGTTAACACCACGCCCGCACACAGAAACAGCACCTGTGAGGTCAGCATCAGAACGCGAGGCTTAAACACGCTCAGAGCAAATGGCGTCGAGAAAGAGACCGCCATACTGATGCCTGCGGTCATGGCCATCGTAGTGGCGTACTCACCACGGTCGAAGCCCATCACTTCCATCAGCAGTACCGGAGACGTATTCACGAAGGTCAGGATCACCGACACGCTGAGGGTGGTAATGGCCAGACGGCTTAAGAAAAAACGGTTTACCAGCGATTCGGTTGTGTGGTTTTTTTCCGCCGTCGCCATAAGCGTTGCTGGACGCGATTCTCGTAGGACAAACACCGACAGCAGGCAAACAGCCACACCCATTCCCATCATCGTGTAGAACAGGCTCTGCCATGGGTATTTGAGCATGATCAGATGCCCCATCACCGGAGCCAGAACCGGCACGATACAGGTAATACCGTTCAACAACGACAGTACCTTCGCCCGACGGCGATCGTCGAGAGTGTCGCGCAGGATGGCGAAAGCCACCACGTAGCAGCAGCCCGCACCTACGCCCTGAATAAAGCGGCCTATGAGAAACGGCGTTCCGCTTTCGGCAAACGAACACAGTGCAGAGGCGAAAATAAAAATGAGGGAGCCGACAATGGCGACAGGTTTGCGACCTGACTGGTCGGCAATTTTTCCGGCGAACAGCATCGCCGTCGCCATTCCCGCCAGATAAACCGAAAACGCGATATGCAGTTGCGCCTCGCTGGCCTGTAAATCGGCAGCAATACGGGGCAGCCCCACCAGATACATATCAATACCGGCAGGATAAAGAAGAACCAGGGCGAAACTGCAGATTAGAAAGCGTGTCATAGCGACCTCATGAGAAATGTGGCGCTAAGCATACGGTCAGAGAGTCAACTGCACGAGTTGCCATTTGGACAACAGTGATTTCCACATGGGAAATTGTTGTTGCCGGGTGGCGGCGTAAACGCCTGATCCGGCCTGCGGGGCCTGTAGGCCCGGTAAGCATGACGCCACCGGGCAACACAACGTTACTTCCCAATACAGAAGCTGGAGAAAATCCGTCCCAGCAGATCGTCGGAGGTAAACTCTCCGGTGATTTCACTGAGGTTCTGCTGCGCCAGACGTAGCTCCTCTGCCAGCAATTCTCCGGCCCATGCTCCGAGTAGTTGGGCTTTTCCTTGTTCGAGATGCTCCGCCGCTTCTGCCAGCGCCTGCAGGTGACGACGACGCGCCAGGAAGCCGCCTTCCATATTGGTTTCAAAGCCCATGCTCTGTTTGAGATGGTTACGCAGTACGTCAACGCCTTCACCGGTTCGTGCTGAGAGACGAACCAGTGAGTGGCCATTTACTTCGCTAAGGCCTAGCGTCTCACCGGTAATATCCGCTTTGTTACGCACCACGGTGATCGGCAGTTTGGCTGGCAGACGGGCAATAAAGTCTGGCCAGATGTCAGCCGGGTCCACGGCGTCGGTGGTGGTGCCATCAACCATAAACAGTACACGGTCGGCCTGTTCAATTTCCTGCCAGGCACGTTCGATACCGATGCGTTCAACTTCATCGCTGGCATCACGCAGACCGGCGGTATCTATGATGTGCAGCGGCATGCCGTCGATGTGAATATGCTCACGCAGTACGTCGCGGGTCGTCCCGGCAATGTCGGTGACAATGGCCGCCTCACGGCCAGCCAGCGCGTTCAGCAGGCTTGATTTCCCGGCATTTGGCCGACCGGCAATCACCACCTTCATCCCTTCGCGCAGCAGGCTGCCCTGACGCGCTTCCGCACGCACGGCATCAAGATCGCTGATAACGCTGTTGAGTTGCGCTTCAATCTTGCCGTCAGACAGGAAGTCGATTTCTTCATCCGGGAAGTCGATCGCTGCTTCAACATAGATGCGCAGGTGAGTGAGCGCTTCCACAAGATGATTTACCCGTGCGGAAAATGCGCCCTGCAACGAGTTCAGCGCCGAGCGAGCGGCTTGCTCTGAGCTGGCATCGATCAGGTCGGCAATCGCCTCTGCCTGGGCTAAATCGAGCTTATCATTGAGAAACGCTCGCTCGGAGAATTCACCCGGTCTGGCAATGCGCAGCCCGGGAATGGTCAGAATACGTTTGAGCAGCAGGTCAAGAATCACCGGACCGCCGTGGCCCTGAAGCTCTAAAACGTCTTCACCGGTAAAGGAGTTTGGGCCGGGGAACCACAAGGCAATCCCCTGATCCAGCGTGCTGCCATCCGCGTCTTTAAACGGCAGATAATCGGCATAACGCGGTTTGGGCAGTTTCCCCAGTACGGTTTCTGCGACCTCACGCGCCTTCAGGCCGGAGATACGCAGGATACCCACGCCACCACGTCCCGGTGGGGTGGCCTGAGCGACGATGGTGTCGTTATGGCTCATGGTTTGTCTCTTCTTAATGCAATAAAAAAGGCGGTCTAATGACCGCCCTTTACTTTATGTTCCGTTTGCCGGATGGCGGCTTCGCCTAATCCGGCCTACACCGAATCAGGAGTTTTTCTTCTCGCGGCTATGCAGGCCACGTTTCTCCAGACCACGGTAAATCAGCTGCTGCTGAATAATGGTTACCAGGTTGCTGACGATATAGTACAGCACCAGACCTGACGGGAACCACAGGAAGAACACGGTGAAGATGACCGGCATGAAGGTCATGATCTTCTGCTGCATCGGGTCGGTTACGGTGGTCGGAGACATCTTCTGAATGAAGAACATCGTCACGCCCATCAGAATCGGCAGGATGTAGTACGGGTCCTGTGCAGACAGGTCATGGATCCACAGGGCGAACGGCGCATGACGCAGTTCAATGGAGCCCATCAGCATGTAGTACAACGCCAGGAAGATTGGCATCTGGATGATCAGCGGGAAGCAGCCGCCCAGCGGGTTAACCTTCTCAGCTTTGTACAGGGCCATCATTTCCTGGCTCTGACGCTGTTTGTCATCGCCCAAACGCTCACGCATAGCCTGAATCTTCGGCTGCAGCATACGCATCTTCGCCATGGAGGTGTACTGCGCTTTAGTCAGCGGGTACATGATGCCACGAACGATAAAGGTGATAACGATGATGGAGAAGCCCCAGTTACCCAGGAAGCTATGGATCCACTTCAGCAGTTTAAACAGCGGCTGAGAAATGAACCACAACCAGCCGTAATCCACGGTCAGATCCAGGTGCGGTGCAACGGCCGCCATTTTGTCCTGAATTTCCGGGCCGACCCACAGGGTGCTGGTCATTGCGCCAGTCTGGCCAGGCTGAACCAGTACCGGCTGTGATTTATAGCCGATAGCGGCAATGCCGTTACCCAGGTTAGCGGTATAGAAGTTGTTGGTGCCGTCGTTACGCGGAACCCATGCCGTTGCGAAATACTGTTGCAGCATTGCGACCCAGCCGTCTTTAGCATTGACGTTCAGGTTTTCGTTTTCAGCAATGGTGTCGAATTTGTATTTCTCATACTTCTCATCCGGCGTGGAGTACGCCGCGCCACGGAAGGTGTGCAGCGCAAAGTTGCTGCTACCGGTGTCACGATGAGATGGCAGATTGATGGATTGCTTCAGCTGACCAAAGGTGGAGATTTCCAGCGGTTTTTCGCCGGCGTTCTGCACGCTGTAGTTAACGTTGACAGCATATTCACCACGCTTAAGAACAAACGTTTTAGTGAATGTGTTACCCGCTGCGTCAGTATAGGTCATCGGGATCTGCAGTTCGTTCTGACCGTCAGCCAGTACAAACGCGTCTTTATCGACGTTGTACAGCGGACGCGGGCCGTTAGCCGGGTTATCCGGGCCGTCACGACCTGTCAGGCCACTTTGTGCCTGGTAGATGAACTGTGGCGTAGTTTCCAGTAACTGGAACGGTTCGGTAGAACCGAGTTCTTTCGGGTAAGCTGGCAGTGAAGCCTGTTCCACATCACCACCACGGGTGTTGATGGTCAGATCAAGCACGTCAGTTTTAACCGTAATCAGTTTCCCCTGGCCACTGGCCGGTACGCCCTGGTCTGCGGCGCTACCCGCTGCGGTGGTCGTTGTCTGCGTGGTCTGTTGGGCCTGAGGTTGCGGGTTTTTATCCTGCTCCCAGGCTTGCCAGATCATGAAAGACACGAACAGCAAAGCGATGACTAAAAGATTGCGTTGCGAATCCATCGTTAGTGTTCTCTGGTATCAAATGGTCCGGGCGGGACGGGATCGTCACCACCAGGGTGTAAAGGGTGGCATTTTAATACGCGTTTCACCGTCAACCAACTGCCTTTTATCACTCCAAACCTGCGCAATGCCTCAATTCCGTAGCTCGAACAGGTTGGAGTGAAACGGCAATGCGGCCCAAGCAGCGGACTGATCAGGCGTTGATAGACCCGAATGAGGGCTATCAGGACCCGCGAGCCAGGCGACAATGGCGACGCCATAATTTTTCCAACGCTTCCGAGAGAGCACGGTTATCGAGGTCAGCAACCCCTTTTTTCGCCACCACCACGAAATCCATTGCTGGAAGCTCGTGCTGACGTAAACGGAAGCTTTCACGCGTCAGACGTTTAATCCGATTGCGTTCATGCGCACGCTTAACATTTTTCTTGGCGACTGTAAGACCGATACGGGGATGCCCCAGCGAATTCAGGCGGCCGAGGATGGTGATTTGCGGCGTGCCAGCCCGTTGTGGCTGCTGGAAGACGAATGTGAAATGAGTGGGAGTTAACAAACGTAACTCCCTGGGAAATGCGAGCTTAACCACTCAGGGGCTAGCTTTTATTACTTAGAAACGGTCAGACGAGAACGGCCTTTAGCACGACGACGTGCCAGAACCTGACGACCATTTTTATTAGCCATACGAGCACGGAAGCCGTGAGAACGGTTGCGCTTCAGTACAGACGGTTGAAAAGTGCGTTTCATGGCGATTTCTACCTAAACTTGAATAAATTCACTGACTTTTGCGTATACCCGAACGAATTTCGAACGACTTACGCCACAGTGTGGGTGATTAAAGAGGCCGGATTGTAATAATTGTACACTCCGGAGTCAATTCTCTTTCCTTATTTCCCGCTTTTTTCCGCATGGTTTCGCGTAAAAAACAGGCAGCGTTGACGCCGTAAGGCGACCGTTACTCGCTGGGGGTAAGAATTATACGGGCTGGTGGATAAAGCGCAAGGATCGCTCGGGATCTTTATTAGATCGTTTAAGCAGTAAAGCATCTTTACTCATTAATTTTTTCAATATGCGCGCTAAAACCTGCAGCACTTCTCCAGGATCGTTTACACTTAGCCGATTCTGGATCATCCTGTGGATAAATCGGGAAGAATCTGTGAGAAACAGAAGATCTCTTTCTCAGTTTACGCTATGATCCGCGGTCCTGATCGTTTCAATGGATCCTGATCGGGTAAAAATTGCAGATAGCAATTCGCACGTCACCCTTTGCATAGGGTCTTGTCGATGTGCGTCAACAATCATGAATGTTTCAGCCTTTGTCATTTATCGACTTTTGTTCGAGTGGAGTCCGCCGTGTCACTTTCGCTTTGGCAGCAGTGTCTTGCCCGATTGCAGGATGAGTTACCAGCCACAGAGTTCAGTATGTGGATACGCCCGTTGCAGGCGGAACTGAGCGATAACACGCTGGCTTTGTATGCGCCAAACCGTTTCGTGCTCGATTGGGTAAGGGATAAATACCTTAATAATATTAATGGATTACTCAATAATTTCTGTGGCGCGGATGCCCCACAGCTGCGCTTTGAAGTCGGCACTAAACCCGTCACGCAAACGCTGAAAACGCCGGTCAACAACGTTGTTGCGCCCGCCCATGTGGCTCAGCAAGTGCAACCACAACGTGCAGCTCCGGCGGCGCGCCCAGGCTGGGATAACGTCCCGGCTCCGGCAGAACCTACCTATCGTTCTAACGTCAACGTCAAACACACGTTTGATAACTTCGTTGAAGGTAAATCTAACCAACTGGCGCGCGCGGCGGCACGTCAGGTGGCGGACAATCCTGGCGGCGCCTACAATCCGTTATTCCTTTATGGCGGTACGGGTCTGGGTAAAACCCACCTGTTGCACGCTGTCGGTAACGGCATTATGGCGCGTAAGCCAAACGCCAAAGTGGTGTATATGCACTCCGAGCGATTTGTGCAGGATATGGTCAAAGCCCTGCAAAACAACGCGATCGAAGAGTTTAAACGCTACTACCGTTCCGTTGACGCGCTGCTGATTGACGATATCCAATTCTTCGCGAATAAAGAGCGATCGCAGGAAGAGTTTTTCCACACCTTTAACGCCCTGCTGGAAGGCAATCAGCAGATCATCCTGACCTCGGATCGCTATCCGAAGGAGATCAACGGCGTTGAAGATCGTCTGAAATCCCGCTTTGGCTGGGGACTGACTGTCGCGATCGAACCGCCTGAACTGGAAACGCGTGTTGCGATCCTGATGAAAAAAGCCGACGAAAACGACATTCGTCTGCCAGGTGAAGTAGCGTTCTTTATTGCCAAGCGTCTACGCTCTAACGTACGTGAGCTGGAAGGCGCACTGAACCGCGTGATCGCCAACGCCAATTTTACCGGCCGGGCGATTACTATCGATTTCGTGCGCGAAGCGCTGCGCGATCTGCTGGCTTTGCAGGAAAAGCTGGTCACCATCGACAATATTCAGAAGACGGTGGCGGAGTATTACAAAATCAAAATTGCGGATCTGCTTTCTAAGCGTCGATCTCGCTCGGTAGCTCGCCCGCGCCAGATGGCGATGGCGCTGGCAAAAGAGCTCACTAACCACAGTTTGCCGGAAATCGGCGACGCGTTTGGTGGGCGTGACCATACTACCGTGCTTCATGCCTGCCGCAAGATTGAGCAGTTGCGTGAAGAAAGCCATGATATTAAAGAAGATTTCTCCAATTTAATCAGAACATTATCTTCGTGACGCTATGAAATTTACCGTTGAACGTGAACATTTATTAAAACCGCTTCAGCAGGTCAGCGGCCCGCTGGGTGGACGTCCTACACTGCCTATTCTCGGAAACCTGCTGCTGCAGGTTGCTGACGGCACGCTTTCGCTGACCGGTACCGATCTCGAAATGGAGATGGTGGCGCGCGTGGCGCTGATCCAGCCTCATGAACCTGGTGCTACCACCGTTCCGGCGCGTAAATTCTTCGATATTTGCCGTGGATTGCCGGAAGGCGCGGAAATTGCCGTTCAACTGGAAGGCGACCGTATGCTGGTGCGTTCTGGCCGCAGCCGTTTCTCGCTGTCTACGCTGCCTGCCGCCGACTTCCCGAATCTGGACGACTGGCAGAGCGAAGTCGAATTCACCCTGCCGCAGGCGACGATGAAGCGCCTGATTGAAGCCACGCAGTTTTCGATGGCGCATCAGGACGTACGTTACTACTTAAACGGCATGCTGTTTGAAACCGAAGGGGAAGAGCTGCGTACCGTGGCGACCGACGGCCACCGCCTGGCGGTCTGTTCAATGCCTGTTGGTCAACCGTTGCCAAGCCATTCGGTGATCGTACCGCGTAAAGGCGTGATTGAACTGATGCGTATGCTCGACGGCGGCGATAACCCGCTGCGCGTGCAGATTGGCAGCAACAACATTCGTGCGCACGTGGGTGACTTCATCTTTACTTCCAAGCTGGTTGACGGTCGTTTCCCGGATTATCGCCGCGTATTGCCGAAGAATCCGGACAAACATCTGGAAGCCGGTTGCGATATCCTCAAACAGGCGTTTGCTCGTGCGGCGATCCTCTCTAACGAGAAATTCCGCGGCGTGCGTTTGTATGTCAGCGAAAACCAGCTCAAAATCACCGCCAACAACCCGGAGCAGGAAGAAGCGGAAGAAATTCTGGACGTCTCCTATCCTGGTACAGAACTGGAAATCGGCTTTAACGTTAGCTACGTACTGGACGTTCTGAACGCGCTGAAGTGCGAGAACGTGCGTATTCTGCTGACAGATTCCGTATCGAGCGTACAGATTGAAGATGCAGCATCACAGTCGGCTGCCTATGTTGTTATGCCAATGAGACTGTAATGTCGCTCTCCCGCCTGTTGATCCGCGATTTTCGCAATATCGAAAACGCGGATCTCGCTTTATCCCCCGGCTTTAACTTCCTGGTTGGCGCGAATGGCAGCGGCAAAACCAGCGTGCTGGAAGCCATCTATACGCTCGGCCACGGTCGGGCGTTTCGCAGTTTGCAGATTGGCCGCGTGATTCGCCACGAGCAGGAGTCGTTTGTTTTACACGGGCGTTTGCAGGGTGAAGAACGTGAGACGTCGATTGGCCTGACGAAAGATAAACTGGGCGACAGCAAAGTGCGCATTGACGGCACTGACGGGCACAAGGTCGCGGAACTGGCGCACCTGATGCCGATGCAGCTGATCACGCCTGAGGGGTTTACTTTACTCAATGGCGGCCCCAAATACAGAAGAGCATTCCTTGACTGGGGATGCTTTCACAATGAAGCTGGATTTTTCACCGCCTGGAGCAACCTGAAGCGACTGCTCAAGCAGCGCAATGCAGCGCTGCGCCAGGTGAGTCGTTATGAGCAACTGCGTCCGTGGGATAAAGAACTGATCCCACTGGCAGAACAAATCAGCACCTGGCGCGCGGAGTACAGCGCCGGTATCGCGCAGGATATGGCGGATACCTGCCAGCAGTTTCTTCCCGAGTTTTCACTCTCCTTCTCATTCCAGCGCGGCTGGGAGAAAGAGACGGATTATGCCGAAGTGCTGGAACGTAGTTTTGAACGCGATCGCATGTTGACCTACACTGCGCACGGCCCGCATAAGGCGGATTTCCGCATTCGCGCCGACGGTGCGCCGGTGGAAGACACATTGTCGCGTGGGCAGCTAAAGCTGCTGATGTGCGCCTTACGTCTGGCGCAAGGGGAGTTCCTGACCCGTGAAAGCGGGCGGCGCTGCCTGTACCTGATAGATGATTTTGCCTCTGAACTGGATGACGCGCGTCGCGGACTGCTGGCCAGCCGCTTAAAAGCCACGCAATCTCAGGTCTTTGTCAGCGCAATAAGCGCTGAACACGTTATAGACATGTCCGATGAAAATTCGAAGATGTTTACCGTGGAAAAGGGTAAAATAACGGATTAACCCAAGATAAAATGAGCGAGAAACGTTGATGTCGAATTCTTATGACTCCTCCAGTATCAAAGTCCTGAAAGGACTGGATGCGGTGCGTAAGCGCCCGGGTATGTATATCGGCGACACGGATGACGGCACCGGTCTGCACCACATGGTATTCGAGGTGGTAGATAACGCTATCGACGAAGCGCTCGCGGGTCACTGTAAAGATATCGTGGTAACGATTCACGCTGACAACTCCGTGTCCGTTACCGATGATGGCCGTGGTATCCCAACCGGTATTCACCCGGAAGAGGGCGTTTCGGCAGCGGAAGTTATCATGACCGTTTTGCACGCAGGCGGTAAATTCGATGATAACTCCTATAAAGTTTCCGGCGGTCTGCACGGCGTGGGTGTTTCCGTCGTTAACGCCCTGTCACAGAAGCTGGAACTGGTGATTCGTCGTGAAGGCAAAGTGCATCAGCAAACTTACGTGCACGGTGTGCCGCAGGCGCCGCTGGCAGTAACTGGCGAAACAGAACTGACGGGAACTCAGGTCCGTTTCTGGCCAAGCCACGAAACCTTTACCAATGTTGTTGAATTTGAATACGACATTCTGGCGAAACGTCTGCGTGAGCTGTCATTCCTGAACTCCGGCGTCTCTATTAGTCTGCGCGACAAGCGTGACGGCAAAGAAGACCATTTCCACTACGAAGGTGGCATCAAGGCGTTTGTTGAATACCTCAACAAAAACAAAACGCCGATCCACCCGAATATCTTCTACTTCTCCACCGAAAAAGACGGTATCGGCGTTGAAGTTGCGCTGCAGTGGAACGATGGTTTCCAGGAAAACATCTACTGCTTCACCAACAACATTCCACAGCGTGACGGCGGTACTCACCTTGCAGGCTTCCGTGCGGCGATGACCCGTACCCTGAACGCCTACATGGACAAAGAAGGCTACAGTAAAAAAGCGAAAGTCAGCGCTACCGGTGACGATGCCCGTGAAGGCCTGATTGCCGTTGTTTCCGTGAAAGTACCGGATCCGAAGTTCTCCTCACAGACCAAAGACAAGCTGGTCTCCTCTGAGGTGAAATCGGCGGTAGAACAGCAGATGAACGAACTGCTGAGCGAATATCTGCTGGAAAACCCGTCTGACGCGAAAATCGTTGTCGGCAAAATTATTGATGCTGCGCGTGCTCGTGAAGCTGCACGTCGTGCGCGTGAAATGACCCGTCGTAAAGGCGCGCTGGACTTAGCCGGTCTGCCGGGCAAGCTGGCGGACTGTCAGGAACGCGACCCAGCTCACTCTGAACTGTATCTGGTGGAAGGGGACTCCGCGGGTGGCTCTGCGAAGCAGGGACGTAACCGTAAGAACCAGGCGATTCTGCCGCTGAAGGGTAAAATCCTCAACGTCGAGAAAGCGCGCTTTGACAAGATGCTCTCCTCTCAGGAAGTTGCGACGCTGATCACCGCGCTCGGCTGTGGCATCGGTCGTGACGAGTACAACCCGGACAAACTGCGTTATCACAGCATCATCATCATGACCGATGCGGACGTCGACGGCTCGCACATCCGTACGCTGCTGTTGACCTTCTTCTATCGTCAGATGCCGGAAATCGTTGAACGCGGCCACGTCTACATTGCACAGCCACCGCTGTACAAAGTGAAAAAAGGCAAGCAGGAACAGTACATTAAAGATGACGAAGCGATGGATCAGTACCAAATTTCTATCGCTCTGGATGGCGCAACGCTGCACACCAATGCCAGCGCGCCAGCCCTGGCGGGTGAAGCATTAGAAAAACTGGTTTCTGAATACAACGCAACGCAGAAAATGATCGGCCGTATGGAACGTCGTTTCCCGAAAGCGCTGCTGAAAGAACTGGTTTATCAACCGACGTTGGCTGAAGCCGATCTCGCTGATGAAGCGAAAGTCACTGCCTGGGTTTCTCAGCTGGTTAACGTGCTGAATGAAAAAGAAATGCACGGCAGCACCTGGAACAGCTTTGTGCGTAAAGACGCTGAACTGAACCTGTTCGAGCCGGTGATTCGCGTACGTACCCACGGTGTGGATACCGATTATCCGCTGGAGCATGAATTTGTGACCGGTGGTGAATACCGTCGTATTTGTACGCTTGGCGAGAAGCTGCGTGGACTGATCGAAGACGATGCGTTTATCGAACGTGGCGAGCGTCGCCAGCCGGTTGCCAGCTTCGAGCAGGCGCTGGAATGGCTGCAGAAAGAGTCACGTCGTGGCCTCGCTATCCAGCGTTATAAAGGTCTGGGCGAGATGAACCCGGAACAGCTGTGGGAAACCACCATGGATCCGGAAAGCCGTCGTATGCTGCGCGTTACCGTGAAGGATGCGATTGCTGCCGACCAGCTGTTCACCACGCTGATGGGCGATGCCGTTGAACCGCGTCGCGCGTTTATCGAAGAAAACGCCCTGAAAGCGGCGAACATCGATATTTAAGCCAATCTGTAGGCCGGATAAGGCGGTTTACGCCGCCATCCGGCAAGACGTTGTATTGTGCCTGATGGCGCGTTGCTTATCAGGCCTACAAACGACAACCAATCTACAAAAAGGGGAATCTCGATTCCCCTTTCTATCCCCCTTTTCGTAGCTGTTTTTTGAGCGGAATCGCGTTAGCATGAGGACGGACTCATTTAATCCGGGGAACTCATGGCTATCAAACTTATTGCTATCGACATGGATGGCACACTTCTGCTGCCCGATCACACCATTTCACCAGCGGTCAAAACGGCAATTGCCGCGGCACGCGCGCGTGGCGTGAATGTGGTGCTGACCACGGGACGCCCGTATGCCGGCGTTCACAGCTATCTGAAAGAACTACATATGGAACAACCCGGTGACTACTGCATTACCTACAACGGTGCGCTGGTGCAGAAAGCAGGGGATGGCAGTACCGTGGCGCAAACCGCGCTGAGCTATGATGATTATCGTTACCTGGAGCAGCTCTCCCGGGAAGTCGGCTCGCATTTCCACGCCCTCGATCGCAATACGCTGTATACCGCGAACCGTGATATCAGCTACTACACGGTGCACGAATCGTTTGTCGCGACCATCCCGCTAGTGTTCTGTGAAGCCGAGAAAATGGATCCCGCAACCCAGTTCCTGAAAGTGATGATGATTGACGAGCCGGAGATCCTCGATAAAGCTATCTCTCGTCTACCTGTGGAAGTAAAAGAGAAGTACACCGTGCTGAAAAGTGCGCCGTATTTCCTCGAAATCCTCGATAAACGCGTCAATAAAGGGACGGGCGTAAAATCGCTGGCCGATGCGTTAGGCATTAAAGCCGAAGAGGTGATGGCGATTGGCGATCAGGAAAACGACATCGCGATGATTGAATACGCAGGTGTGGGCGTTGCCATGAACAACGCTATTCCATCAGTCAAAGAAATCGCCAACTTCGTGACGAAATCCAACCTTGAAGATGGCGTCGCGTATGCCATTGAGAAATTTGCGCTGAATTAAGAAAATATGGGCAAGTGCCTTGTTACATTTGCCCATTTAAATATTTATTGGTGATAATAATTAAAAAATAATATTTGTAATGGAGAGGTTACGACATCCAGAGTGATAGTAATGGGCAGCAGTCCGTTTGTGACGAATTCAGGTATATGTGAGGTTTTATATTCGTAAAAACCAACGGTAAATGGATGATAAAACGTAAGCATCTGCGAGTAATCCTGTTTGGTGCTTTTTTTATGGATTGTCCCTTCCAGTTTGGATAGATTTTTAGTGCAGTATTGCGCTGAGCAGTCAAAACCGTAGCCCGTAAGCACTTGTTTAACGTCCTGCGTTTCCCCTGTGTATTTAAGCGTTAATACGCCTTTAAATCCCTTTTTATTGTCGCTGATGATGAATTCGGCGATATCAACGGCCTGTAAATTATGACGGTCGATTTGCGGATCTTGCAGCAACTTCACCACGCTTTCGGCACCACTGGTTATCAGATAATCAAACGTTTTGCCGACAAAGACATAGCCTTCATTACCATCATTATCTTTACCTGACGATAAGCCAATAACGGTGTCTGTTTTCCACTTTTCCCTTGTTGTTTGTGGATCGCCTGCTTTGAGCCACATAAAGCTCAGGCACCCTGATAACATAACGCTAAGCGATGATACGACCAGCGATTTTACCAACCAGCTATATTTTATGTTCAACTTAATCCCTTAAAAAAACGCGCCGTAATGTCATAGCCATACTACGCGATTTATCACGCTTTTCTTTTGCTGGCGGGTGACTTTCAGATTTTGCCAAGGGAATATGCGCCACGCCGCTGCGCATAATCCATTTACGGGAAAATGCCGACGTCAGGGCCCGGCTTTTCAGGATTTTGCCAAACAGTTTAAGGCGTAGCTTGCGGGTGGCTTTACGGTAAGCGTGATTCATATCTGGCGTATCCCGCAGCAGTACCGATTTGAGGATCTCCGCGCTGTCCAGCGCATAGCTAATCCCTTCCAGCGAGCTGGCGCTGATAAAACCGGCCGCTTCACCAATCAAAAATGCGTTGTCCTCGCCGCAGACGAAGTCTTTCCAGCGTGAGGGGAATAGCACCGTACATTTTTCACTTTTTACTGGTTTGCCGAACTGGAAATGGAACGCTTCCAGCTTCTCTTTCAGCGCGTCAAAGCGTGCCTGTCCGTCCTTCATGGGGTAGGCGCCACCAAAGATAAAATAGCCATCTTTGCTGATACTCCAGGAATAACAGTCAGTTGCATCGTTATCAAAAATACAGGAATAGAACGGTACGGGATGCTTTTCCGCAAACCATTGTTGAATCGCGACATATTTACGGATTTGGTGCTGTGGATAGAGATGACGGCGCACCAGTGAGTTCGCACCGTCTGCCCCCACCAGATAACGTGCAGTGATCTGCTGCTCCCAACCGTCGGCGCGGAAGATAACATGCCATTTATCGCCCTCGCGCCAGATTTTCCGGCACAGGCTGTCGTGATACACCTGCACATCATCAGGGATGAGAGATTTAAGCCATAAATCAAAAGCATGGCGGTTGATATTAATGTAGCTGCGCTGGTAGTTACGCGTCAAAGAAGCGGCAACATCAACCGTTTTAACGCTAAAAATCTGCGGGTTGGCGATAACATCAACGGGTAAGGTTATCCCGTCGCGGATAAACGAACGCTGGGCGTCCGGGGCCAGCAGACCGCCGCAGGGTTTAGTGAAACCTTCGTTGCCGCACTGGCGTTTTTTATCCAACGCAATCACGCGCATTTTTCCGCTTAACTGTCGCGCCAGCGCTGCGCCTGCCGGACCTAAACCGATAATCGCTACGTCAAAATGTTCCATCTTTCTGTCCGCAAAAATGAAGATGGCGATACGCTAAAGCCTGAAAGTGAAGTACTTGTGAAGTATGATTGTTTTAATCGTCTTGTATCAGGGCATCCCATGAAGCAAATCACCTTTACGCCGCGTAATCATCAGCTTACCAATATCAACACCTGGACACCGGACAGCCAGTGGCTGGTCTTTGATGTGCGCCCTTCCGGCGCTTCCTTTACCGGTGAAACAATTGAGCGCGTCAATATCCATACTGGCGAGCTGGAGGTGATTTACCGGGCTACTCAGGGATCGCACGTTGGCGTGGTGACCGTTCATCCAAAGTCGGAAAAATATGTATTCATTCACGGGCCTGAAAATCCTGATGAAACATGGTATTACGACTTCCATCATCGCCGTGGGGTGATTGTTACGCAGGCTGGGGTGGAGAATCTGGATGCAATGGATATTACTGCGCCCTATACGCCAGGTGCGCTGCGCGGCGGGAGTCATGTGCATGTCTTTAGCCCGAACGGTGAGTTTGTCAGTTTCACCTATAACGACCATGTTCTGCATGAGCGCTCTCCGGCGCTCGATTTACGCAACGTCGGCGTGGCTGCACCGTATGGTCCGGTTAATGTTTCCGCGCAGCATCCCCGTGAATACAGCGGTAGCTACTGGTGTGTGCTGGTGAGCCAGACGACACCAACGCCAAAACCGGGTAGCGATGAGATTAACCGCGCCTATGAAGAGGGCTGGGTTGGAGAAAACAGGCTGGCGTTTATCGGTGATACGCTATCAGCCACTGGCGAGAAAGTACCGGAGCTGTTTATTGTCGATTTGCCACAGGATGAAAGCGGCTGGAAACAGCCGGGGGACGCGCCTCTGGAGGGGACTGACATGACCATGCCTGCGCCGCCATCCGGTATTCGCCAACGCCGTCTGACGTTTACCCATGAGCGCGCCTTTCCGGGGCTGGTGAATCAGCCTCGCCACTGGGTACGCAGTAATCCAAAGGCATCTGAGATTGCGTTTTTAATGCGTGATGACAACGGTATTGTGCAGCTATGGCTGATTTCCCCACAGGGTGGATCGCTGCGTCAGCTTACCCAGTGCGCTACGAATATTCAGTCAGCCTTTAACTGGCACCCATCGGGGAAATGGCTGGGATTTGTACTGGAGAACAGAATTGCCTGTTGTGATGTTCAAACGGGCGAAATTGATTTTTTAACGGAACGTCATGATAACCCGCCGTCGGCCGATGCGATCGTCTTCTCCCCTGATGGTCGACAGGTTGCGTGGATGGAAGACGTCGAGGGTTTCCGCCAGCTGTGGGTGACTGAAACCGGGCGTTAATTTATGGAGCAGACATTTCTGCCGGGGGAATAACGGCGTTCGTGGCTTGGGTTCTCTCCTCGCTCTTTTCTACGCGGGATCTCACCGAGTTATCTTTGCGAAAGAGATCCCAAGGTAGCAATACCGTATCGAGCACCGCGGTAAAAGGCATATCCAGAATCGCCAGCGACTTGGTTCCCCAGTTCGTATCACTTTCGCTAATCATTGTGGCACTGGCTCGCGTGCCAGGATACGTCCCTTCTTTGCCACCTGTATGTGACATGATGCTGGAACAGCCGCTTACAAACACCATCCCACTACACATCGTCAGTGTTACCAACATTTTTTTAATCATCATTTATTCATCTGTATTTATCGTGTTTGCATGGTGAGTTAAAGCGATCCGTTGCGAAAATAACATCACCATTTCGTCGCACTGTGGCGGCCATCGCGATTTAACGAGAACAACTGCTCCCCCCAGTGTATGCAATAGACAACAAACTGCAAAAAAAGTCAGATGAATACGCTTGAAAAGTTTGTATTAAGACCCATTTTTAGAGTGTAGACAAATGAAGGGCATGCCTGATGGGTGTCCTGGCTACCTGACCTGTCCATGATGGAAGGTCAATATTCTCGCTGATTTCAGGAGCTATTGATTATGCGTAACTTTGATTTATCCCCGCTGTACCGTTCTGCTATTGGTTTTGACCGTCTGTTTAACCTGCTGGAAAACAATCAGGGCCAGAGCAATGGCGGCTACCCTCCGTACAACGTTGAGCTGGTAGACGAAAACCATTACCGCATTGCAATTGCCGTTGCCGGTTTTGCTGAAAGCGAACTGGAAATTACTGCCCAGGACAATCTGCTGGTGGTAAAAGGCGCCCATGCGGACGATCAAAAAGAACGTACTTACCTGTATCAGGGTATTGCCGAGCGCAACTTTGAACGCAAGTTCCAGTTAGCGGAGAACATTCATGTTCGCGGCGCAAACCTGGTAAATGGTCTGCTGTATATCGATCTTGAGCGCGTGATTCCTGAAGCGAACAAACCGCGCCGCATCGAAATCAACTAATTCTGTAGGCCGCTTCAGGCGGCCTTGCTAAGTCATCGGCTTGCCGTCAGGGAGCCGAAAGGTACCTACTCGCTTCTTAGAAGGAGATTATTATGCGTAACTACGATTTATCCCCACTGCTGCGTCAATGGATCGGTTTTGACAAACTGGCCAATGCCTTGCAAAACACCGGTGAAAGCCAGAGCTTCCCGCCTTATAACATCGAAAAGAGCGATGATAACCACTACCGCATTACCCTTGCGTTAGCCGGTTTCCGCCAGGAAGATCTGGATATTCAACTGGAAGGCACGCGCCTGACAGTGAAAGGTACGCCGCAGCAGCCGGAAAAAGAGACCAAATGGTTGCATCAGGGACTGGTCACTCAGCCGTTCAACCTGAGCTTTACGCTGGCTGAAAATATGGAGGTCTCCGGCGCAAGCTTCACTAACGGCTTGCTGCATATTGATTTGACCCGGAATGAACCTGAAACCATTGCTCCACAACGTATCGCCATCAGCGAACGTCCCGCATTAGACAGTTAAATAGCTCCATGCCTTTGCCCCGCCAGAAATGACGGGGCTTTTTTGTGCTTTACCACCCATACATTGCGACTGTACTCTGCGAGAATCCATTTACTTAATGATGTTATTCACAGGGAACAGGATATGAGTGATATAGCATTGACGGTCAGCGTTCTGGCATTGGTGGCAGTTGTCGGGTTATGGATCGGCAACATAAAAATACGTGGTGTGGGTTTTGGCATTGGAGGTGTGCTGTTCGGCGGCATTATTGTCGGGCATTTTGTCGATCAGGCAGGGATGACCCTGAGCGGCGACATGCTGCATTTTATTCAGGAATTTGGCCTGATTCTTTTCGTCTACACCATCGGTATTCAGGTGGGGCCGGGCTTTTTTGCGTCACTGCGCGTTTCCGGGCTGCGGCTGAATCTGTTTGCCGTACTGATTGTTATTATGGGTGGCCTGGTCACCGCGATCCTGCATAAGATTTTTGCCATTCCTCTCCCTGTGGTGCTGGGAATATTCTCTGGTGCGGTCACCAACACCCCGGCGTTGGGCGCGGGGCAGCAAATTCTGCGCGATTTGGGTACGCCTGGCGATGTGGTTGACCAGATGGGGATGAGCTATGCCATGGCTTATCCTTTCGGCATTTGCGGAATTTTACTGACCATGTGGCTGATGCGCCTTATTTTCCGCGTTAACGTCGATGCTGAAGCCCAGCAGCATGAATCCACGCTGACCAACGGGCACGCGCTGATTCAGACGATGAACATCCGCGTGGAAAACCCAAACATCAACAATATGGCGATTCAGGATGTCCCGATTCTGAACAGCGACAAAATTATCTGCTCGCGTCTGAAACGTGACGAGACATTGATGGTGCCGTCGCCAGGGACAGTTATCCAGTTGGGCGACCTGCTCCACCTGGTCGGGCAGCCTGCTGACCTGCATAACGCGCAGGTGGTGATTGGGCAGGAGGTGGATACATCGCTGTCTACGCGAGGTACCGATTTACGCGTCGAACGCGTGGTGGTGACTAACGAGCAGGTGCTGGGTAAACGTATCCGTGACCTGCACTTTAAAGAACGTTACGACGTGGTGATTTCCCGCCTGAACCGTGCGGGTGTTGAGCTGGTAGCCAGCAGCGACGCCAGCCTGCAATTCGGGGATATCCTCAATCTGGTGGGGCGCCCTTCGTCTATTGATGCCGTTGCCAATGTTGTGGGTAACGCGCAGCAAAAACTGCAGCAAGTGCAGATGCTGCCGGTATTTATCGGTATCGGGCTGGGTGTTCTACTGGGTTCAATCCCGCTGTTCATCCCAGGGTTTCCGGTGGCGTTAAAACTGGGTCTGGCCGGTGGGCCGCTGATTATGGCCTTGATCCTGGGGCGTATTGGCAGCATTGGTAAGCTGTACTGGTTTATGCCTCCCAGCGCTAACCTGGCGCTGCGAGAGTTGGGTATCGTGCTGTTTCTCGCGGTAGTTGGTCTGAAGTCAGGCGGTGATTTTGTCGATACTCTGACGCAGGGCGATGGCCTGAGCTGGGTGGGTTACGGTATTTTCATTACTGCGATTCCGCTGATTACCGTGGGTTTGTTAGCTCGTCTATTTGTCAAAATGAACTACCTGACGCTGTGCGGCATGCTGGCTGGCTCAATGACCGATCCCCCGGCTCTGGCGTTTGCTAATAACCTGCATGCCACCAGCGGGGCGGCAGCGCTCTCCTACGCCACCGTTTATCCGCTGGTTATGTTCCTGAGGATTATCACGCCACAGCTGCTGGCGGTGATCTTCTGGGGATTAGGTTAAAACTGACTTATCCGGCCTGCATCTCCTGTAGGCCGGATAAAACGCAACTCACCATCCGGCATTACAAACACCCTCTCTCTTTCCCATTGTCTCATCACCCGACTCGCCCTCTCGTTTGAGAATCAGGTTCATACTCCTTAACTGTTCCGGTATAACGACCAGACAACAATATTTAAGGAGCTGTCATGAAGATTTCTCGCCTTGGAGAAGCACCGGATTATCGCTTCTCACTGGCAAATGAGCGTACTTTTCTGGCGTGGATCCGCACCGCGCTCGGATTTCTGGCGGCGGGGGTTGGCCTTGATCAACTGGCCCCGGATTTTGCCACGCCGGTCATCCGTGAGGCGCTTGCCTTGTTGCTGTGTCTGTTTGCCGGCGGTCTGGCGATCTACGGCTACCTGCGCTGGCTACGTAACGAAAAGGCGATGCGACTGAAAGAGGACTTGCCCTACACCCACAGCCTGCTGATTATCAGCGTCATGCTGACTATTGTGGCGGTGATTGTCATGACGCTGGTGCTGTATGCCGGATAGCCGCAAATCGCGACGCATCGCTGACCCGGGGTTACAACCGGAGCGGACTTCACTTGCCTGGTTTCGCACGTTGTTGGGCTATGGCGCGTTAATGGCGCTGGCGATTAAGCACAACTGGCACCAGGCGGGAGTGCTGTTCTGGATATCGGTAGTTGTGCTGGTGATAGTGGCGATTATCCTCTGGCGCTACACCCGCAGCCGTAATCTGATGGATGTGAGTCATAGCGATTTTTCTGAATCTCGCGCGGTGCGTGACAAATTTATGATCTCCCTCGCGGTGTTATCCCTCGCAATGCTGTTTGCTGTAACGCATGTTCGCCAACTTATCGTATTTATCGGGAATTTTGCATGACAGGATGTGAGAACATGGATGTTAGTGATGATGTTTTAAACGTGGTGATTGACCATCAGAAGTGTTTACAACCGGTTGAAGTGTACCGTGGTTTGCAACAAGGAAATGTTCGCCTGGTACAATTTATTCCGCTGGTTAAGCACGATGGTTCAGGTCATCTGACAGACGAATCGGTTACGTCTGAGGCGTGGGGCCGATTTTTAATTACGATATTTGATATCTGGGTACGTGAAGATATTAATCAGATATCTATCCAGCTTTTCGATAAAACGCTTCGCCAGTGGTGTGGTCTGACGGCACAGATTGAACGACAGACCATGTCATCAATGAATACGCGTTGCCAGACATGCTCATTGTTTCAGTATTACCACGGTGATTGTCCTGCGTACTGCGAGGAAAATGGAAAGGGCGTGCTGTGTGCAGGCTATCAGGCTTTCTTCAGCCATACCGCACCGCATATGCGCGTGATGCGTGATCTGCTTAAGCAGCATCGCTCACCGATGGAGCTGATGGCGATGCTGCGTTAAGCTCAGCGGTATTTAACGTCCTTTGGCCAGATATTGCGCCATTTCATCTTCCGGGACCATGCCGCCGCCGGTCGCCCACACCAGATGGGTAGCGTTATTGAGCTGATCCGCGCTGAAGCCGTGCATCTGCTGATAGTCAGCAGAGGCGCAAACGTGTTGCGGACCGGCCATCCCCGCCAGCGCTGACGGTTCGAGGCGAATACCTTCTTCCTGCGCCAGCCAACCCAGCATGTCGTACATCGTCTGATCGTCCAGGGTGTACAGACCGTCGAGCAGACGTTCCATTGCCCGGCCAACAAAGCCAGACGCACGGCCGACAGCCAGCCCATCCGCCGCCGTCAGGTTGTCGATGCCAATATCCTGCACGGAAATCGTATCGTGCAGCCCGGTATAAATCCCCAGTAGCATGCACGGTGAATGGGTGGGTTCTGCGAAGAAGCAGTGCACGTTATCGCCAAACGCCAGCTTCAGGCCAAACGCTACGCCACCAGGGCCACCGCCGACGCCGCATGGCAGGTAAACAAACAGTGGATGGTCTGCATCCACCACGCGCCCCTGCTGGGCAAACTGCGCCTTTAAGCGCTGTCCGGCCACCGCATAGCCTAAAAACAGCGTGCGCGAGTTTTCATCATCGATAAAGAAGCAGTTTGGATCGGACTCCGCCGCCTTACGGCCCTGTTCAACCGCCACGCCGTAATCTTCTTCATACTCCACGACCGTCACACCGTGGCTGCGCAGTTTGGCTTTTTTCCATGCGCGAGCGTCGGCAGACATATGCACCGTCACCTTAAAGCCGATACGGGCGCTCATAATGCCAATCGACATGCCGAGGTTACCGGTGGAGCCTACCGCGATGCTGTACTGGCTGAAGAACTGTTTGAACTCGGGCGAAAGCAGAACGCTGTAATCGTCTTGTGTGGTCAGCAGACCGGCTTCCAGCGCCAGTTTTTCCGCGTGGGTAAGTACTTCATAAATGCCACCACGGGCTTTAATCGAACCAGAAATTGGCAGGTGACTGTCTTTCTTCAGCAGAATTTCGCCATTGATGTGCTGCCCGTTCTCTTTCTCCAGCCGCTTTTGCATGGCCGGAATCGCGGCCAGCTCAGATTCAATAATACCGCCGGTGGCCGCGGTTTCCGGGAATGCCTTTGCCAGGTACGGTGCAAAGCGCGTCAGACGGGCGTGAGCATCCTGAACATCGTGCTCTGTCAGGCCAACATACGGTAAACCTTCCGCAAGAGAGGTGGTGCCAGGGTTAAACCAGGTTGTCTCCTTGAGAGCAACCAGATCTTCCACTAAAGGATACTGGGCGATAAGTGTTTGAATGTTTTCCATAGTCAGTCTCTTTGCGCTAGATAATAAAGGAAAGCAGGAATGTGCAAGCCAGTGCAATCACGGACGCGATAAATGTCGCGGTCGTATAGTATTTAAACGTTTCATTCAGGGTGGCACCGCAGTATTGCTTCACCAGCCAGAAGAGGGAATCGGTGACGATCGTGCAGCCAATAGCGCCAGAACCGATAGCAATGGCGATGATCTCCGGGCTGACGTTGGGATAGAGCGGCAGCATCGGTGCCACGATTGCCGTCGCGCCCATCATCGCCACCGTGGCAGAGCCCACTGCAGCGTGCAGGATTAACGCCACCAGCCACGCCAGCAGAATCGGGTGCATATGCATGTTCGAGAGGATCAGCGCGAGGGTATCCGCCAGCCCACTGCTCTTGAGGATAGCGTTGAATGCGCCGCCTGCGCCGATAATCAGCAAAATGTTAGCAATCGAGCCAAAACCATTTTCAGTGTGGGTCAGCAATGCACCCATACCGATGTGCTGACGCAGGCCGAGGATGTAATAGGCCACGAAAACGGCAATAAACATCGCGGTGATCGGGTTACCAATAAACTCCAGCAGCGTATACACCGTGCTGCCTTTCGCCATGTTCAGCTCAGCGACGGTTTTTACCAGCATCAGGCCAATCGGCAGCAGAACGGTAAACAGCGTAGCACCCAGCGACGGTAGCGTACTTTCGTCACGCACTTTAAGGTCAGAAAACTCAGCCGGAACCGGTTTAAACGGCAGACGGTTACCCAGGAATTTCAGGTACAGAGGACCACCGATCAGCGAGGCCATCAAGCCGACCAGTAAGCCGTAGACAATCACGGTGCCAATGTCCGCGCCCAGCTTGTTCGCCACGAACAGGGCTGCCGGATGCGGTGGTACCACGCAGTGCACTGCCATCAGCGCCGTACACAGTGGAATCGCCAGCTTCAGTAATGAAGTATTGGTTTTCTTGGCAATCGAAAAAGCCAGCGGAATCAACAGCACCACGCCGACTTCCACAAACAGCGTGATCCCGCAAATCAACCCGACCAGTACCATAATGACGTCAGCGGAAAGCCAGCGGCAGCGCTGCAGCGTCAGGCCAATGCGTTCGGCCGCGCCGGACACTTCCATCATTTTGCCCAGAATGGTCCCAAGGCCGATAACCGCGGCGAGGAAGCCCAGCGTACCGCCGATGCCACTCTCAATGGCATTGACCATATCCAACGGCCCCATGCCCATCATCGTACCCACGAAGAAGCTGGCTAGCAGCAGCGCCAGAAACGGGTGGAATTTGAACTTCACGATGGTCAAAACGATTAACACGATGCTTATCAGCAGCGTGCTCACAACCCAGATTTGAGAGTGCATAACTCACCTTGCCCTGTGATTAATATAGGGTGATTGGACAAAAATAAGGCATGGTCTGACAAACGATATAAATCCCCCTTCACATGAGCCAAATTGCATCAAATGAGTGATTTACGTCTAATTGTGCTTGGTTTATGCGATATGGTTCACTCTGAATCACCTTTATGCTGATTTTTGCAGCGAACTTTTTTACACTCCAGCGCATGAATCAGGAGGACAGGAGGTGAGAATGGATCCCCTACGCGAAGTCAGAAACCGGCTGCTTAATGGCTGGCAGTTGTCAAAGCTGTATACGTTTGAAGTGGCGGCCCGGCATCAGTCGTTTGCGCTGGCAGCAGACGAGCTGTCATTGAGTCCCAGCGCCGTCAGCCATCGCATAAATCAGCTTGAAGATGAGCTTGGCATCCAATTATTTGTTCGTTCTCATCGCAAAGTGGAACTCACCCACGAGGGCAAGCGGGTATTTTGGGCGCTGAAGTCGTCGCTGGACACGCTCAACCAGGAGATTCTTGATATTAAGAATCAGGAGCTCTCGGGGACGCTCACCGTCTACTCACGGCCTTCTATCGCCCAGTGCTGGCTGGTTCCGGCGCTCGGCGATTTTACCCGTCGCTACCCGTCAATTTCGCTGACCATGCTGACCGGGAACGACAACGTCAATCTGCAGCGTGCGGGTATCGATCTCGCCATCTATTTTGACGATGCACCCTCCGCGCAGCTCACGCATCACTTCCTGATGGATGAAGAGATCCTCCCGGTATGCAGCCCGGACTACGCTCGCCGCCATGACCTTACCGGTTCGCTGGTGAATTTGCCGCATTGTACCTTGCTGCACGACAGACAGGCGTGGAGTAACGATTCCGGGACCGATGAGTGGCACAGCTGGGCGCAGCATTTTGCGGCGAATTTGCCGACATCGTCGGGGATTGGTTTTGATCGTTCTGATTTAGCGGTGATTGCGGCAATGAACCATATCGGCGTGGCGATGGGCCGAAAACGGCTGGTGCAAAAACGCCTCGACAGCGGAGAATTGATTGCGCCTTTTGGCGATATGGCGCTGAAATGCCATCAACATTACTACATCACTACGCTGCCCGGCAGGCAGTGGCCGAAAATCGAGGCGTTTATTGGCTGGCTACAGGAGCAGGTTAAATAAGCGGGTCGCGAATATTTTTTACGCTTTCGCTCTACACGGAAAGTGAAAAAGCGTGCTAAATACGTGATATCACTCCTGATGATTTGCGTAAGGACGACCGTGTTAAAGCCGCTTGTTTCCCTTTTACTGTTGGCCAGCGCCACCGTGTGTGCCGCGCAATCTGCGTTGACGGCGGCGCAGTATGTGCAGCAGCTTGGGGTTGGGATGGACGTAGATTGGGCGCGTACCGATCGGGGCATCCGTGAATTCGATCCGCTGGTGGTGAGGGATTATAAGGCGAAAGGGTTGACCCACGTGCGCATTCGCGTGGCGGGTGAGCCTACGGAGGCGCGGCTCATTCATCTGCGCAAGCTGGTGGAAGCCTGCGAGCAGTATGGCGTGATCCCGATAATCGCCTATCAGGCTGATGAGTATAAAAAAGACCCCAGTATCAGTAACGAAAAAGAGGTGGTTAACTGGTGGGTGGCGGTGGCGCATTACTTTGGCCAAAGCTCGCCGTTGCTGGGTTTCGACCTGATATACGAACCCTCTGATAAGCTCACCCATAATCAGGCGTCGCTCAATCGGGTGTATGACAAAACTATCCGTACCATCCATGCCATCGATCCACAGCGAATGATATTTATCGCGCCGAAACTGCATGCCGCTCCGGAAGATTTGGTCAACCTAAAGTTGCCGCCGCAAAGTCAGAATACCGTGCTGGCCCAATGGCATATTTTCCCGTGGGGACCGCTGAAAAATAACGGCAAATACCCGTGGACCTCTGGGACTGCGTCAGAAAAGGCCGCCATTCGCGCCCGAATTAATACCGCTATTCACTGGCAGCAGAAAACCGGTCATGTCAGCTGGGTAGGTGGCTGGTCGGCGGGAGAAACCATCAGGAACGCGCCTTCTGCCTCGCAAATGGCGTTTGCCCGCTTTATGGCGTGCGAGCTGAAGAAAGCGAAAATTCCCTATGCTATCAATGCGGATACGCAGTTCTATGATGGTGAGGAAGGGGCATGGCGCCCGGCGCTCGAGCCGTTGTTGAATACCATGATTACCCCTGAGTGTGAAAAGCCCGGCGAGAAGCCGGGCCATCATACGCTTAAACCGCCTGTCCCTGATGCGACACGCGTGACGCCAGCGGAAGCCAGCAAACAAAAATCAACAGCCCCATAAGGGTCATCAGCAGACCCAGACTGGCTTGCCCGGTCTGCGGCAGCATGGCGGAGAACCACGCCAGTACGCCGGAACCAATGTTCTGTAATCCCCCGACCAGCGCGCCAGCAGTACCGGCCAGGAACGGGAAAGGCTCCATTGCGCCGCTGGTTGCCAGCGGAAACAGCATCCCGGCACCGAAGAAAAACAGTGCGGCGGGAACCAGCAGCGTCCAGACGTTCATCACGTCGAACAGACCAGGGATCCACATCATCAAACCGGCGACCAGACAGCAGATAACCGACTGCCACATTAGCGTCGAGAAACGCTTATTCGGGCGACCGGCGAACCAGGCACCAAAAAACGCCGCCGGAATGGGTAGAATAAACAGGATACTGACCACCATGCTGCTTAAGCCGAGACGCGCGCCTAACAACACACCGGAACAGGCTTCGAAGACCGCAACGCCCGCCAGGCCGCCGATCAGCATCAGCACGTAACAGGTGAAAGAGCTGTTGCCAAACAGCGTTTTGTAGCTGGCGATAAGCCGTGGACGCGGAGCACCTGCGGGGCGCGTTTCCGGCATCCAGCGCGCCATGCTAAACGTGACGCCTGCGCACAGCACCAGCAGGAAGATGTAACAGGCACGCCAATTCCACAGGGTATCCAGCATACCGCCAATCAATGGTGCCAGCAGTGGGCTGACAAGAATCCCCATGTTTAACAGGCTATTAGCGTGGCGTAACTGCGTGCCTTCGTACAGGTCGCGCGGTAACGTTCGCGCCATCACACCGCCGACGCCCGTTCCCATCCCCTGTATTGCGCTGGCGATAATCAATACCGTCAGGCTGTGGGTGGTTATGGCGACCAGCGTAGCCAGCATAAAAATGGACATCCCGGCGAGGATCACCGGGCGGCGGCCAACGCGATCGGAAAGTGGGCCGTAAATCAGTTGTGACAGACCGTAGGTCAACAGATAGGCGGCCATCACGCTTTGCACCGCCCCTTCGCGAACGTTCAGTTCACGTGCCATATCAGCAATCGCGGGGATATAAATGGTTTGCGCCATCTGACCTACCGCCACCAGTAATACCAACATCAACAACAAATTGACGCTTCTATGCCTTTTCATTTCGCTGATTACTTTTAAAAAAGAGAAAAAAGAAGAATAAGGTGCTGCACTTTCCCGTAAATGCGCGTGGAATCTACCACATCAGAAAAAGAAGGCCAGATAGTAGGCTGGAATGTTTGCGCGATGGTCGGCAGGAAATGTAAACAAAAAGCGGCAACAAATGTTGCCGGATTGCATCGGGTTTACAGAGGTCATGATAAGCGTAGCAAAACCGCGCCTATGGCAATGCCTCCAGCCGCAACAAGACGTATTCCGGCAACCTTCTCTTTCAGCAGCAGCCACGCGAGCAGCGCGCCAAACAGGATGGAGGTTTCACGCAGTGCAGCGACTACCGCCAACGGAGCCTGGGTCATGGCCCATAGCGCCAGGCCGTAAGAACCCATTGTGCCAATCCCGCCAAGAATACCTTTCTTCCACTGCTGCACCAGATAGCGTGACGCTTCCCGGCGTCGGGCAATCATCGCCCAACCCAGCAGGCAGGAGCCGTTCAGAAAGAAGGTCCACAGTGTATAACCCAGCGCGGTTTCTGATAAACGTACGCCGGTGCCGTCAACCAGCGTATATCCGGCGATAAAGCAGGCGTTAATGAGCGCCAGCACAATCCCGCGTTGCGAGCTGCTGCGTCCGTTAAACGCCATGCCGAGGATCGCCAGACAGATCGTGGCAATCCCCACCCAGGCTAGAACAGAGAGGCTATCGCCAAGAAACAGGACGCTGATAATTGCGACCAGCAGCGGCGCTGTGCCGCGCATTAACGGATAGGTCTGGCTCATATCCGAAACCTGATAGGTTTTGGCGACCAGGACGGTATATACAATTTGCAACGCAGTTGAGACGGCTAAAAACGGCAGGCTGGCGGCGGAAGGTTGCGGCGCAAAGGGTAAGCAAATCAATGCCATAATTGCAGCAGAACCGCTGACACCGATCGCTGAGTACAGTTTATCGTTTCCAGCTTTAACAATGGCATTCCAGCTGGCATGCAGCAGCGCGGCGAACAGCAAAATGCAGAAAACAGAAAGCGTCATGGTGGAATTCTTCCCTGAGAATGTCATAAAAACGTAACATATTGGCGCGACACAAGCACCAGGGAGAAGGTGAAAGGGGAGCGGAGTGTTACCCGCCCCCCTTAGGTGCGACTTGAATCTGAATTACTTAACGTATTTCAGAACGGCATCAAGTAGTTGCAGTGCTGCAACAATGAGTTTGAGGATAAGAATAGCGATATCCACGAGGCTCATACGCTCTCCTTTTGGTACAAGGAGCACGGTGCTGACGTACCTCGCCGCTGCCTGTTGCCAGCACCTTTGTTGACATAACACAGTGTGCTCACACGGGGGTTAAGGCGCTGACGGCACCACCCGTTTCAGCCAGGACTTTGATGCGCCGGTTTACGATGCGGCCCCCGCATAACACCTTGCGTACCGAGACATTATAGATAAATACTGTATAAATTAACAGTATTTTATGGATGTTACGCTATTCATGTTCCATACTCAAAACCATCAAAATTCGTGCCGAAATTGCGTGTTCTTCGCAGAACGCGTATACTTTTTTCGTTGACATAACACAGTGTGTTCGGCGGCTACCAACCGCACAGCACTGAAAAAAACCTCGCTCCGGCGGGGTTTTTTGTTTTTCAGCAATGCACAACGAAATGTGATCATTGACGCATTTTTATGCAGATGAAAATTTTTCCATTGTCACGCTGAAAAACCTGTGTTTGTATAAATCCAGTTAATCAACAAACAGACAGGTCCCTAATGAACCCTTCCATGCTGACTGCGACCCTACTAAAAACTGCGCCATCTCGCGCAGCGGTCGTCGTGCGTGTGGTGGTGGTCGTCGGCAATGCGCCGTAGGGTCCGAATCAACACACGATTCCAAAACCCCGCCGGCGCAAACCGGGCGGGGTTTTTCGTTTCAGAGACCTGCCCGGAGCAAAGGCCCAGAATAAAAGGACTGGAGCATGGCAAGTTCGGGCATAACATCCAAGCGTACGCGTTTTACGGGCGCAGAATTCATCGTTCATTTCCTGGAACGCCAGGGTATTCAGGTTGTTACCGGTATTCCCGGCGGATCGATTCTTCCCGTCTATGACGCCTTAAGTCAAAGCACGCAAATCCGTCATATCCTGGCGCGCCACGAGCAAGGAGCAGGGTTTATCGCGCAGGGAATGGCGAGAACTGATGGCAAACCCGCCGTCTGTATGGCCTGCAGCGGACCGGGCGCAACCAATCTGGTGACCGCCATTGCCGATGCGCGTCTGGATTCCATCCCGCTGGTGTGTATCACCGGGCAGGTTCCGGCTTCAATGATCGGCACCGACGCCTTCCAGGAAGTCGACACCTACGGCATCTCTATCCCCATCACTAAGCACAACTATCTGGTCCGCCATATCAGTGAATTACCGCAGGTCATGAGCGATGCGTTCCGCATTGCGCAGTCCGGACGTCCAGGCCCGGTGTGGATAGACATTCCTAAGGATATTCAAACCGCTGTTTTTGACATTGAAGAGATGCCGGAGCCCGCGCAGAAAATGGCGGCACCAGAGTTCAGCCAGGACAGCATTCGCGATGCCGCAGCCATGATTAACGCCGCACAGCGTCCGGTGCTGTACCTCGGCGGCGGCGTGATTAACGCACCTGAGCGCGTGCGCGAACTGGCAGAAAAAGCGATGCTGCCCACCACCATGACCTTAATGGCGCTCGGTATGCTGCCGAAAGCGCATCCGCTGTCGTTAGGCATGCTGGGCATGCACGGTGCGCGTAGTACTAACTTTATTCTGCAAGAAGCGGATTTATTGATTGTTCTGGGCGCACGTTTTGATGACCGGGCGATTGGTAAAACGGAGCAGTTCTGCCCGAACGCCAAAATCATTCACGTAGATATCGACCGCGCGGAACTGGGTAAAATCAAACAACCGCACGTGGCGATTCAGGCGGATGTCGATGAGGTTCTGGCGCAATTGATCCCATTAATTGACGCGCAGCCGCGAGAGTCGTGGCATCAGACGGTGGCCGATTTACAACGTGAATTCCCTTGCACTATTCCGCAGGAAAGCGACCCGCTCAGCCATTATGGATTGATCAACGCCGTGGCTGCCTGCGTAGACGACAGCGCCATTATCACCACCGACGTAGGCCAGCATCAGATGTGGGCGGCACAGGCTTATCCGCTGAACCGTCCGCGTCAGTGGCTGACCTCCGGCGGTCTGGGAACCATGGGCTTTGGTCTGCCAGCGGCGATTGGCGCGGCTCTGGCCAACCCGGACAAAAAAGTGCTGTGCTTTTCCGGCGACGGCAGCCTGATGATGAATATTCAGGAAATGGCGACGGCCAGCGAAAATCAGCTGGATATTAAAATCATCCTGATGAATAACGAAGCGTTGGGTCTTGTATATCAGCAGCAGAGTCTGTTCTATAAGCAGGGTGTTTTTGCCGCGACCTATCCGGGGATGATTAACTTTATGCAGATAGCTGCCGGGTTTGGTCTCGAAACCTGCGATCTGAATAACGAAGCGGACCCACAGGCAGCGTTGCAGGAGATTATTAATCGCCCTGGACCTGCGCTGATCCACGTGCGTATCGATGCCGAACAAAAAGTGTACCCGATGGTGCCGCCGGGTGCGGCAAACACAGAAATGGTGGGGGAATAAGCCATGCAACAGCAGACTCATGACAACGTAATCCTGGAACTCACCGTACGCAACCATCCGGGTGTAATGACTCACGTTTGCGGGCTGTTTGCCCGCCGCGCGTTTAACGTGGAAGGCATTCTCTGTCTACCGATTCAGGACAGCGATAAGAGCCGCATCTGGCTACTGGTCAACGACGATCAACGTCTTGAGCAGATGATAAGCCAGATCGACAAGCTGGAAGATGTGGTGAAAGTGGCCCGTAACCAATCCGATCCGTCGATGTTTAACAAAATCACCGTGTTCTTTGAGTGAGTTAGTCGCCGTCTGAATCCGGGGTGATCACTTTGACAGAGCCGTTCCGGCAGTGGGTTGCGTAATCTGCCGGTAACGGACGGTCGCTTATCAGTACGTCAAAGGTGGAGAGTGGACCAATGCTGGCGGGGGCGACCTCATCGAACAGGGCGTGGCGCGTCAGCAGAATTTTGCGTAATCCGCGTTCCATCGCTTTGCGTTTTGTGGCCAGATCGTCCGGATTGAACCAGCTAACGCCGAAATGCTCATGGACTCCGCTGGCGGAGATAAAGACTTTCCGTGGGTTGAGTGCATCCAGCGGGGAGGGATTGCTGGTGTCGTAAAAGGCGTCACTTTTCGCCCGGTAGGTCCCCCCGCAAAGAATCGCTGTGGCGTTGGGCTTTTCATTTAGCGCTACGAACACCCGGTGCGAGTAGCAAATCCCGGTAAAGGAAATATCGTCCGGGATCATGCTGACCACCAACGGCATTTCCGCACCATTATCAAAAAAGACCAGATCATTTTCACTTACCAGTCCCGCAGCCAGAATGGCAACCGGTAAATCGTCGCGGTGATACTGTTTTTGCGCGGGGAGTGGCGCGTTAACGATGGCGGCAGGTTTGTTCACCATCACAATGTAACCACCGAGCAGCGTGAGCGGTAACGGCTCGTCATCCTGACTGAGATCCCGACGAATAGTCATCACGGAAACTTCCAGCATTCGTGCCGCCTCTTTCAGATGGATTCGGTCGGTCTTCTTCAACAATTCCATCAGACGTCGAATACGTTCTTTTTGCTTAGTTTCCATGTGCTTCTCCACGAATCATGTTCCCATGTTCCTTCAGTAACATTTTTGTGTTTCTGAGAACATGACATTGCCGCATTACTATACGTCTGACTATTCGGAAATAAAAGCGTGTTTTTTCACGTTTTATTGATTATATCCAGTTAATTTTCAGTCAATTGTAAGCAACTTCATCATTTTTATTGTGATGTGGGTGTAACATTTAGTGCAATAAATAAACAATAAAATGATCTTCCAATCGCGATCCTAGTCACAAATGATACGAAAGTAACATGATAATGTTATTTTAATATCATTGTTGTGTGATTGTTTCTGAGAGGTAGTAAAATGGATATCGCGGTTATTGGCTCCAACATGGTGGATCTCATCACCTACATCAACCAGATGCCCAAAGAAGGGGAAACGCTGGAAGCACCGGCGTTCAAAATTGGCTGCGGGGGCAAAGGCGCAAATCAGGCCGTTGCGGCCGCTAAGCTCAATTCTAAAGTGCTGATGCTGACAAAAGTCGGTGATGATATTTTTGCGGATAACACTATTCGCAATCTTGAATCCTGGGGAATTAATACCACCTATGTCGAAAAGGTACCCTGCACCAGCAGCGGTGTCGCACCGATCTTTGTTAATGCGAACTCCAGCAACAGTATTCTGATTATTAAAGGAGCGAACAAATTTCTCTCCCCGGAAGATATCGATCGTGCGGCGGAAGATCTGAAAAAATGTCAGCTTATTGTCCTGCAACTGGAAGTGCAGCTGGAAACCGTTTATCACGCGATTGAATTTGGCAAAAAACACGGTATTGAAGTGTTACTAAATCCCGCCCCTGCATTACGGGAATTAGATATGTCTTATGCCTGTAAATGTGATTTTTTTGTGCCGAATGAAACCGAGTTGGAAATATTAACCGGTATGCCAGTGGATACTTATGACCATATTCGCGCAGCGGCACGTTCTCTGGTTGATAAAGGTCTGAACAATATTATCGTCACCATGGGTGAGAAAGGTGCGCTGTGGATGACACGTGACCAGGAAGTCCATGTTCCAGCGTTTAAAGTGAACGCTGTCGATACCAGTGGCGCAGGCGACGCTTTCATCGGTTGTTTTGCTCACTATTACGTTCAAAGCGGTGATGTGGAAGCCGCCATGAAAAAAGCTGCTCTCTTCGCTGCTTTCAGCGTTACCGGGAAAGGCACTCAATCATCTTATCCAAGCATCGAACAATTTAATGAGTTTCTTACCTTAAACGAATAATACTCCTGCACTGTAAAAGGTAGCACTATGAACGATAAAAACATCATTCAGATGCCTGACGGCTATTTGAATAAGACCCCTCTGTTCCAGTTTATTTTGTTATCCTGTTTATTCCCGTTATGGGGATGCGCAGCCGCATTAAATGATATTCTGATTACGCAATTCAAAAGCGTATTTTCACTCAGCAACTTTGCCTCGGCATTAGTTCAGAGTGCCTTTTATGGCGGTTATTTTTTAATTGCGATTCCAGCATCTCTGGTGATTAAAAAGACCAGTTATAAAGTCGCCATCTTAATGGGGCTGACCCTTTATATCGTTGGGTGTACGCTCTTCTTCCCGGCATCGCACATGGCCACCTACACCATGTTCCTTGCGGCGATTTTCGCGATTGCGATTGGTCTGAGCTTCCTGGAAACAGCAGCCAACACCTACAGCTCAATGATCGGCCCAAAAGCGTATGCCACTTTACGCCTGAACATCAGTCAGACTTTTTATCCTATTGGTGCGGCTGCTGGCATTCTGCTAGGTAAATATCTGGTCTTCTCTGAGGGCGAAAGCCTGGAAAAACAGATGGCCGGGATGAACGCTGAGCAGATCCATAACTTTAAAGTGTTGATGCTGGAAAATACCCTTGAGCCATACAAGTACATGATTATGGTACTGGTTGTGGTGATGGTGTTATTCCTCCTGACTCGCTTCCCTACATGTAAAGTCGCGCAAACCACGAGTCATAAACGCCCGTCAGTGATGGATACACTGCGTTATCTGGCCAGCAATGCCCGTTTCCGTCGTGGAATTGTGGCGCAATTTCTTTATGTGGGGATGCAGGTCGCGGTGTGGTCATTCACCATCCGTCTGGCACTGGAATTAGGTGATATCAACGAGCGCGACGCCTCAACCTTCATGGTCTATAGCTTCGCCTGCTTCTTTATCGGCAAGTTTATCGCCAACATTTTGATGACGCGCTTCAATCCGGAAAAAGTGCTGATTCTCTATTCCATTATTGGTGCGCTGTTCCTCGTCTATGTTGCACTGGCGCCAAGCTTCAGCGCTGTGTATGTCGCAGTGCTGGTGAGTGTCCTGTTTGGACCCTGCTGGGCGACAATCTATGCGGGTACGCTTGATACCGTGGATAACGAGCATACCGAAATGGCAGGTGCCGTCATTGTCATGGCGATTGTCGGTGCGGCGGTGGTTCCGGCGATTCAGGGCTATGTGGCCGATATGTTCCATTCATTGCAACTTTCGTTCCTGGTCTCCATGCTGTGCTTCGTGTACGTCGGTATCTACTTCTGGCGTGAAAGCAAAGTGCGCAACAACCTGGCTGAAGCGACAGTTTCCTGAGGAGAGTGAGCATGACAACACGTATAACGCTGTGGCGGGAACTCTTTGCAGAGCATCCGCGAATCTTACTGAAGAATAGCGACTTCACGGTTACCGCATTTCGTTACGCCAGTGGAGTGGAAGGGCTGAAGGTAGAAAACAGTCGTGGACATCTGGTTATTCTGCCCTGGATGGGGCAGATGATCTGGGATGCTCAGTTTGATGGCCATGACCTGACCATGCGTAACATGTTCAGTCAGCCGAAACCGGCGGCGGAAGTGGTGGCGACCTACGGCTGTTTTGCCTTCCACTCAGGTCTGTTGGCAAATGGCTGCCCATCACCAGAGGATTCACATCCTTTGCACGGTGAAATGGCTTGTGCCGCGATGGATGAAGCCTGGCTGGAGCTGGAGGGTGAGAATTTGCGCGTGGGCGGACGCTATGAGTATGTGATGGGGTTCGGTCATCATTATCAGGCACATCCTGCGGTGGTAATGCACAAAGCGAGTGCGCTGTTTGATATTCAGATGGCGGTTACCAACCTTGCCTCAGTGGCAATGCCGTTGCAGTACATGTGCCATATGAACTATGCCTACGTACCGGAAGCCACCTTCAGCCAGAATATTCCGGATGAGGCCATGAAGCTGCGTGAGTCGATACCCGCGCATGTTAAACCGACTGAGCAGTGGCTGGCGTTTAATCAGCGGATTGTACAGGGCGAGGCTTCTCTGGCGCGGCTCAATGAACCCCATTTTTACGATCCGGAAATTGTCTTCTTTGCTGACCAATTGGACAGGTACACCGATAAGCCAGAATTTAGCATGATCGCGCCTGATGGCACCACATTCGTTACGCGTTTCTCCAGCACGGAGCTGAATTATGTGACGCGTTGGATCCTCTACAACAGCGATCAGCAGGTTGCGGCATTCGCCTTGCCTGCAACCTGTCGACCTGAAGGATTCCTGGCAGCACAACGCAATGGCACCTTGATTGAAATAGAACCGCAGCACACCCGGACATTTACAGTCACAACTGGCATAGCCTGATCGCTCAAGGCTTGAACACCAAAGCACTTATCGTTAAGGTAAGCGCTTTTGCTGGGTGGCGGCATTAATGCCTTATCCGGCCTACAACGGCACCCGCCCGTAGGCCTGATAAGCGTAGCGCCATCAGGCATGCCTTAGCGCCAGGATGAACCCATGATTACCGTTGCCCTTATTGACGACCACCTTATCGTCCGCTCCGGCTTTGCCCAACTGCTGGGGCTGGAACCTGATTTGCAGGTGGTGGCTGAGTTTGGCTCAGGCAGTGAGGCGCGGGCGGGATTACCGGGACGCGGCGTGCAGGTGTGTATCTGCGACATCTCTATGCCTGATATCTCCGGTCTTGAACTGTTAGGCCAGTTGCCAAAAGGAATGGCGATTATCATGCTCTCTGTCCACGACAGCCCGGCACTGGTGGAGCAGGCGCTCAACGCGGGCGCGCGTGGTTTCCTTTCTAAACGTTGTAGCCCGGATGAGCTGATCGCGGCGGTGCATACCGTAGCGACCGGCGGCTGTTACCTGACGCCGGACATCGCCGTCAAACTGGCGGCCGGTCGTCAGGATCCGCTCACCAAACGCGAACGTCAGGTGGCGGAAAAACTGGCGCAAGGTATGGCGGTCAAAGAGATTGCCGCTGAACTGGGTCTGTCGCCGAAAACGGTGCACGTGCATCGCGCCAACCTGATGGAAAAGCTGGGGGTCAGCAACGACGTCGAACTGGCCCGCCGGATGTTTGACGGCTGGCAATGAACACGCTCTGTTCCCGGTTAATCACCGTTGTTGCCTGCTTCTTTATCTTCTCTGCCGCGTGGTTTTGCCTGTGGAGCATCAGCCTGCATCTGGTTGAGCGCCCGGAGCTGGCGGTACTGCTGTTTCCGTTTGGTCTGCGTCTGGGGTTGATGCTGCAATGTCCGCGCGGCTACTGGCCGGTGCTGCTGGGCGCGGAATGGCTGCTTCTTTTCTGGCTGGCGCAGGAAGTGGCGCTGGCCCATTTACCACTTTTGATGATCGGCAGCTTCCTCACGTTACTCCCGGTGATGTTGATTTCGCGATACCGCCATCAGCGCGACTGGCGCACGCTGCTGTTGCAGGGCGCGGCGCTTACGGCGGCGGCATTGCTGCAATCGCTGCCCTGGCTTGGGCAAGGCGAACAGGCGTGGAACGCGCTGCTGCTGACGCTCACCGGCGGATTAACGCTGGCGCCGATCTGCCTGGTGTTCTGGCACTATCTGACCAGCACGACCTGGCTGCCGCTGGGCCCGGCGGTGGTGTCGCAGCCGGTGAACTGGCGCGGGCGGCATCTGGTCTGGTACCTGCTGCTGTTTAGCGTCAGCCTGTGGCTACAGCTCGGTTTACCCGCCGAGCTTTCGCGCTTCACGCCGTTTTGCCTCGCGTTGCCTATCATTGCGCTGGCCTGGCACTACGGCTGGCAGGGGGCACTGATTGCGACGCTGATGAACGCCATCGCGCTGATTGCCAGCCAGACCTGGCACGATCATCCCGTCGATCTGTTGCTCTCGCTGCTGGTGCAAAGCCTGACCGGGCTGCTGCTCGGCGCGGGTATTCAGCGTCTGCGCGAACTTAACCAGTCGCTGCAAAATGAATTAGCACGCAACCATCGTCTGGCGGAACGCCTGCTGGAGACCGAGGAGAGCGTGCGCCGTGATGTGGCGCGCGAGCTGCACGATGATATCGGCCAGACCATCACCGCCATTCGCACTCAGGCGGGCATTGTCCAGCGGCTGGCGCCGGAAAACGCAGGGGTGAAGCGCAGCGGGGCGCACATCGAACAACTTTCTCTCGGCGTGTACGATTCGGTGCGTCGCTTGTTAGGCCGACTGCGACCACGTCAACTGGACGATCTCACGCTGGAGCAGGCCATCCGCTCACTGATGCGCGAAATGGAGCTGGAAAGCCGTGGCATCGTCAGCCATCTCGACTGGCGAATTGATGAATCTGCACTTAGCGAAAGCCAGCGGGTGACGCTGTTTCGCGTCTGTCAGGAAGGGCTGAACAACATCGTTAAGCACGCCAACGCCAGCGCGGTGACGCTTCAGGGCTGGCAACAGGATGAACGGCTAATGCTGGTGATTGAGGACGACGGCAGCGGCCTGCCGCCGGGGTCGAATCAACAGGGATTTGGCCTTACGGGGATGCGTGAACGGATTAGCGCTCTCGGTGGGTCGCTCTCGATTTCCTGTACGCACGGCACGCGGGTCAACGTGTCGTTACCCCAGCGATATGTGTAAGGCGCGGTCATGTTTTCGTTTTTAAAAGCTCCGGCCAGTGCGCCGCTCATTACTGATAAGCGCGAAGTGGATGCCCGCTACCGCTACTGGCGGCGGCATATCCTGACCACCATCTGGCTCGGCTACGCGCTGTTCTATTTCACACGCAAAAGCTTCAACGCTGCGGTGCCGGATATTCTGACCAGCGGCGTGCTGACTCGCAGCGACATTGGGCTGCTGGCGACGCTGTTTTACATCACCTACGGCCTGTCGAAGTTTGTTTCCGGTATCGTCAGCGACCGCTCCAACGCCCGCTATTTTATGGGCATCGGGCTGATTGCCACGGGCGTGGTAAACATTCTGTTTGGATTTTCCACCTCGCTATGGGCCTTTGCGGTGCTGTGGGCGCTGAACGCCTTTTTCCAGGGCTGGGGATCGCCGGTCTGCGCGCGTTTATTGACCGCGTGGTATTCGCGTACCGAGCGCGGCGGCTGGTGGGCGCTATGGAACACCGCGCACAACGTCGGCGGGGCGCTGATCCCTATCGTGATGGCGGCAACAGCGCTGCACTACGGCTGGCGCGCCGGGATGATGATCGCTGGGCTGCTGGCGATTGTGGTGGGGATTTTTCTCTGCTGGCGGCTGCGAGACAGGCCGCAGGCGATTGGTCTGCCGCCGATTGGCGACTGGCGGCATGACGAACTGGAAATTGCCCAACAGCAGGAAGGTGCTGGGCTGAGCCGCAAAGAGATCCTCACCCGCTATGTGCTGCTGAATCCTTATATCTGGCTGCTGTCACTGTGTTATGTGCTGGTGTACGTGGTCCGTGCCGCGATTAACGACTGGGGCAATCTGTACATGTCGGAGACGCTCGGCGTGGATCTGGTGACCGCCAATACCGCCGTGACAATGTTTGAGCTGGGCGGATTTGTTGGCGCGCTGGTGGCGGGTTGGGGTTCGGACAAGCTGTTTAACGGCAACCGCGGTCCAATGAACCTGATTTTCGCCGCCGGAATTTTGCTCTCCGTTGGCTCGCTGTGGCTGATGCCGTTCGCCAGCTATGTGATGCAGGCCGCGTGCTTCTTCACCACCGGATTCTTCGTCTTCGGCCCACAGATGCTGATCGGCATGGCGGCGGCGGAATGTTCGCATAAAGATGCGGCGGGCGCGGCAACCGGTTTTGTTGGGCTGTTTGCCTATCTGGGTGCATCGCTCTCCGGCTGGCCGCTGGCGAAGGTGATGGAGGTCTGGCACTGGACCGGATTCTTTGTGGTGATCGCTATTGCGGCGGGGATTTCCGCGTTGTTGCTGCTGCCATTTTTAAACGCCCAGGCCCCGCGCGATCTCAACGAAGCGTGATGTACCTCACCTTTTTGCCCCGAGTGGGGCAAAACTAAGAAATTTTCCCGGTTTCACCTGGACGCTGTCTCAGGCGCGTCTTCCGGCTGATTTTTACAATGCCTGCCATTCGCAGGTATAAAAATTAGCTCGGGAGTGTCAAATGCTGGCCTTTCTCAACCAGGTGCGCAAGCCGACCCTGGATCTGCCGCTCGATGTGCGGCGCAAAATGTGGTTCAAACCGTTCATGCAGTCCTATCTGGTAGTCTTTATCGGCTACCTGACCATGTACCTGATCCGCAAAAACTTCAACATCGCGCAGAACGACATGATCTCCACCTACGGGCTGAGCATGACGCAGCTGGGGATGATTGGCCTGGGCTTCTCCATCACCTACGGCGTGGGTAAAACGCTGGTTTCCTACTACGCGGATGGCAAAAACACCAAGCAGTTCCTGCCGTTTATGCTGATCCTTTCCGCCATCTGTATGCTCGGCTTCAGCGCCAGCATGGGCGCGGGTTCAACCAGTCTGTTTTTGATGATCGCTTTCTACGCGCTGAGCGGTTTCTTCCAGAGTACCGGCGGCTCATGTAGCTATTCCACCATTACCAAATGGACGCCGCGTCGCAAGCGGGGTTCTTACCTCGGCATGTGGAATATCTCCCACAACCTCGGCGGTGCGGGTGCGGCGGGCGTGGCTCTGTTTGGCGCTAACTATCTGTTCGACGGTCACGTCATCGGTATGTTTATCTTCCCGTCGATTATTGCTCTGATTGTTGGCTTTATCGGCCTGCGCTACGGCAGCGACTCCCCGGAATCTTATGGCCTCGGTAAAGCCGAAGAGCTATTCGGTGAGGAGATCAGTGAAGAAGACAAAGAAACCGAAGAAAACGAGATGACCAAATGGCAGATCTTTGTTGAGTACGTGCTGAAAAACAAAGTGATCTGGCTGTTATGTTTCTCGAACATCTTCCTGTACGTAGTGCGTATCGGTATCGACCAGTGGTCCACCGTCTACGCTTTCCAGGAGCTGAAGCTCTCCAAAGAAGTGGCGATTCAGGGCTTTACCCTGTTTGAAGTGGGCGCCCTGGTTGGCACGTTGATGTGGGGTTGGCTCTCTGACCTGGCTAACGGTCGTCGTGCGCTGGTGGCCTGCGTGGCGCTGGCGTTGATTATCGCCACTCTGGGCGTTTATCAGCACGCCAGCAACCAGTACATCTATCTGGCTTCGCTGTTTGCGCTGGGCTTCCTGGTGTTTGGTCCACAGCTGTTAATCGGCGTTGCGGCAGTCGGATTTGTGCCGAAAAAAGCGATCGGCGCAGCCGATGGGATTAAAGGCACATTCGCTTATCTGATTGGTGACAGCTTCGCCAAGCTCGGTCTGGGGATGATTGCCGACGGCACGCCGATTTTCGGGCTGACCGGCTGGGCGGGCACTTTCGCCGCGCTGGATGCTGCCGCCATCGGTTGTATCTGTCTGATGGCCGTCGTGGCCGTATTTGAAGAACGTAAAATTCGCCGCGAGAAAAAGATTCAACAATTGAAAGTAGCTTAAGTTAAGTGTGCATTGGTAACTTTTGCCCGCCTTAATGGCGGGCTTTTTTATTCCTCGTAACCCGTCCTGAACAGCGTTAACACGTTCAGTCGTCGACAGAGGTGAATTTGCCGCTATGATGGGCGTCCTGTCTGGTAATGGATGTTCGCATGATTTGGATAATGCTGGCCACGCTGGTGGTTGTTTTTGTGGTGGGATTTCGGGTGCTAACGTCCGGGTCGCGGCGGGCAATTCGCCGTCTGAGCGAGCGACTGAACATTGATGTCGTGCCGGTAGAATCGATGATCGATCAGATGGGAAAAGTACAGGGTGAGGCTTTTTTACAGTACCTCCACCGTCCTGATGAATCGCATCTACAAAATGCTGCCCAGGTGCTGTTGATCTGGCAAATCGTTATTGTCGACGGCAGTGAGCAGAACCTGTTGCAATGGCACCGCTGGCTGCAAAAGGCCCGGCTGGCTGCACCGATTACCGACGCGCAGGTGCGTCTGGCGCTCGGTTTTCTACGCGAGATGGAGCCGGATATGCAGGAGCTTAATGCGTTCCAAATGCGCTATAACGCCTTTTTCCAGCCTGAAGATGGTGTGCACTGGCTGCACTGATAGTCCTCTTGATGGCGCAACGCTTATCAGGCCCAACGCAGTGCCCCATCGTAGGCCGGATAAGACGACGTCGCCATCCGGCTATAAACAGTTGCTGAAACGTTAAATACGTCACAAATTTAATGTTACACTGCGTAACTTTTCTACAATAACCCCACGCAGGTAACAAAATGAGTGAAGCTGTTGAACAAAAATCCCGCGCTGAGGCAAATTCCCGCCCGAACTGGTCGGCGGTATTTGCCGTGGCGTTCTGCGTTGCCTGCCTGATAACCGTTGAATTTCTCCCCGTTAGCCTGTTAACGCCGATGGCGCAGGATTTGGGGATTTCTGAAGGCGTGGCCGGACAATCGGTGACCGTGACGGCATTTGTCGCCATGTTCGCCAGCCTGTTTGTGACGCAAATTATTCAGGCGACCGATCGTCGCTATGTGGTGATCCTGTTTTCGGTGCTACTGACGCTTTCCTGTCTGCTGGTTTCCTTTGCCAATTCTTTTTCGCTGCTGCTCGTTGGCCGCGCCTGCCTCGGTCTGGCGCTTGGCGGCTTCTGGGCGATGTCGGCGTCGCTGACCATGCGTCTGGTTCCTGCACGTACGGTGCCGAAAGCGCTGTCGGTTATTTTTGGCGCGGTCTCTATTGCGCTGGTAATTGCCGCGCCGCTGGGGAGCTTTTTGGGCGGTATTATCGGCTGGCGTAACGTGTTTAATGCGGCGGCGGTAATGGGCGTGCTGTGCACGATTTGGGTGGTGAGAGCGTTGCCTTCGCTGCCTGGTGAACCTTCGCATCAGAAACAAAACATGTTCAGCCTGTTGCAGCGTCCAGGGGTGATGGCCGGGATGATTGCCATCTTCATGTCCTTTGCCGGGCAGTTCGCCTTCTTTACCTATATTCGCCCGATCTATATGAATCTGGCGGGCTTTGACGTTGATGGCTTGACGCTGGTGCTGCTGAGCTTCGGCATTGCCAGTTTTGTTGGTACGTCGTTCTCGTCGATGATTCTGAAGCGTTCGGTCAAACTGGCGTTAGCCGGTGCGCCACTGGCGCTGGCGCTCAGTGCGCTGGTCCTGATCCTGTGGGGCAGCGACAAAGTGGTGGCGGCGGGTATTGCGATTATCTGGGGACTGTTGTTTGCGCTGGTACCGGTGGGCTGGTCGACGTGGATCACCCGTTCGCTTGCCGATCAGGCAGAAAAAGCCGGATCCGTCCAGGTCGCCGTGATCCAACTTGCCAATACCTGCGGGGCTGCGGTGGGAGGCTATGCGCTCGATACCCTAGGACTGCTGTCGCCCCTGATGATTTCCGGCAGCCTGATGCTGCTGACGGCGCTTCTGGTGGCAGCAAAAGTTCGCATAAAAGATATGCAATAAACTAAAACACGGTATGCCGGATCGCTATCCGGCATCCTGGTTGGTTTTAATTAAAACCATTGTTTTCGGCGGTACGGGCAAACCATTCGCCGCTCTTTTTCACCGTGCGTTTTTGCGTTGCTAAATCTAACTGAACAAAACCGTAGCGGTTTTTATATCCGTTGAGCCATGACCAGTTATCAATAAAGGTCCACATATGGTAGCCAAGACAATTACAGCCTTCGCTAATGCCTTTATGTAGCCATATAAGATGCTCAGAAACAAATTCAATACGGTAGCTGTCGTTGATTTGCTCTTGCTGAATAAAACGCTGCTCATTCTCGACACCCATACCGTTTTCAGAAATAAAACAGCGCGGGTTGCCATAATTATCACGCAGATTGGTAATAATATCGTAAATACCCGGCTCATAAATTTCCCAGCCACGGTAGGGGTTCATTTTCCGCCCCGGCATTTCGTAATAATCAAACAGCCACTCCGGCATAAACGGTGCATCCGGGTTGACGGCGCTATCGCGGCATTTCACGCGACGCGGCTGATAGTAGTTGATGCCGAGCAGGTCGATTTTTCCCTCGGCGATTAACTGGCTGTCGCCTGGCTGGCATGCCGGTAATTGATCGTACTCTTTCAGCAGTTCAACCAGATCCGCCGGATATTCACCCTTCAGCACCGGGTCAAGGAAACTGCGGTTAAACAGCAGATCCGCATAGTGTGCGGCTTTCACATCCGCCGGATTTTGTGAGCGCGGGTAGGAAGGCGTTAAATTCAGTACCACGCCGATTTCACCGTCATGGTTTGCGGCACGATATGCCCGAACCGCCGTCGAATGCGCCAGTATGGTGTGATACGCCACGGTAGCTGCACGTTTGAAATCCACCACATTAGGGTAATGGAAGTCATACAGATAGCCGCCTTCAACCGGGACAATTGGCTCGTTAAAGGTAAACCAGTGCTTAACCCGGTTGCCGAACAATGTAAAACACGTTTGTGCATAGCGGCCAAACGCCTCGACCACTTCACGGTTTTCCCAGCCGCCTTTCTCCTGCATCACCATCGGCATGTCGAAGTGGAACAGGGTGATAAATGGCGTAATGCCTTGTGCCAGCAGCTCGTCGATGACGTTGTTATAGAACTCGACGGCTTCAGGATTAACCTCGCCGGTACCGTCCGGGATCAGGCGCGACCAGCTCAGAGACGTACGGAAGCTGTTGTGCTTCAGCTGTTTGAGCAGTGCGATGTCCTGTTTCCAGTGCTGATAAAAGGTTGAGGTGTTTGCCGGGCCAACGCCCTGATTGAAACGACCTGGCTGACGATCGAACCACACGTCCCACGTGGTCTGGCTTTTGCCGCCGTTCAGGCTATCCCCTTCGGTTTGCAGTGCCGAGCAGGCACTGCCCCACCAGAAGTTTTCTGGAAAACGGTATCGCATTGTTGTTGCTCCATTGCTATTTATACGTTCTGGCAACAATACGTGTTTTTGCGATACAGAAACCGGTTACAGTACTCATTTTTCAACCAGATGCCTATAAATCCGGACATTCAACTTTGCCAAGGGCTTCCCAGTAGTTGTTCTGATTGTTTCTTTGAATTGCCAGAATGGCTTCGCGGATGTGCTGCTGATTACGCGTATCAGCCATAATCGTTTTTTCCCACACCTCATCAGATGGCGACCCTTGCGGGGTACAAATCTTACGTAAATCCTTCATAACAGTATTCTTTTCGTGTACAGCCTGCAGACTGCCATACGCCGAGTCGGCTTGCGCCAGACCGGGTAGCGTGAAAAGGACGGCAATAATCGGAAAAATAATTCGTTTCATGATAATAATCCTTGTTGTCTATGCGCATCATCTCAAGAGTAAGTGTAGACGGCATACGATTCACTCAGCACCCTGTGTTAATGTCTAAAAATAAATCAGCCAGAAGTTGTAGTTATTTCAGGAGGATAGGATGCAAATACAGATCACAGATGCAATTACAGAAGACGATCAAAATGCCCTACTTGCCGGATTGCGCGCTTACAACCGGCAGTTTCTTAGAACCACCAATTTTGGCGACCTGGCGGTGTACTGGCGCGATGAGCGCAATGACATTCTGGGTGGGCTGATCGGCAAAATCAAAGGCGAATGGCTGTGCATTGATTTTCTGTGGATGCATGACTCGCTGCGCAAAGGCGGTTACGGCACAAAATTGATACAGGCCGCAGAACAGACGGCGCGTGAGAGAGGATGCCTGCATGCGCTGGTGGATACCATGAGTTTCCAGGCGCTGCCGTTTTATCAGAAAAACGGCTATCAGCTGCAAATGACCCTCGATAACTTCCCGGAAACCGGTTCCGCGCGCCATTATTTGTCGAAAACGTTTTGATGACCGGAAGGTCTGGATGCCGCCTCACTTTCTTGCGCAGCAGAATAGTGTATGTTCTGAACAATCATTTATTTCTTAAGCGGTAAAGAGATGAGACGGATTGAGATAATACTGGGAGAGCTGGAACGGCTGACGCGAGGCCTGAATCTTGCCCATCTGGCGCAGGAAACCGCGTTCACAGCGGAGGCCATCGGCTTTAACCTCGGGCTGGCGCGCAACTCAGTCAGTAAAGATCTCAATCAGCTCTGGAACGACGGCCTGGCGATTAAAAGCCGCGGGCGCCCGGTATTCTTTCTGCATCGTCAGGCGATTGAAACGCTGCTGGGGCGCAAACTGGATGAGTCCGAGCGTGAAGTGCAAACCGTTGCCGACCTGTTGCCTGTTCAGGAAAACCTGGCGACAGACGATCCCTTTTCCAGCCTGATTGGTTACGATCGCAGCCTGCGCGATGCGGTGGAAAAAGGCCGCGCGGCGGTGTTGTATCCCCACGGGCTACATGTTCTGCTGACCGGTCCCTCCGGCGTGGGTAAAACCTTTTTTGCCGAACTGATGCACCGTTTCGCCTGCGAACGTGCAGCGGGAACGCCTCCACCGCTGGTCTATTTCAACTGCGCGGAATACGCGCATAACCCGGAACTGCTCTCATCGCACCTGTTTGGTCATCGACAGGGAGCGTTTACCGGTGCAAACGAGAATAAACCCGGTCTGGTCGAACAGGCTGATGGCGGCTATCTCCTGCTCGATGAAGTGCATCGTCTGCCGTATGAAGGTCAGGAAAAACTGTTTTCTATTCTCGACAAAGGTGAATACCGGCCGCTGGGTTCAAGCGCCGTGGCGCGTTCAATCTCGGTTCGCCTGATATGCGCGACCACCGAACCGGTAAGTTCGGCGTTGCTGCGCACTTTCCAGCGACGTATTCAGGTATGTATCGATCTCCCCGGCATTCGCCAGCGTTCGGTGGAAGAGCAGGTTGAGCTGATCGTTGGTTTCTTACAGCGTGAGAGCCGCAAAATCGAGCGTACGATAAGCATCGACCGTACCCTGCTGCTCTGGCTGCTGAACAAGCCGCTGGAAGGCAATATTGGTCAGCTCAAGAGCGACATTCAGTTTCTCTGCGCCCAGGCCTGGGCCTCGGGGATGACGGAGCACAGCGATACGCTACAGTTGGATAAACGTCTGACCGAGATCCCCTTTAACGCCACGCCGGAACAACGTCTGTTGGTTGGGGCGCTGTTCGAAGGCAAAGAACACCTGAGCATCGATGCCCGCACGTTGCCGGCACTGAAAAATTCGCTGGCCACCGGAGCCGAAATTGAAGAGAGCGATCTCTTTTACAGCTTCCTGACCCGGGAATACATCAACCTGCGTAACAGCAACGTACCGCCAGCCGAAACGCTGGCAATCCTCAAAAACAAACTCAGCTCGATTTTTGAATATGGTCTCTATAGCCGCGACAGCGTGGCGCATCCCCCGCGCTATGGCGATCAGATTGAAGAGCGGGTCACGCTGCTGATCGGCTGCGTTGAGCAGGTGCTTGGCTTCACGCTGCCGGAAAATCTGGTTAACCCGCTGCGCAAACACTTTCTGGCGCTGATTGGCTACGTGCAGCGCGGCCTTATTCCGCAACTATATTCTTCCAGCCTGATCCTCGATCGCTGCAAAGATGAATACGAAAACGCCACGCTGTTATGCCGAAAAATCAATGAGTTGCTGCATATTCAGTGTCCGGCGACGGAAGTGGTCTGGCTGTGCCTGTTCCTCAAAGAGTGTCGCCATTACCGCCAACGGATTGATGCCAGTCCGGACTGCGGGGTGATTTTGATTGCCCACGGCGCGACGACCGCCACAAGCCAGGCGCAGTACGTGAATCGCGTGCTGGAGCGCGAGGTGTTCAGCGCTATTGATATGCCTTTCGAGCAGTCGGTGCATGACACGCTGGAAGCCCTGACGCAGATGATCCAGACCCGGCAATATCGCCGATTGATCCTGATGGTGGATATTGGCTCGCTGGTCCATTTTGGCAGTACGATCAGCAAATTATTCCAGATAGACGTTCTGCTGATGCCCAACATCACGCTCACCAGTCTGCTGGAGATAGGGCTGGATTTAAGCTACGAAACCAGCGACTTGCCGCAGCTGGCGGCATTGATGCAGAGCAAAAATATACCCTGTCAGCTCTGTACGCCGCAGCAGGAAAACAGCGGTAAAGTGCTGGTTATCTCTTGCATCACCGGGATGGGAACAGCAGAAAAAATCAAAAAGGTGCTGGAAGAGAGCTTCGGCGAACTGATGTCGCAGGACACACGGATGGTGATCCTCGATTACAACGAAGTTCGCAGCCTGGAGCGTGTTCAGCAAGCGATTAACGCCACTGAGCGTCTGGCTGGCATAGTGGGTACTTTCCAGCCGGGACTGCCGGATATTCCGTTTATCTCGCTCGAGGAGTTGTTCTCTGAGCAAGGCCCTGAGCTGGTGCTTAGCCTGCTGACGCCAGATCTCTCCAGCAGCGAACGCCGACTGGAGATGGAGCGCAGCGCGATGCGCTTTATCAGCGCGTTGACCATGGAGAGCATCATTAACCATATTTCGGTGCTCAACCCGCAGCGTATTTTGAAAGAGATGGAAGGCGTGTTGAATCACCTGACCACCGCGCTTTCGCTCAAACCGAGCCGTCAGGTGACACTGCGCTTCCTGATCCACTGCTGCTGTATGGTCGAGCGTATCGTGATTAACCGCAAACCGTTACAGATGGCGCTGGAGAACAAGCCGGATCTGGATATTCGTGCGTTTAGTGTCATTAAATCGGCTTTCCTGCCGATCGAAGAGGCCTATGCCATTCGGTTATCGGACGCGGAATATTTTTATATCTACGAACTGCTGTATAGCTAATCCCTTGTCTGGTGGGGCTTTGCGCCCCGTCAACACCCACAATTCCCCCGCGTGACACAAATTCTGGCACAGCCTTTGCTCTGTTTACCTATGTCTATGTAATCGAGCCAGGAGGCCATTTTGACTACCACTGAATCCTTGCCCCAGATCCTGCTGCTGACCCATGGCGGCTGGGGGCAACAGCTTTGCAACAGCCTGCGCATGGTGATGGGTGAAATCAAAGGCGTGACGGAAATTCCGCTAATGCCCGTTGATACGCTCGGCGAATTTTATCAGCGCGTCGAAGCCGTAGTGAAAGCTATGCCGGAAGGCTCACTGATCCTGACTGATTTTATTGGCGGCACCACGTCTAACGTGGCGGCACGGCTGAGCGCCGATTACCCGGTGGCAGTGATTTCCGGGCTCAACGCCTCTTTGTTACTGGAGGCGCTCGACAAACGCGAGCATGGCCAACTGACCACCTGCGTGGCCGATCTGGTCGAGGCCGGGCGTAGTAGCTGCCTAGACGTTGTTGCCCACGTACGTCAATTACAACAATCACAATAAGGAATAAACATCATGGCAAACATCGTTTTATGTCGTATCGATAGCCGTCTGATTCATGGACAAGTGGTGACCAAATGGGTTGGGCAATCTCAGGCAAACCGGATTGCAGTGGTCAGCGATGAGCTGGATGCCGATCCGTTTATGAAAAACATCTACCTGATGGCCGCGCCGCCGAACATCAAAGTGGATTGTTTCGGTAACCAAAGTTTTGCGGCTGCCTGGAAAGAAAACCAGCTTGGTGACGGCAAAGTGCTGGTGCTTTTCCCCTCTCTGGCTGCGGTTCAGGAAGCGGTTCAGTTGGGATTTGATGTCACCACCATTCAGGTCGGTGGGCTGGGCGGTGGGCCAAACCGCAAAGCAGTATTCCAGAACATTACGCTGGATGAAAAAGACGTCGGCATCCTGAGCGACCTGAAAAATCGTGGGATTCAGGTGTTCTTCCAGACTATCCCGGAAGATAAGCCGCAGTCGCTGGACGATATCCTGAAAAAATTCTAATTCTTTGATAACAGGGTACTTAATTATGGATACTTTAGTCTTCGCAAGCCTGATGGGGTTGTATTACTGGTTTGCCCGATTACGCCTTGGCTACACCTTCTCCGCCATGCTGCTACAGCCAGTGGTGATTGCCGTATTCGTTGGTCTGCTGTTAGGCAACATGGAAACGGCGATGATCATCGGTGCAGGTATGCAGCTGGTTTATCTCGGCGTGACCTCCACGCCAGGCGGCAACGTCCCGTCGGATCCGGCGCTGGCTGCCTGCATTTCAATTCCTATCGCCGTGAAGGCCGGAATGGACCCGAACCTGGCTATCGCACTGGCGATCCCTTTTGGCGTTATCGGCGTGTTCCTCGACCAGTTGCGCCGCACGCTAAACGCAGCGTGGGTACATATGGCCGACAAGCATGCGGAAACGGCAAACATGGCGGGCATTATGCGCTGTGCGTTCCTCTACCCGGCGTTGCTCGGACTGGTACTGCGTTTCCCGGTGGTCTTCGCCGCCAACTATTTTGGTCAGGACGTTGTGGAAAGCTTCCTTAAGCTGATGCCGCACTGGCTGACGCACTCCTTTGAAATTATGGGCGGCATTCTGCCGGCGCTGGGCTTCGCCATCACCATTATGGTGATCGGTAAAAAGAGCCTGTTGCCATGGTTTATCGGCGGTTTCTTTGCGGTGCTGTACCTGAAGGTAGACATCATGGCGATGGCAATCTTTGGTACCTGCGTGGCCTTCCTGATTAAAGGTCTGGCGAAAAATGAAGGAGCAGCATGATGAGCAGCGACGTAATGCAGCATGAACTGGTGGAGCGCGCGCGTGAAAGCGGCACGTTGACCAAAGCAGACATCACCAAAGCATGGTTTATCTACTGGCTAGGCGCGGAAGTTTCCAGCTCCTATGAGCGTTTGCAAAGCCTTATTTTCTGCGCCTCAATGACGCCGATCATCAAAAAACTCTACCCGCAAAAAGAGGAGCAGGTTGAAGCGCTGAAACGCCATTTGAACTTCTTCAACTCGGAGCAGACGTTCGGGGCGGTGATTCAGGGGATCTCCATTGCGATGGAGGAACAGAAAACCCGCGGCGAGCCGATCAGCGACGCCTCAATTACCGGGATTAAAACCGGGTTGATGGGACCACTGGCCGGGATGGGGGACTCCATCATCTGGGCCGCCGTGATGCCGCTGTTAATTGCTATATTCATCCCGTTTGCGGCGAATGGCAGCGCGATGGGCGGAATTGTACCGTTAATTCTCTATCCTGCTATTACGCTGGCAATCAGCTATGGCATGGTTCACAAAGGCTATACGCTGGGGCGTGACTCGATAATTGGCCTGCTGCAGGGAGGGCGAATAAAGGAACTTATCTACGGCGCTAACGTGCTGGGCCTGATCATGATGGGCGCGCTTTCTGCAAGCTACGTCAAGATCACCACGCCGTTAAAACTTAGCGCCCTGAAAGGCTCTGAAGTGGTGGTCCAGCAAATCCTCGACTCTATTGCACCCGGCCTGTTGCCGCTGGCGGCGGTGTTCGCCATCTATTTCTATCTGGTGAAGAAAGGGCCGCGTTACACAACGATTTTACTGTCGATTGTCGCGCTCAGCGTGGTCTGTTCGCTGCTGGGAGTGCTGTAAGCCATGACACAGAATATCTACCAACAATTGGGGCTAAAACAGGTCATTAACGCCTGCGGCAAGATGACGATTCTGGGTGTTTCCAGCGTAGCGCCGGAAGTAATGCAGGCCACCGCACGGGCTGCTTCAGCCTTTGTTGAAATTGATCGGCTGGTGGACAGAACTGGAGAACTGGTTTCCCGCTACACCGGGGCCGAAGACAGCTACGTCACCTCCTGTGCATCGGCGGGCATTGCTATCGCTGTTGCCGCCGCCATTACCCGTGGTGACCAGGCGCGAGTCACGCTGATGCCGGACAGCGCAGGAATGGCCAATGAAGTGGTCATGCTGCGCGGGCATAACGTTGACTACGGTGCGCCCATCACCAGCGCCATCCGTTTGGGCGGCGGGCGGGTGGTGGAGGTTGGCTCAAGTAATCTGGCGGCCCGCTGGCAGCTGGAGAGCGCGATTACCGATAGCACCGCCGCGCTGCTGTACGTGAAATCGCACCACTGCGTGCAGAAAGGCATGTTGAGCATCGCGGATTTTGTGCAGGTCGCGCAGGTTCACAACCTGCCGCTGATTGTCGATGCCGCCGCCGAGGAAGATTTGCACGCCTGGGTAGCAAGCGGAGCGGATATGGTGGTCTACAGCGGGGCAAAAGCTTTTAACGCGCCGACCTCCGGATTTATCACCGGGAAGAAACAGTGGATTGCCGCGTGTAAAGCGCAGCACCACGGCATTGCCCGGGCGATGAAAATCGGCAAAGAGAATATGGTTGGGTTGGTTTATGCCCTGGAAAACTACCATCAGGGACAAACCGTAGTCACTGCCGAAGCGCTCCGCCCCGTGGCGCAGGCGATTTCAGAGATTCGCGGACTGGATGCGGATATCGAGCAGGACGAAGCCGGGCGCGCCATCTGGCGGATTCGAATTCGGGTGAATGCGCAGGTGCTGGGAATGGATGCCTACGCCGTAGAAGCGCAACTGCGAGAGGGTGATATTGCGATCTACGCTCGCCGTTACAACCTTCATCAGGGCGTCTTTAGCCTTGACCCGCGTACGGTAGCAGAAGGGGAAATGGCGCTGATCGTGGCGCGATTAAAGGAGATTGCAGAACATGCAGCACATTAATTTTTATCGTAATAAAGTGGCCATTAACGTGCTGGCGAAGGATATCGCCAATGCGAGGGAAATCTATGATGCTGCCGAAGGCCACGCGGTGATCGGCATTCTTTCTGCGCAGTTTTCCTCGGTTGAGGAAGGGGTTCTGGAAGTAAAACGTTGGATGACCGATGTGCCATCAATTTCCGTGGGGTTGGGGGCCGGTGACCCGGCGCAGTATTACAAAGCGGCGATGATTGCCTCACAGGTACATCCAGCACACGTCAACCAGACCTTTACCGGTTGCGGGTTTGCGGCAGGCGCCTTGGCGGCAACGGGCGGTGAACAGACCCATATCAACGCGTTAGTCAGTCCCACGGGCACGCCGGGGGACGTGTTGATCTCGACCGGGGTCAGCAGCAGCCAGGGCACGCCAGCCCGCGTTTCCTGCGATGCAGCGGTCCGTATGATGTTGGATTCAGGAGCCCATGCGGCGAAGTTCTTCCCAATGGGTGGTGAGCAGTCGCTGCCTGAGCTGTACGCACTGGCGACGACAGCGGCGCGAAACGGCATGACGTTGATTGAGCCGACCGGCGGTATCGATCTCGATAACTTCGGCGTTATCCTGCAATCCTGTCTGGAGGCGGGAGTCCCGCGCGTCATGCCGCATGTTTACAGCTCGATTATCGACTCACAGACCGGCAAGACCCGGCCTGCAGATGTCGTCAGGTTGATGGAGATAGTCAAAGCCCTGGTATGATGTCGCCATCGCTGGATGGCCCATAAAAAATGCCCGGAGGTGAGTGCGCCTGCCGGGCATTTTTGCGAACGCTATTCCCTGAAAATGAATACATTGCAAAAGCATGTATTTATCCGCCAAGCCGCCTCGCAGATAGAAAAGTTCCCAGATGTTGTGTGTGCGACTGGCGAGTAAGGTTCCGTCATCTTGTTCTTCTGGTGACGGACCGCCATGAAAAAACCAACAACTTCTACGCCGCATGATGCGGTATTTAAAAAATTCTTAAGCCATCCAGAAACGGCACGGGATTTTCTTGATAGCTATCTCCCCGCACCATTACGTGAACTTTGCGATCTGAACACACTGAAGCTGGAGCCAGGGAGTTTTATTGAGGAAGACCTGCGTGCCAGTTATTCCGATATTCTGTGGTCGCTAAAAACGAGAACCGGTAAAGGCTATATCTACGCGTTGATTGAACACCAGAGTTCACCGGATGCCCATATGGCATTTCGGATGATGCGTTATGCCATTGCCGCGATGCAGAATCACCTTGATGCCGGCCACAAAACACTGCCGCTGGTGGTTCCGATACTTTTTTATCATGGTGTTGCCAGCCCGTACCCTTTTTCACTGTGCTGGCTGGATGAATTTGACGATCCAGAAACCGCGCGGCAGCTTTATGGCGCGGCCTTCCCGCTGGTCGATATCACGGTGGTCTCTGATGATGAGATTATGCAGCACCGGAGGGTGGCGCTCCTGGAACTTGTCCAGAAGCATATACGCGAGCGCGATTTGATGGTGCTAATCGATAAACTGGTTGCCCTGTTGATTAAGGGACACGCTAATGACAGTCAGGTAGAAACGCTATTTAATTACCTGGTGCAGGCTGGTAGCGCACCGCGTTTTGAGGCGTTTATTCGACAGGTTGCCCTGCGCGTTCCCCAACATAAGGAGAGATTAATGACGATTGCAGAATGCTTACGTGAGTCGGGTCATCGCAGTGGCCTGCAGGAGGGACTGCAAAAGGGTTTGCTAGAAGGTAAAAAGGACGAAGCGTTGCGGATAGCCCATGCCATGCTTGAGAAGGGGATCGATCGTGAACTGGTGCTAATTATTACCGGGCTTGCAATTAATGAACTAACGGTATCTTCCGACTAATTTATCTTAGCCCCATTATGCTTTTTTCTTCTTGCTGATGCTTTTTCGTTTTTTAAACCGCAGCGGCCTTCCCGCTATAGTCATTTCATTACTCATCAGGCGGTTATTGCAAAAGGATAAAACGTGAAGCTGAAGATACCTTATTTCGGGGCCGGGGCGGCGGTATTACTGGCGGGATTATTGCTGGCAGGATGCGATCAACAGAGCAGTGATGCAAAGCATATCAAAGTGGGTGTGATTAACGGTGCTGAGCAGGATGTAGCGGAGGTCGCGAAGAAAGTCGCTAAAGAAAAATATGGCCTTGAGGTGGAGCTGGTGGGGTTTAGCGGTTCTCTGCTGCCCAACGATGCCACCAATCATGGTGAGCTGGATGCCAACGTCTTCCAGCATCGTCCGTTCCTCGAACAAGATAATAAAGCACATGGCTATAAGCTGGTTGCGGTGGGCAATACCTTTGTGTTCCCGATGGCAGGGTATTCGAAGAAAATCAAAACTGTTGCTGAACTAAAAGACGGTGCAACGATTGCGATACCTAACGACCCGACCAACCTGGGTCGGGCGCTGTTGCTGCTGCAAAAAGAGAAGTTAATTACGCTGAAAGCGGATACCGGTCTGCTGCCAACAGCGTTGGATATCACTGATAATCCGCGGCATCTGAAAATTATGGAACTGGAAGGTGCGCAGTTGCCGCGTGTACTGGACGATCAGAAAGTGGATGTGGCGATTATCAGTACCACCTACATCCAGCAAACCGGGCTTTCCCCGGTACATGACAGCGTATTTATTGAAGACAAAAACTCACCGTATGTGAACATTCTGGTGGCGCGAGAAGACAACAAAGATGCCGAGAATGTGAAAGAGTTCCTGCAATCTTATCAGTCACCTGAAGTGGCGAAGGCGGCAGAAACTATCTTTAACGGTGGCGCGGTTCCGGGCTGGTAATCATAACCTTTTGCCGCGCCGGTTGGTGTTAAACCGCTCTGGCGCGGCGACGTGAGTCCATTGAGATAAGTATTACCGAAGAGAGGATCAAAAGCGTGCCCAGCCAGTCTGGCAGGGTAAAGGTAATACCTAACAGCAGCAGGGACAGCAACGCGCTGCTCAACGGTTCCGCGCAGCTTAAAATGCTCGCTTTCGGTCCGCCAATCATCTGCGCGCCTTTCAGGTACAGGCTAAACGTCAGCGATGTGCCGATAACCACCAGATAGAAAAACGCCAGAATCAAACTGCCATTCACCACGAAATTGGTGCCCTGTCCGGCATAAAACGGCAGCAGGATCATGCCGCCGATCAACATACTCCAGCCGACGACCGGCAGCGTGCCGTAGCGCGCGATAAGCGTTGAGGGGTAGGTGGTGTAGAACGCGGCGGCAAACGCCGAGGCAATTCCCCAGAACAGCGCGGCAGGTGAGATAGACAGCGACGTCGGGTTACCGTGGGTGACCAGCAAGAAGGTGCCGATAAGCGAGGTGAATATCGCGGTCAGCACTAAAATCCCCGGTCGTGCTTTGCGCACCACGGAAAACCACGCCACGATAATGGTCGGTGACAAAAATTGCAGCACCGTCGCGGTGGCGGCGTTGGATTTTTCAATGGTCAGCAGGAAGGTTAGCTGTACGGTGAGTGCGCCAACCACGGAAAAAATCAGCAGGCTGATGGCGTCTTTGCGATTTTTGATAATGGAGAACACTTTGTCGCCGTGAACGAAAGAGAGCATCAGCAGAATGAGCCCGGCGAAAATCAGGCGCGTCATGGTCAGAAACTGCGACGACATCTGGCTTTGCTCCATGATGTACTGCGCGCAAACGCCTGAACTTCCCCACAATACGGCGGCAATCAGGACGTTCATCATCCCTCTTCTGGTGGAACTCATCTTTCCCTCGGCATGTTGTTTTGTTTTATTTGTGTGCTGGCATCATAGCAGAGATGGTTGTGATTTCTGCCAGCACATCCGCAATCAGCCAGTCATTAAAGACTTTTACCTCCGGGCGCATTACCGCGTGCTGTGGCGTAACAATGTAGTAAGACCATGCCAGAGGCCAGCGGGTGTTGGGATGAAGCTGAACCAGTTGCCCGTCTGTCAGTAGCTGCTGCACCAATGCCCTGCGCACAATGGCGACACCTTGACCACTGAGCGCCGCCAGAATCACCGCAGAGGTAGAGTTGATGTGCAATCCACTGTCGCGAACGACAGGTGCCTGGGTGGCGGTCAGGACATCATTCCAGTCCGGGAAATTGGCGCCGGGGTGGGGAGTGTCATCATGGATAAGTTTCTGTGCGGCCAACCATTCACCACAGGATATTTTATCTACTGGCACAATACGTGGGCTACAGACCAGAACCGCTTCTTCATCCATCAGCCAGGTTTTATTTACCCCAGGCCAGTCGCCTTTGCCGCAACGCACGCCCAGATCCGCTTCGCCATGAGCAACATCCATCAGCTTTTCCGTCACGTTCAAGCGTAATTCTATGTTTTCATGCGCTTGTGAGAAACGATTGAGGCGGCTCATCAGCCAGTTCATCACCAGTACCTGAGAGGCCGTGATGATCACCACCGAGCGCGCCCGCCGACCGCGTAACTTGTTCAGCCCGGATTCCAGACTATCCAGCCCCTGGGTTATCTCGCGCAACGCGTCCTGTGCTTCGCTGACCAGCGTGAGACGCTCTTTGCCAGAACGGGTACGATGCAGCAGCGGGTGACCAACCCAGTCTTCCAGCGCCCGAACCAGTTGCCCAACGGCCGCCGGAGTGACCCCCAGTTCCTGTGCCGCGCCGGTAAAACTGCCGTGGCGGGCAGTGGCCTCAAAAGCGTGTAACCATTTAAGCCGATTCAGCGATCGCATCAGATCATTTCCCGTTTTGTGAATATCCTCAGTATATGCCATCGAGATAGATTTTCTTTCTTGGATCGCTATTTCTTCTCATTCGTCAGCGCCTCAGGGGAGTGGCATTGTTAGCGCATTAACGAATACGTGAAACGAGGCTAACGATGAACACATTATTTGTCGGCAAAAAACTGTTAGTGGTGGGCGGTACCAGTGGTATCGGATTTGAAACCGCAAAACTGATCCTCCAGGGTGGTGGTCGAGTGGTGCTGGTTGGCAATCTTGCCGAGAAAGCAGAACGGGCCCGTCAGGCATTGGCGGAGCTGGGTGACGTCTCTGTCATTGTGGCGGATCTGATGTCAGAAGCGGGCGTTAAGCAGGTGATGGCAACGGTGAATGCTGAGAACAAAGACATCAACCTGTTAGTAAATGCAGCTGGGGTTTTCTTCCCAAAACCTTTCACTGATCATGAAATTGAAGATTATGAACTGTACATGAGCCTCAACCGCGCGACGTTTTTTATCACCCGCGATGTCGTGCGTAATATGGTGGCGGCTAACATCCAGGGTGCCATTGTGAATATTGGTTCGATGTGGGCACAACAAGCAATTGGCGCAACACCTTCTTCAGCGTACTCAATGGCAAAAGCGGGACTGCATGCATTAACTAAAAATCTGGCCATCGAGCTGGGGGCGAATGGGATCCGCGTCAATGCCGTTTCGCCAGCAGTCGTGCATACACCTATCTACGAAGGATTTATCCCGAAAGAAGACGTACAAGGTGTGATGAGCAGCTTTGACAGCTTCCATCCGATTGGTCGGGTCGGTACGCCGTGTGATGTGGCTGAATCCGTCGCGTTCCTGTTGTCAGATAAAGCGCAATGGGTAACTGGCGCCATCTGGGATGTGGATGGCGGTGTAATGGCCGGACGTAATGGCTGACAGAGGCTGATGCTGCGTATTACAAAACGCCTGCTTATACTAAACAGGCGTTTGTGAAAGATTGGAAAAGTTAAGCGCGCTGAGAGTCCAACTGCTCGTTATTTTTCACAACATCCTGGGCTTTGGTATAGCTTTCAATCAGTAACTGATAAGTCGGGAAGATTTTGGTATAGACTTCAGCCCATTCCGCTGCGTCTTCCCGATTCCAGGTTTTCTGCAGTTCAGACGCAACCGCGGCAGTATCCATCGGCACGACACCAGCCTGTACGACGCGGGCCATGGTGATCTCCTGTGCCATTTTGCTGTAAGTACCGGAAGCATCGATGACGGCAAAGACTTTAAATCCTTCTGCTACCGCGCTGATGGCCGGGAATGCCATGCATACACTGGTGATGGTACCAGCAATAATCAGCGTCTTACGGCCTGTCGCTTTTACCGCAGCAACAAACTCTTTGTTATCCCAGGCGTTAATTTCACCTTTGCGCGCGACATAATGTGCATGAGGGGCATTTTCATGAATTTCCGGGATAAGCGGACCGTTTGGCCCCTGCGGCACAGAGGCGGTGGTAATCACCGGCATTTTGCATAAGGTGGCGATTTTTGCCAGCGCTGTTGCTCTTGCACGCAGTTCAGTCATTGGCATATCGCCAACGGTCTGGAACAGGCCGCTTTGATGATCGATAAGCAACATAACTGCGTCATTGACATCAATCACTGGGCGTTGGCCATTAAAATTAGCGGGTGTAGACATGATCCATTCCTTGTTGTTGCTTTTTGCGGGTTATCTAACCCGCAGTAAAGTCTATAATCGCCTGGGCGATATCCATTTTTGAGCTACAGCTAATTAACCATTATTGACATCATCATGGTTAATTTCAGGGGGAGACTAAAGTTATTCTTATAAGAATTTCCTTAGTGAGCTTAGTTTCTTCCCGCCGCATTAAAATAACAATGCCTGTTATTATAAAATTATATTTCTGCATTCATATTATTTTATGGTGTGTACTGGAAGTAAGGGGTAAAAATTCAGTTGATGTTTCTGACTGACTTATTTTTATATTGTTATTATTATTTTGAAATATAATGAATATTAACGATATATCTTCAATGTTAATTTTGTGACTAATACTACGGTTTTCTAGAGGATAATGATCATATCTATTTTATTTTCCAAGTTATTATTGAGTTAGGTAAATTCTCATGTTGATATTTGTTGTGCTCCCCGAACATCAGAGGAGCACGGTATTAATATTACGCCTCAATCGGCGTCAGATAATCCAGCCGTAGCGGTTCGGCTAACAGATCGTTCATTTGTAGAATGAACGCCTGGAAATGTGGCAGAGCGATATGCTCATCCAGACCGGCCTGACCGCGCCAGGATTCGCGCACGTAGAACACATCCGGCGTGTCGCGTAACTGGAACAGGGCATATTCAATATTGCCCGGCTCCCGGCGCGTGGGCAGCAGCAGAGCTTGTAGCGCCTGTTTCAGTGCGTCGTTTTTCCCCGGTTTGGCTTTCAGTACCGCAATAATTGAAATCACGTCAGAATCAGACATGTTAAAACCCCTCCAGCACAATCTTGCCGACCGAGCGACCGGTTTCAATTTGTGTGTGGGCTTTTTGCAGATTTGCCGCGGTAATCGCGCCAAAATGTTCGCCCAGCGTGGTACGGAGGGTGCTGTCGTCGATCAGCTGCGCCACACGGGTCAGTAACTGATGCTGCGCAATGATGTCGTGGGTGGTAAACATCGAACGGGTAAACATAAACTCCCAGTGCAGCGAAATGCTTTTGGCCTTCAGCGGGCGCGCATCGAGAGTTTGCGGATCGTCAATCAGCGCCAGTTTGCCCTGCGGCGCCAGTGCGGCAATAATTTGCGAATAGTGCTGCTCGGTATTGTTCAGGCTGGCAACGTGCGTCACCTCTTTAATGCCTATCCGTGCCAGCTCTTCCGTCAACGGCTTGCTGTGGTCAATCACATGATGAGCACCCGCTTCACGTACCCATTTCTGGCTCTGCGCACGTGATGCGGTGCCAATAACGGTCATTTTGGTCAGCTTACTGGCCAGTTGCGTCAGAATAGAACCGACGCCGCCAGCCGCGCCAACAATCAATAACACATCATCTTCATTGCCATTTTCCTCAACGCCCAGACGGTCGAACAGCATTTCCCAGGCGGTGATAGCGGTTAGTGGCAGCGCCGCAGCAGAAGCATTATCCAGTGTTTTTGGCTTCAGCGCGGTAATACGTTCATCAACCAGCTGAAATTCACTATTACTGCCAGCGCGGCCGAGCGCTCCGGCGTACCAAACTTCATCGCCGGGTGAAAATAGGGTGACGGCTTCACCCACGGACTTCACCACGCCAACGGCGTCCCAGCCCAGTACGCGCGGCACATCAGCGTTAAAACCTTCGCGGACCTTGGTATCGACGGGGTTGACGGAAATGGCTTTCACTTCAACCAGCAGATCGTGCCCGGTAGCGACTGGCATGGGCAGGTCAATCTCTTGTAAAAATTCAATGTTATTGCCGTCGGTCGCGGCGCGGGTAATGGCGATGGCTTTCATATTCTCTCCGGTCACAGGAATCAGTTTATTCCCGTCATACTTCAAGCTGCATGTACGTTGGCTACGTTCGCTCACCCCAGTCACATAGTTTGCTATGCTCCTGGAGATTCACTCTCTTGCTGCCTTCATGCAACTCGAATTATTTAGGGTATATCTGTTGATATAATTTGATGGTAAACCGGTAACAGAACGGGAAAAATAGCCCTATGGCGACAGGACTTATACTCGGGGAGTGAAAATGTTCCGGCTTGAAGATCTCACGTTGTTTGTCCGCGCCGCGGCGCTGAATAGTTTTAGCGATGCCGCGCGCGAAGTCGGCGTTCAGCCTGCTCAGGTCAGTTCAGCTATCAAGCGCCTGGAGTCTACGTTGGCTATCCGCTTGTTCGCCCGCTCCACGCGCAGCCTGCGCCTGACGCCAGAAGGTGAAGTCTGGTTACCCTATGCCCGCCAGATGCTGGATGTAATGCATGCCGGGTTGCAAAAAATTCAGACCCCGGAAGATGAAGTATCAGGCACGCTGCAAATCGCCGTGCCTTCCGATCTCGGTCGTAACCTGCTGCTACCGGTCTTTCAGTCGTTTCGACGCCGCTATCCCGCGCTGCGCCTGCGGATTTTTTTCTCCGACCAGGTAACGGATGTCTTTAAAGACCCCGTCGATGTTGCGTTTCGCTATGGCAACACCGAAGACGCGTCTTACATTGCGCTGCCGGTTGCACCGGGTAACCGACGCGTGCTGGTGGCATCACCGGAATGGGTTGAGCAAAACGGCGCGCCGCAAAAACTGGATGATTTAACACAGCTCAACGCCATGACTTTCGTATTACGCGGCCGCCTGCACGATCGCTGGACATTTACGCGCAACGGCGAGGTCAGTAGTGTGCAGGTTAACGGCACCATTATGAGCGACGATGCGGAAGTGATCCGGCGCCTGGCGATTGCCGGAGAAGGTGTGGCGTACAAGTCGTGGTTGGATGTCAGCGAGGATGTGCGTGACGGTCGATTACAACTGCTGATGCCGGATTATCAGGGAGAGAAAGTCCCGCTGAATATGATTTGCCCGCATCGGAAGCAGCTTTCAACCGCGGTACGCCTTCTGCACGAGGCGGTGAAGGCGCGGTGTGAAATGCTGGCGCAAAGCTAATAAGCGCTTTACGCCAGAATACTATCGCGTCGTTACTCAGTCTTTTTTCGTTGCATTCGCAAAGAAAATATCAGACTGAATGTCTTTAGTGCGGATGGTAAATAGCTGATTGGTTAGATCTTCCGTCAGCTTCTCGGCGTCGGCCATGATGCGCAGGTTGAAGTCATTCAGCATCTTATCGGCGGCAGGTTTATCGGTTTTCGCCATCTTCAGATACTCTGCTTCGACCTCTTTTTGCTCCTTCGCCACTTTGTCTTCCCACGCTTTGTAGGCTTTTTTGACGATTGGCGCGAGCTTCGGATAATCGGTCATCGTCAGCGTTTGTAATTTACGATATTTCCAGTAGATAGACTGATCGTCCGCTTTATCGGTACCCATCGTGTAGTTAGCCGGATACGCTTTCAGGCCGCTGTAGTACGGAACAAAGGCGGTGAGGTCAGCCATGCCCAGGCCAATGTAGGTCGTTTCACCAATCTCTTTTGGCAACCACGGACGGACCTGCATGACGTGCGCTTCATAGGTACGGAAAACGCTTACCGGACGCCATGGCTCTTTGCCGTTCAGACCGTTGGTGTACGGGTCATGGCTGGTCCCTTCATAGTGACTACGCAACACGGCCTTCACATCGTCCAGCGTCATTTTCTTCTCTGGCGTCATGAAGACCGGGAATTCGCGCCCTTTGGCCATATCCTGATTTACGGAAGGATTGAATTCTTTCTGGATGGTCCATACACGAGGGTCGTTATACGTGCGGTCACGCTCGTCATCACGGGTATAGGCTTTGGAGAAGTTGAATTTACCGTCTTTCGCCGGATCGTACAGCCCTTTTTCAGTCGCAAATTGAATCAGGTTTTTTGACGCCATCATGTCCGGACTTTTAGGATCGTAATCCTGTAAGCGGCCCTGATTACCGGTGGCAAAATACTGGTTATTCGGCAGACGCTGCGCCATCCACTGGTGGCCGCTACCGGTTTCCAGGTACCAGAGCTCGTTATCGTCGACGACGGCAACGCCAAAACCTTCGCCTGCGCCGACGGTCTCAACGATATGGCCTAACAGCGCCACAGCTTCACGTGCGGTTTTACTTTGTGACAGCAGAATATCCGGGATATCGTCTTCGGTGATCCCTTTATCTTCAACGTACGGGTCGGCGGCCAGTGCTTTCGGTGAGGCAAAAATGGATTCTGTACCGCTCACGCCGACACCCAGCTCGTTAAATCCGGTCGCGCCGTGCAGTTGGGTTTTCCAGTTTGGGACAGTGGTATAACGCAGAGAGTTTTTCGGCAGTGGCCAGGTAAAATCATTCGCACCATTATGTGCTTTGGTGCTGTATACCCCGGTCTGATTTTGCTTTGCCGGATGAATGACAAAATGCTGTGCTTTCAGAGCATCGCTGTCTGCGCTACGGGCGACCAGCATGGAGCCGTCCGCTGATGCTTCGTTGCCGACCAGCAGGGTCGTACAAGCAAAACCTGATGAAACAACGGCCAAATTTATAGAAAGTGCAATCAGGCACTTTTTAAAAGTAAACATTACGTATCCCTCATATGTACGCCAAAAATACACCGGAAACACACCGTTTCCTGAAATGCGATAACGCCTGAATGCTCAGACATTACTCGCGAGAGAGATAAACGCCCCTGCCCACGTCTTCTCCAAATATCCATCCGTAGGTTGAAGTCTTCTGGGCAAAATATAACGCCCATTTCGCTTAATTATTACGCAACGGATATTATGATATTCAGGATGTTTCCTGATTCGCGATGAAGAATAGCAATGGGTTATGTGTGGATTCAGTGACCCATGTCGCGTAAGTTAATGATGACAAATGTGAATTTCATTGAGGGGCCGTACTTTTTGTTTCCGGATATGACGTTACCTTTTGCGGCAATACAGCGAGGGCACATTGGAGCTGGCAAAAATCCATGCACCTTTATACTCCTCCATGACCAGGCTCAGGCTTCGTCCGCTTTGGCGGTAAAATCCAGGTAATGTGTCGTTAATATCCGCTTCATCAGCGGTGTCAGCGAAGGTTTTGACGACCTGCATCGCCTGTAGCACTCGGGCATCGCGCTTTTGGGTGTAGTTAAAATAGATGTTCCTGCTAATGTCGGAGGTATTACGCCCGTACAGTTTGCCGGTAATAGTGGCCAGGCCTTCACTGTTGTACATCCGAAACGATAACGTACCGGTAAAGCGGTTGCTGCCAATATTCCATTCCATGTTACCGATGCAATTCAGCGGTTTGTCGGCATAGCGTGAATGCCATAACCATCCCCCTGAACCGAGCACAGTAACCAGCCCGGCCACGAGCACTATAAGGTGGCGTGTTTTTTTCATTGCCCGCGCATCCAGTAATAATGAGTAGTACAAAATGCGTTAGCATCCACCCGTGCATCTTTATCACAGACAAATGCCACGATCCTTTCCGCTTTGCTGTAACCGGTAAGAAACACGTGCTTGTTGTTTTCACAGAGATAGGGATGTAACTGCATCAGATTGAAATAGCCTTGCTGGTCGTGTTCATTTGGTGAGTAATAGATTTTGCAATTTTGCCGCGAAGGGGTCTGCATGGAGACCGGGACAAATTTACTAAACGGCATAACAGGGCGCGTTTGATACCACACCAGCCAGATGATCAACGTGGCAATCACGACACTGGCGCTAAATAAAACCTCAAACCAGGGTATCTGCACCGTTTGTTGTGGTGTCGAAGGAATTATCTTTGCGGGTGTGATTTCTTCAATAACCGGCGGCGGGGAAACTTCACTCTGTTGAAGCGTTATTGTCTCTACTTGCGTATTTTCATTTAATCTGAGCCCGCGTCGGGAAATAGTTTTCACCGTATCACGAGGCAACCCCACGTCCGCCAGCGCGTTACGTAGTGTCAGAATAGCCTGGTAAAATGTGTTGGTGGTGGTCACATTATTTCTTTCACCCCAACCAATTGTCATCAACGTGTTCTGCGAAACAATGTCACTTGCGTGAGTAATTAAATAGAGAAAACAGAGCGAGGCAGGGAGCTGGAGCTGAATTGCTCGCCCGGTCTGACGATTGACCAGACTTTTGCTATCAGGATTAAATTCGACCAACTGATTGATAAGGTACAATTGCCCAGCCCTCAGTAACCAAAACGAATCACAGCGTGTGCTAACGCATCCTTTAAATTTTACATCCAAATCGATAATGCGCCTCACTCTTTGTTCATGATTGAAGATAAGAATTTTGCTTAATTATTAAAAATCCTTTAAATACAACATGTTAACAATCTTATTTCTTAGGTTAAAATTACCTAAGGTTAAATAATGAGAATTCATTACAGTTTTATCTGAATTATCTTTATATTTGTCCACAACATGACAAGGGTGATTGAGTTATCAGAATTACGTAATTAGTAAGCAACCTTTATGCAGGTTATTTTTTAGCAAATAGTGCTTTTTTACTGTTTATCTTAGAATCTGAATTTATGCATAAAATTCCTAAAGCATAGGTTGTTATTCTGAGATAAAGCGTAAATAAGCTTAGCGCAATCGTATTACTCACAGCCCATACATATTAGTGCATCAGGAGTTTATTACATTTTATTAGCGCCACTGTTATTAACTGACAAGGAACGTGCTACGCGTTGGATTGACACATTTATTTACCAATGAAATATTTATGGAAAAATAACAGGAGTCATTTTTGATGAAGAGATCACCGTCACAGACTGTTCGTTGCATAAGCTGTGAATTATCCTGTCAATTATTTCCAGATACTGCGGTTCGCGCCAGTTACTGTCACCGTGCCGCTTTTGCTATCTGGCCTGAGGGGAATGGCTTTCTGCAAAAAGGAATTATTGAAAAGCTTCTGCTTAATAATCAGAACCATTTGTCACGTGGGTTTATTTTTGTGGATTTTTCTTTCCCTAATCTACGCCTGTTTTCCGACCCGCAATGGGTTGACCGGCTGGCCTACAGCGGTATGCATATTGTGTTGATAGCTGACAGGAATCTGGCGCCATTAGCCAACTACTGGCTATCCAAAAGCAATAAAATACAAGGGATTATATATTCCGATGATGATGACGAAGTTCAACATCAGAAAATCAGGCGACTCTTTACTGGCCATCTCGCCAACAGCAAACGTGGACGCTCACTTAACTATACAGAAATGATATTACTGAAGCGTTTTGTGTCAGGGAAAAGTATTCAGCAAATTACCAAAATAGATAATATCGATATTAAGAAAATATATGTCTACAAGCTCAGACTTGAAGATAAGTTAGGCCATAGTATTCATCAAATATTGTCGAACATTTTATAACGTATTTTTGAGTTTTATTATTTTCACATCCTTGCGATGTGGTGGACGCTCTACGCCTGAAAGCAGGAGGCTAATATGCCAAATCCCAAATCTTATTCTCGTATTGCCATAGCGGTTTCAGCCGCATTAACCTCTATGGTATTTTCAGCTCATGCGGCATGGGTTGACGTTGATAGTCTACCTTCCAGCGGACTGGTTAGCAGTCTGCCCCCGGAATTGCAGGCAATAATTCCAGCGCAGGCAAATGCCAGTTTCGCTAAAACCAGCGCCATGCCGAATTATGTTTATCAATGGAGTGCGGGCACGATTCCTGTTTATGGCAATGGATTAACGATTAATGGACCCGGTGCTGAAGCTTTTGAGCACTCTGTTACCGTTATTCAGAACAGTACAACGGGTAGTCCGGGCGTTATTTTTGGGGATGACCTGACGATTCGCACGCAGTCGAAGAATGCCGCCAATAATGGTAAAGATGTTGACGGTATCCGCACGCACGGGGCCAATACGCCGGATAACCCGGTCTTTATTATCACCGGGGATCGCACCAGCATTTATGTTGATGGTCAGGATGGTGACGGTATTAACGCCGGTTACAACTCCTATAGCCAGGGTTGGAAGGGCTCGGCCAGCATTTACGTCGGCGACGATCTGTATATTCAAACCACCGGTTCCCAGGGACGTGGTATCACAGCCAACGCGATGAAAGACGCCACGCAGGCCAAAAATACAATTGTGGTCGGCGACCGGGCACACATTGTGACGATCGGTGACAGTTCAGAAGGTCTTCGCACCGGGCAGAGCGGTTCCTCAATCCTGCTTGGCAATGACGCCACCATCGAGACTTCAGGGGCTTCTTCCACGGGGATTTATGCCGCCTCATCGTCCAAAACGGAACTGGGCAACAACGCGATGATTACGGTCAACGGCGTCAGCGCACATGCGGTTTACTCCACCAACGCGACCGTGAATCTCGGTGAAAACGCAACGATCAACGTGAACAGTTCGGCGAAAGCTGCGTCATACAGCAAAGCGCCACGCGGCCTGTATGCGACTTCACGCGGGGCGATAAACCTGGCAGGCGGTGCCGCCATTGCCATGGCGGGCGATCACAGCAACGAAAGTTATGCCATCAGCACCGAAACGGGTGGCATCGTAGACGGTTCTACTGGCGGGCGCTTCCTCATCGATGGCGATCTTCATGCCGCAGGCGCGACTGCCGCAACCAGCAGTCTGCCGCAGCAAAACAGTACCATTAAGCTCAACATGACCGACAACTCGTTGTGGAGCGGAGCGTCATACATCACCAGCGCCACTGCCGGGACGGGCGTTATCTCGCTGCAAATGAGCGACGCGACCTGGAACATGACCAACAGCTCAACGCTCACCGACCTGACGCTGAACGGCGGGTCAGTCGTGAACTTTGGGCATGCTGACGGCGAACCGTGGCAGACGCTTACCATCAATGAAGATTTTACCGGGAACGGCGGTAAACTGGTTTTCAATACCGTTCTGAATGACGATACCTCCGAAACCGATAAGCTGAAAGTGCTCGGCAACACCGCGGGTAATGCGTTCGTGGCGGTGAATAACATTGGTGGAACCGGGGCGCAGACCATTGAAGGTATTGAGATCATCGAAGTGGCCGGTAATTCTGACGGTACTTTTGAGAAAGCGGGCCGTATTGTTGCCGGAGCGTACGACTATAACGTTGTGCAGAAGGGCAGCAACTGGTATCTGACCAGCTTTATTCCTGCTCCGCCGGATCCGGAAGACCCTGACCCTGTTGATCCGGACCCGGTTGACCCTATTGATCCAGACCCGGTCGATCCTGTAGACCCGATTATCCCTGAGCCGGAAGAACCCGTTGCGCCTCCTGTCACTGAGCAGCAATACCGTCCGGAAGCAGGCAGTTATCTGGCGAACAACTACGCGGCTAACACGCTGTTTATGACCCGACTGCATGATCGTCTGGGTGAAACGCAGTACGTCGATATGCTGACAGGTGAGAAGAAAGTTACCAGCCTGTGGATGCGTAACGTTGGGGCGCATACCCGTTTCAAAGACGGTAGCGGGCAGTTGAAAACCCAAAGCAACAGCTATGTGATGCAGCTAGGCGGCGACCTGGCGCAGTGGAGTAGCGACGGTCTCGACCGCTGGCACCTCGGCGCGATGGCCGGTTATGCCAACAGCCAGAACCGCACGCGGTCCAGCCTGACCGGCTACCATTCACGTGGTCAGGTCACCGGTTACAGCGTGGGGCTGTATGGCACATGGTATGCCAATGACGCCGACAAGACCGGCACCTACGTAGATACCTGGGCGCTGTACAACTGGTTTGATAACAAAGTGATGGGCCAGGAGCAGGCAGCAGAGAAATACAAATCCAGCGGGATAACTGCTTCTGTTGAAGCCGGATACAGCTTCAAACTGGGTGAAAACGAACGCAATAGCTACTGGCTGCAACCGAAAGCGCAGGTGGTATGGATGGACGTGCAGGCCGACAGCCACCGCGAAGCGAACGGTACCCGCGTGAAGGATAATACCGATGGCAACCTGATGACCCGTCTGGGTGTGAAAGCCTTTATCAACGGTCACAACGCCATCGACGACGGTAAATCTCGCGAGTTCCAGCCGTTTGTTGAAGCCAACTGGATCCACAACACACAGACAACCAGCGTGAAGATGGACGATGTGAGCAACGACATGCGCGGCACCAAAAACATCGGTGAGCTGAAAGTCGGCGTTGAAGGTCAAATCACTCCGCGCCTCAACGTGTGGAGCAACGTGGCCCAACAGGTCGGCGATAAAGGCTACAGCGATACCCGCGGTATGCTCGGCGTGAAATATAACTTCTGATGCATCACAGGTAATAGAGAGCCGCTGATTAACCGATCAGCGGCTTTATTTTTTGGGGGAATCGTAGGCCGGATAAGCGTTAGCGCCATCCGGCAACACAAGCAAAGTGCAGCGCTAGCTATTACTATTTTTGCTACAAGCAAGTTCTTTGCCTAAAGCGATCATGGCCAACTCAGAAGGACTGTATTTTGTTCGTTCTTTTGGATGGGTCTGGAGGTAATTACCAACAATATCAGCTTCCTGCCCAATGGTTATGCTCTCATTACAGATGATTTTTTCTTTTGACAGTGTCCCCGCTACACCGGCAACAAAAGACATATACATCACTGCTGTCTGTTCATCCCGAACGTTCAAATAATCAAAACCTTTCTCATACAACTGATAGCCGTGATATAGCGAGTTGCCGTCGATATTCAATGTCGATTTTGCCAGCACAGGTGTTGAAAAACAGAGTAATAACAAGACAGGAATGGCAATTTTACTGATCATATGAGCACCAGCCGCCCTTATGGTGTGAGCCAGTACCGCCGTGCGGGTGTTCTCCTTTCGGGCATGCGAGAACAGTGGATGATGCGGTGATAGTGACGAGAGCGATAATCATCGCCATAAATACGTTTTTCATTAGTCGTCCATTGTTGCAATTATTTATAAATAAAAATACACATATCATTTAAGCTGAGATGGTATTGTGCCTGTCCATTTAATTGACATTATAATGCGTGCTTCACTGTGATGTCATTTATACCTTGTGGCATAGGCTATCAGGAGAGTGTTTTGAATATGACGTTCAGTGTATGGTATGAGACAATTAAAATGAGTGTATATGAATAGTCTAACAACAGGAAAACATGCACGTGTACACGCGCTACGCCTGGGATATGAAGAATTTCCAGATGAGAATGCTTATGGCGGTGCATATTATATTAAAGATGGTCTAAAATGGATATTTACTATTGTAGGGCTAAAGAAACATTTAAGTATCTATAATGATGATGATTTACGCAATGAGAAATATGATGTAGATACCTATTATCGTCTAGAGTCAGAGCCAGAGCCAGAGCCAGAAGATAATGAAATGCAATCGCTATACGATGATTTGAAGATAAGTGACGGTGAGCCTGTTTATCTGGAAGGGGGGATGTACCTTTATCCCGATGGCTCTATTCGGTGATTCATTTGATAGCGTAGGCCGGATAAGCGCAAGCGCCATCCGGCACCAGGTTAACATGTAAGCGCCACTTACATGTTGACTCGTAATTCACTGAAGAGTCGCCAGCGTGCTCTCAATTCTATTTAACTTCTGATTGGCCTCTTTCAGCTCATCCTGCAACCGTTGTTCCTGCTCGCCATAGACCATCAGGACGATACAGCCATTCATCACTTTTACGGTAATTTGTTGCCCGGTTTCAAACCCCGCTTCGCGTAGCCACTTGCCGGAAAGAATAATTTTGGGTGTGGATTTGTCGAAAACATTCGGGCGGTATCCCACAATTACCGAACGCTCGGTTCCGGATTGGTCGGTGTCTGGGGTAGAATGCGAATCAGCCATAATCAACTCCTTGATAGTTGGTGAGGTTAGACGCTCCGGCTGTGTTCCCGCACATCGGGGCGTTGCTAGTGTAGAAGGCTTTTAGGTGGCCTCCTATATGGTTAAGATAATTGGATAGGTGGCCTCATGTCAATCATATCGCGCGAAAAAAAACCAAAAGGCGGCGGTCAATCACCGCAGTTCAAAATGCGTATTGATCCGGCATTGAAAGAGCAGTTGGATGCTGTGGCGGCAGAAGAAGGGGTAAGTCTCGCCAGTTGGTTGAAGGAACTGGCGAGGGAGGAGTTGCGTCATAAAGGAATTGAGCCAAAAGGTTAGGGCTTATTACTATCAAGGTCTTGGCTGCCCATCTGAGCTTCCTGATCCCTTGTATTTGCCCCGTTGAAGGGGATATTCGTTATAGTCATTGGTAAAGAATTTTTACCAGAAAATATATCTTCAAGACCTTTTAATATGTTAGCTTGAGTGGTTTCTAAATCTCCATGAGCTATCGGTCTATAACAATCTCTTTGTAATTGTACTTTATCAAAGTCATAATTCATGGCTTGTGCGATCGTATATAAAAGCTCGGTGAATAAATCATCGGATTTTGATATCCATATATTTATATCAGGGTATTCTTTTGCTTTGTTTAAGTGATTGTTATAGCTTTTCCAGGCATGGGTTACTGCCTGCTCTCTGCTTGTTTGATACCGTGTCTTAATTAATGGGATTTTCCGTCCGTAGAATTCAATATCAATCATGTTTAGTGCTTGTACGTGATCTCTATGCAGTCTTTGTGATCTGGTTGACATCAAAGTTCTAAATATATATAAGCGATTTTGTTTTTTTTCACGAAATTGCTATAATATTTTTTGTATTTCTACAGCAAGTATGGGACCAATTATTACTGCTGCTGTCATTACAATATCTTTGTATTCCATGCCGAATAAACCACTCATTATTTCACCTGTGAAAGTTATAGATATAAATGGTATTGAATTAATGGATATACTCTAAATTAGGAGTTGAATATTATTATAATTGGCGGAGATCACAGGAGTCGCATTTGATACTTAACTCATTGATTTAAAATTGCCATTTTGTGTTGGATAAGTGAGTAACCCCCATAAGCACCCCCAAATGATTTTGCTTGTGGAGAGCAGAGGCATCCAGAGCTACTTTTTGGCCTGTAGTAAAGCGGCAATATCCTTTTCGCCTCCGGCTTCTGTTTAACGCCGAGTTGTTTGGTAAAACCGAACAACTGAAGTTTCGCATATTCAGTTTGCCAGCGTCTGGCGATGCTCTCCCTGCTGAACTTGTAAATTAGACTTACAGGTTACGTAGTAGCCTGTTGAGAGTTCTTGGCCGCAATGATTATGCCAGAAACCCATAATCTACTCAGGTTATCTTGCAGGTAGCGCTCCAGGAAAATGTTTTGCCACGATATCATTCATCCTCTCCACCAGATCAAGGCGTTTAAACGTGATATGTCCGCTGCCTTTCTGAAAATAACGAATGCTAAAGAAATCATCCTCGAAGACCTGTTGATGTGGATTATCGCGAACAAAATCCATGAACCGAATGGAGATATCGTGCCGGTTATCAGGGATGGTTTTACCATCCAGCAAATACAGCATACGTTCCAGATCGGCTAACTGATCGCGCCGCCAGCCCCAGTTCAGGCTGTAGCCCCATCGGTCATGCTTCACCAGATTGTTGACGATAATCTTCTTACCGAAGCTGCAGGGACTGTTGGTTTTGTAATCCCACGACAGGCCTTTGAACACGTTAATGATGCTGCGTTCGAAGACGTCCATTTTATTCAGATGTAGCTGCTCAAAGGTGCTGAGGATATTCGCCTCGCTGATAGCAGGAAGATCGCCCTCCTCCAAGTTCTTATGCCACTGGTCACGAGCCTGCGCATCCATCAAGGCCATCATGCCGGACTTCAGCATCAAATCGCGCCAGATACTGCGGTCAATATTGTGGGTGACGGCAGGTAGCGCTCTATCAGTATTTTCAGTCAGCCAACTGTCGTAACGGTGCCCGGCTTTCATCGCCCAGTCTTGCGCTGTACCACCGCCTATTTCTGAGGTCAGCCGTGAAATGGCATCAATTTGCTGAATGAGTTGTTCGATCTGTTTTAGTGCTGTATCGCGGCCTGTCACTATACGTTCAATACTAGTCGAGCAAATCAGTTCGCTATGACCGGTTAATACTTCAGCTTCAGTTTGCATGATATTTTATCCGTAAAAAGCAAACGCACCCGCCGGGTAATGGCAGGCGCATTATGCAATATGTAAACAAGGGAGGAAGATCAGAAATGTAAATCGGGAAGGTTGTACGCAATATTTACCGTACTGCGTTGTTACGGCTTTGTCGCAACAGGCCAGTTGCCTGTCTTGCCCGCAGAATATCTACAGCCCGAAGATAAGGGGATTGTTCCTGCCAGCTAAATCCCTTCCTGTCGATACGCACTAGTTCGTATTTCTCCACCAGAAAATTCACAGCATCGGCCAGAGTGATCCCGGCATTAATGTGTTCCTGAATCACAGTTTCATCACTGAACGGGGTGTCGTTTAGCGTCAGGCCATAGTGCTTTTCGAGCAGTCGGGTCAGCAGCATTTGCCAGACTGCCACGGGCGACAGGCAAGGCTTCGCCGCCCGCGAAGTTGTTGCAGATTGAGGTTTCATGTTTGCTCTCGTGAAAGTAATTAGCGCTGAGTGGGGTAAATGGCGATGTATACGTAGCCGCAACTGCCAAGGGTGTCGGCTTCGCAGGTAAAACCGCTGTGGCACAGGGTGACGCAGTGGGCGTATTGCGGATTCAGTTCACCGGTGGTCAGCATCGATTCCATCTGGCTGATAAAGTGCGGGAATGTTTCATCCAGCTTCCGGCATTCGGAGTCACTGAACTTGCCGGTGATACTGGTCCGGTCAGCCAGATAGTGCAGCCGGTTGCCCTCCTGCACCAGACGTGCTCCCAGGCGCGGCGTGATATCCCGCTGCAGGCCCCATGTAGTGTTGCTCATTTATAACCTCTTTATTGTCAGTTCAGGGTGATACTCAACAGGCAGGCGTAAGGTCCGTTGCGGTCCTGGCGGCGTTCGGCGTACACAGCCAGGACTCCTGTGATATCCGGAACATCCCTTCCGGTGTAATGACAGACGCTACCGTGCCACTGATATTTTCCAGTGCAGTAGCGAAATATGCGGGACTCAGGATGCTGGCGATATATCGTCATTGCCCGGCGTTTACTGATAATTTTCATGTAATACCTCACAGCAGACCGTGTTCTGCGAACGAATAGATTTGCCTGCCACCGACAATCAGATGGTCAGGGACGCGGATATCAACGAGCTGAAGTGCCTGCACCAAACGCTGCGTGATGGTCTTATCTGCCTGGCTGGGTGTGATGTCACCGGAGGGATGGTTGTGCGCAAATAACACTGCTGCCGCATTGAAGTACAGGGCGCGTTTGACCACCTCGCGGGGATGTACCTCGGTACTGCTAATAGAACCGGCAAACAGGGTTTCGTGGGCAATCAACTTGAATCGCCACGGATAATCTAGACACTTCCGAGCCGTTGATAATACTGGTTTTCATATTCTGTCGGTGACATCTGATCGC